>CAZXZX010000192.1:0-5843 GCA_964645445.1 uncultured Gaiellales bacterium
GAGCTCCATTCCCCGAAGCGTCGCGTCCTGGCCGGCGGCATCGGCGTCGAAGCAGAGGTACAGACGCTTCGTCAATCGGCCGAGCTCGCGCAGCTGCGCCTCCGTCAGCGCCGTTCCCATCGACGCGACGACCGGTCGGAAGGCCGCCTGCCGGAGCGCGAGCACGTCGGTATTCCCTTCGACGACGACGGCGCGGTCTTCCTTCGCGATCGCCTGGCGGGCGGTGTCGAGCCCGTACAAGAGGTCGCCCTTCTTGAAGAGGTCGCCTTCCGGTGAGTTGACGTACTTCGCCTGCAGCGGGTCGTCGTCGTGCAGCTTGCGGGCCTGGAAGCCTCGCACCCTCCCGCGCGCGTCGGCGAGCGGAAACACGAGTCGACGCGAGAAGTAGTCGTTGCCGCGACGATTCGCCAGGCCGGCCGCGAGCAACTCCTCGGAGCCGTAGCCCTCGTCCCGCGCCCGCCTTGCGAGCGTCGGGCCGCCGGGGGCGTAGCCGAGCCGGAACTGGCGGCAGACCTCCTCGAGAAGGCCGCGCCCTGCGAGATAGTCGCGTGCAAACGCGCCCTGCTCGCTCTCCCACAACACGCGCTCGTAGAACGAAGCGCCGCGCTCGAGCAGCTGCTCGAGGCGCTCGCGGCGACGGCGCGCACGGTCAGCCTCAGGGGAAATCTCCTCGTACTCGAGCTGTACACCGAAACGGTTCGCGAGGAACTCGATCGCGCCGACGAAATCGACCTGCTCGATCTTCTCGACGAAGGCGATCGCGTCACCGCCCTCCCCGCAGCCGAAGCACTTGAAGGTCCCGCGCGCGGGCGTGACGATGAAGCTCGGCGTCCGCTCCTGGTGGAACGGGCAAATGCCCTTGTACGTGCCGCCCGTCTTGCGTAGCGGGACGAAGTCCTCGACGAGCGGCAGAATCTCGGTCGCCGACTTCACGGCCTCGACCGAGCTGTCCTTGATGCGCGCCATTAGCAGGCGCTCGCTTGCGACGCCGGCGAGACGAGGAGGCGATTCATTCGCCGCCTCCGCTTGCAGCCGCGAGAGCGAAGCGGTCGGTCATGCCCGCGATGTAGTCGGTCGCGTCCTCGATCCCGTAGCCGTGAACGTCGACGAGGTCCTCGAAGATGCGGCGGACGGTGGCGCGGATGTGCGCGTGCTCCTGCTGGAGGTACACGCGCTCGAACATGAACGCGCGCAGCGAGAGCATCGCGCTACCGATCTCCTCGCTCTGCACGATGTCTCCGACGCGCGCGGACGTCTCGACGAGGTCGTGCACCAACGTGTCGATGCGACGCGATCCGGTCTCGCCGAGAAGCGCGATCTCCTCTTCCGGCAGATCGCCCTGGGAAAGAACGCCGGCGCGGACGGCGTCGTCGATGTCGTGGTTGATGTACGCGACCCGGTCGACGATGCGCACGATTCTCCCCTCCATCGTCTCCGGCTCGTCGGGGCCGGTGTGCTTGAGGATCCCGTCGCGCACCTCCCACGTGAGGTTGAGTCCTCGCCCATCGCGCTCGAGCCGCTCGACGACGCGGAGCGAGTGCTCGTTGTGGCGGAATCCCCGGCCGCCGCGCTCGCGCAGCAGCTCGTCGAGAGCCTGTTCGCCGGCGTGGCCGAACGGCGGGTGCCCGAGGTCGTGGCCGAGGCCGATCGCCTCGACGAGATCCTCGTTGAGCCGGAGGGCGCGGCCGGCGCCGCGCGCGATGCCGGCGGTTTCGAGCGTGTGGGTCAACCGGGTACGGAAATGGTCGCCTTCCGGATCGACGAAGACCTGCGTCTTCAGGCGCAGCCGCCGGAACGCCTTCGAGTGGACGATGCGGTCGCGGTCACGCTGGAACGGCGTCCGCAGGCTGCACTCCTCCTCGGGGAGGTTGCGGCCGCGCGACTCGTACGAGCGAACGGCCAGCGACGACAGCCAGCGCTCCTCGTGCTCGCGCACGAGGCTCTCAAAGGCATCGGCAACATGACCGGCGAGATCCGGCATCCTGAGGCCAGCGTAGTCGCTGAGGCGGCGGGCACAAGTGACCGTGGCGGACCTGGTACACGCGTCAAGAACGGGTCCCGACCCGACCCCCCTACCCACCTTCGATCCTATTGCGGAAGCTGTGACGAGAATGTGCCGGCTTCGGCTCAGATGATGATGGGGACGGTGCCGCCGTCGACGCTCCAGGCCGCGCCCGTCACGTAGCTCGACCGCGGCGAGCAGAGGAATGCGATCACCGCAGCGACCTCCTCCGGCTCCGCGAGCCGGCCGAGCGGCCTGCCGGCTCCGACCTTCGCGAGCACCTCGTCCCTCGCGCCTTGCTGGTCAGCGAGCCCGCCGTCGCCGAGCCACGCTCCGGTCGCGGTCGGGCCCGGGGTGACCGCGTTGCAACGCACACCGTCCTTCGCGTACAGGTCGGCGACGAGCCGCGAGAACGACAGCATCGCCGCCTTCATCACCGAGTAGTCGGGCATCGACATCGAGGGGCGTTTGGCCGCTGTGGACGAGACGTTCACGATCGTGCCGGCGCCGCGCTCGCGCATCCCCGGCAGTGCTGCCCGCGTGGCGCGAACGGCCGTCATGAGATTCAGCTCGAACGACGCCTGCCAATCGTCGTCGGTCAGCTGCTCGAGCTTGCGGATCTCGGTGCCGCCGACGTTGTTCACGAGGACGTCGAGCCGGCCGTGGCGCCCGATGACCTCGTTCACGACACGCTCGGGCGCTCCCGGCGTCGCGAGGTCGGCTTGGATGTCGCCGCCGCCGCGGCCCGTTGTGACGACGGTCGCGCCTTCTGCGCGCAGCAGCTTCACCGTTTCGAGGCCGATGCCGGCGGTCGAGCCGGTGACGAGACACACGTGATCGCGCAGGCCGAGATCCATCGCGCGGGTACCTTAGTCGGAGGTGACCACGCTGCTGCTCGTACGCCACGGCGAGACCGACTGGAACGCCGAGCGCCGCTGGCAGGGTCATGCAGACGTGCCGCTGAACGAGCGTGGCCGAGAGCAAGCCCGCATTCTCGCCGAGCAGCTCGTCGGCCAACCAATCGACGCGATCTACTCGAGCGACCTGAGCCGGGCCCGCGACACCGCCGAGATCGTCGGCACGAAACTCGGTGCGCCCGTCGTCGTCGACCCCGACCTGCGCGAAATCGACGTCGGCCCGATCGAAGGGCTCACAGCCGAGGAGGCGGGCACGGTCGACGTCTGGCAAGGGGAGCCGAAGGAGGCCCACGCCGAGCGCGTGCTCGCGGCCGTCCATCGCATCTCGGAACGGCACCCGGGCGGGCGCGTGCTCGTCGTCACCCACGGCGGCTCGATGCGGCGAATCCACGAGCATCTCGGTCTCGACGGGGGCCCGTTCGAGAACTGCGTCGTGTGGTCGTGCGCCCACGAGGACGGCTCGTTGCGGGCTATAGACTGACCTCGCGTGGAGGACTACACGGGGAAGTACAAGGGCGAGCAGGTCGAGGTCGCGCTCTTCGGCGGCGAGTACCAGGAGGGCGTGCTCACCGCCTACTGCTATGTCGACGAGGTCGCGCACATCGAGCTGAACGGCCACATCCTCGTGCCGCTGCAAAACATCGCCTCGCTCCATTGCTCCAGCCGGTGCGACGCCCCGCAGAACGACGATTGGCCGCCGCGCGGGCTGCTCGATGACGACGGCCGGGGCGAGCCGGAAGACCAGTAGGGTGCCGCGCTGATCGCGGCGCGCAACATTCTCAAGGCGTGGCTGCTGCTCGTCGGCATCTGTGCCGTGCTCGCGTTCATCGGCTGGGCGATCGGCGGAATCCGCCTGCTGTCCATCTTCGTCTTCTGCGCGCTCCTGCTCGTCGTTGGGGCGTACTGGACCTTCGACCGCGCCGTGCTCGGTATGGTGCGCGCGCGTGAGCTGCCGGTGGCCGAGGCGCCGCTGCTTCATTCGGCCGTCGAGCGGCTCGCTGCTCGCGCCGGAATCCTCAAGCCGAGGCTCTACCTCATCCCCGACGGCATGCCGCTGACGCTCGCAACGGGGCGCGGGCCGACGTACTCGGCGCTCGCCGTCAGCTCCGGGTGCATAGCGGCGTGCCCGCCGGCCGAGCTCGAGGGAGTGCTCGCCCACGAGATCGCACACGTCAAACATCGCGATGTCGCGTTACAGACGTCGGTTGTCGTGCTCGCTGCGTCGATGATCGAGCTCACCCGCGTCGGCGGTTGGTTGCAGCGTCCGCTGCTGTTCGTGCTCGGCCCCATCGCGGCAGCGTGTACGCACGTGCTCCTTTCGCCGAAACGCGAATTCGAGGCTGATCGGCTCGCCGCGGCGCTTTGCGAGTCCCCGCACGGTCTCGCCGACGCCCTCACGCGGTTCGATCAAGCAGCCGAGCTCGTCGCCTTCGAGGCATCGCCGGCAACCGAGCCACTCTGGCCGTTCAACCCCTTCATGGAGGAAGGTCTCGCCGCGCTCTTCATCACGCACCCCAAGATCGAGGCACGCGTGCAGCGGCTTCGAGCCCTCGACGCGGCGATGGAGGCCGCATGAGGATCGAGGAGCCCGAGTTCGCGGCGCGCCGTGCCGCGCTCGCCGCGGCGATGGAGGAGCGCGGCCTGGGCGGCTGCGTCCTATTCGACCCGCACTACGTCCTCTACTACTCGGGCTTTCATTTCATTCCGACCGAGCGGCCTATCGCGTTCGTGCTGGCCGCGGATGGACGCAACGGGATGCTCGTTCCGCGCCTCGAGCTCGAGCATGCGCAGGCGAACACAGCGGTGCAGGACGTTCTCGCCTACGACGAGTACCCGGGCACCGAGCATCCGATGGACCGCATCTGGGGCCTCTGCCACTCGATGGGCATCCGCGACCGTATCGGCGCCGACCACGACGGCTACCCGCGCATGTTCGGCTATCGCGGCGGAGCGCTGGGCGGCGATGTCGAGATCGTCGCCGACGTCGTCGAGGACCAGATGGCGATCAAGAGCGCCGCCGAGATCGACCTGCTGCGCGAGAGCTCGAAGTGGGCCAACCTCGCGCACACGCTCCTGCAGCGATACACGCGCGCCGGTGTGTCCGAGACGGAAGTCACGGCACGAGCGGGCACCGAGGCGACCGCGGCCATGCTCGACGCGATCGGGCCGATCTACCGCGCGCAGAGCCCGTGGTTCGGCGGCGCGCTCGCCGGCTATCGGGGGCAGATCGGCCGCAACGCCGCCATCCCGCACGCGCATGCGAACAACATCGTCTTCCGGGCCGGCGACGTGCTCGTCACCGGCGCAACCGCGCCGGTGTGGGGCTACCACTCCGAGCTCGAGCGGACGATGGTGATCGGGCCGGCGCGCGACGAGCAGCGCCGCATGTTCGAGCACATGGTCGCGCTACAGGGCATCGCGTTCGACGCCATCCGGCCGGGCTCGCGCTGTGCCGACGTCGACCTCGCCGTCCGGGCGTACTACGACGAGCACGGCCTCTGGGAGAGCTGGCGCCATCACGTCGGCCACGCGATCGGCATCCGCTACCACGAAGGCCCGTTCCTCGATCGCGGCGACACGACCGAGATCCGGCCCGGAATGGTCCTCACGGTCGAGCCGGGGCTCTACGTGGCCGGGCTCGGGGGCTTCCGGCACTCCGACACGGTCGTGGTAACCGACGACGGCATCGAGTACCTCACGTACTACCCGCGCGACCTCGAGAGCCTGACGCTGCCTGCGTAGGACCATGAAAAAGCCCGCTCTCGCAGGCCTTTTCTGAAGATAATCGGCGGCGACCTACTCTCCCGGGAGGTTGCCCTCCGAGTACCATCGGCCCTGGCGAGCTTAACTTCTCTGTTCGGAATGGGAAGAGGTGTTTCCCCGCCGGTATGACCGCCGAACTGTCAAGGGCGCGCCGAGCGCAG
>CAZXZX010000193.1:0-7578 GCA_964645445.1 uncultured Gaiellales bacterium
CGGCACGCCCCGCATCGCGAACAGGATCCTCCGGCGCGTGCGCGACGTCGCGCAGGTGCGCCACCAGGGCGCGATCACGACCGCCGTCGCCGAGGAAGCACTGGCGCTGCTCGAAGTCGACCAGGCCGGTCTCGAGCGGACGGACCGCAACCTGCTGCGCGCGATCGCAGGCAAGTTCGAGGGCGGCCCGGTCGGGCTGTCGACGCTCGCCGTCTCGCTCGGCGAGGAGCCGGACACGATCGAGGACGTGTACGAGCCGTATCTGTTGCAGCTGGGCTTCATCCAGCGCACGCCGCGCGGTCGCACGATCACGACGCTCGGCCGCGAGCACGTGGGTGCTGCGCCGGACGACGCGAAGCTGTTCTAGTCAGTCGAGCCGCGGGCTGGAGCCGATGCGCCGCCCGTGCGCATCGCGGAACTGATCGCGGTGATGGGCGAATGGGCTCATCTCGAAGAGAGAGAAGCCGACGACGACCATGATGAGGAGCGCGACCGCGATCGCGCCTGCTGCGGCAAATGCCACGCTCATGGATTGCTCCTTTCGATACGAGCATGGTCCCCCGCTGGGGCGGCAATCCCATCGGGGACGACACTGATCTAGTCTCGTGGGGTGCCCGAGCTCTGGACGCCGGTCGCCGAGGGGCCGCACGAGGCGTTCGTCGCCCGCGTCCACCGCGCGATCGAGAAGTTCGCCGAGTCGACCGGGGTGGCGACGCCCGTTGTCGAAGTCGAGTTGGCGGACACGTCGCGATGGGTCCTCGACCGCATCGAGCCCGAGCCGGGCTTCGGGATGATCACCATCTACGTCCAGAACGCGAAGGAGCGCGACCTCCCCGACGCGCTCGTCATCCCCATCGGGCTCATCCGCCGCTTCGAGCTGCGCACATCGCCGGAAGACCGCGTCGCGCGCTTTGGCTTCAGCGTCCCGGTGACCTAGCCGTGTGGGTGCTCTTTCATGTCCCGTGCCCGACGCCGGACGGGCAGACCGCGAACGACCTCTACGAGAAGCGGGTCCGGTGGATCGACGATGCGATGCGTGCGAGCGCGGCCGAGCTCGGCTGCACGTTCCACCGCGCCTGGCGCGCATCCGACGGCTCCGCGTTCTATGCAATTGCGCACTGGCGCTCTCGAGACGGAGCGCGTGCGTTCTTCGAGCGCTGGCAGATCGACGACGAGCCGGGCGAGGTGGTGATCTTCCTCGAGGGCGATGTCGGTCTTGTGCCGCTCGGCGGCGACTAGCGCCGGCGGTCGGGGTCGTCCATCATCTGGCCCATCGCGCCCGAGCGCGCGCCGCGCGCCATCCAACCCTCGGGACCGCGCGACTCCGCCGTCATCTCGCGCAGGCGGCCACACCGGTCGCACTTGAGCAGCGGATACGGGGTGTCGCTCTCCACCGGATGCCAGCGATGCCCGAGCGGGACGCAGATCAATGCTGCGACCTTCATGCCTCCACGGTGCGCCCGCGAAGGGCTACGCGCCAGCCCGCAGCCGCGACGAGCGCAGGCGCGACGAGCAGCGCCATGACGTCGAACCAGACGTAGCCGCTCGCGACGCCGCTCGGCGGGTTCCCGTCCGCGATGCCGAGGCCGGGTACCGTCCGTGCCCAGCGCCACGTCCCGATCGACGTGCCGTACAGCTCGAGCGCGCCGACGACGAGGAACACGCCCGCATACGTCGCCCGTGCCCGCGAGCGCCACAGGAAGACGCACAGGAGCGGCACGCCGATCGCGCCGGCGACGTCGAGCCGCGGCAGCACCGTCAATCCGGCGAGGCCCCAGCCGATGGAGCCGATGGCCGCCGCTGCGACGAGACGGCGCGCAGGCACGACGCGCGTGAGCGCGAGGCCGCTGAGATAGACGACGCCGTGGGCGGGCGGGATGAAGAGCGGGAGGTTGTGCAGCCGGTAGTGGTAGACACCCCAGACGAGCGAGCCGGTCACCTCGCCGATCGTCGCGAACACGACGACGCCGAGCGCTTGCGCGCGTGCGAGCGGCGCGAGAGGACGCAGCGCGACGATGAGCACGATCCAGGTCAGCGCCCCGAGCGCGAGCTGCCCTCGATACGCGACGTGCGTATCCGCCGCGAGCAGCGCTGCGAGATACGCGGGACCGGCGACGACGTAGAAGCGCGGCGTCACGGCCGGTACCGGAGCTCGTGCCAGCTCGGCGTCGGCAGCAGCTCGAGCAGCGCGCGCCCGCCGTTCGGGTCGCGGTACGAGAACTCGGCCACGGCATCGTCCCAGCCGACCTCGAGCTTCCCCTCCTTCACGTGATGGTCGAGCCACGCGCCCCGGAACACGAGCTTCTTCAGCCAGTAGACGAGTGATTCGCCCCCGACGAGGGAGACCTCGTCCCAGCGTCGGACGAGATAGCGGCCGAGCGGGCTGCGCGCTTCTTCGATGGCGCCGAGCTCGACCAGCTCGACGAGGTCGGCCGTCTCGTCGTCGTCGAGCTCGTTGCCCTGGAGCAGGCCGAGCTTGACGGCGGCTGCGGTCACGCGCTGCTCGAAGTCCTCCGCGTTGAAGCTGAAGCTGTAGCCGAGGAACTCGACCAGGTAATCGTCGCCGGAGGAGTAGTTCGCCTCGGCCTCCACGCCTCAAGCGTACCCTTGTCGATCGTGAAGGCATCCGACATCGCGATCCTCGCGCCGGTGATCGTCGTCGCAGTCGGCGTCATCGTCGGGCTGCTGATCCTGTGGGGAAAGGTCGCGGCGCAGCACCTGCGCGAGACCCGCCGCCCGCGGCTCGTGCTCGCGCTTTGGGTGATCGGGATCGCGCTTCTCTTCGTGCTGAGCTTCCTAGGCGTGAAGCTCCCGCGAGAGGGCGGCTAGCAGCCGGTCGACGTCTTCGCGCGTGGTGTACGGCGCGATGGAGATGCGAAGGAGCTCGCCGTCGTCCGAGACCGGGACCTCGATCCGGTGCTCGTCGAAGAGCCGCTGGGACAGTCCGGTGTCTGACACCGGGAGCCGGACGCTCGCCATCTGCAGCACCATCTCCTCCGGCGCGATCGGCTCCGTCCGTAGGAGGGCGCAGAGCTCGCGCCGGGCCTCGCGCGCGAGCGCAACGCAGCGCTCTCGGTGGTCGTGCTCGCGCACGAACTCGATCGCCGCGGGGACGGTGAGGTATGCGGATGCGTCGCGCGTGCCCTGCCGCTCGGTGCGGGAGATGAACGTCGCCGGCTCCTCGTATCCCCAGCTCGTGATCGCGCCGTCCACGCGCTCCTGCCACTCCGGCTGCACGTGGAGGAAGCCGGAGCCCTTCGGCGCGCACAGCCACTTGTGACAGTTGCCGGCGTAGAAGTCCGCGCCGAGCGCGTCGAGGTCGAGATCGACGTGCGCGACCGCGTGCGCACCGTCGACGATCGCGACGAGGCCGCGTGCATGCGCCTCGCGCACGATCTCCTCCACGGGAAGGAGGAGAGCCGTCTCCGAGGTGATGTGCGAGACGAAGATCGCCCGGGTCCGCTCCGACACGTGTTCGAACAGCTCCTCGTACTGGACCTGCACGAACGTGCAGAGTCGTCGGAACGCGAGGATGCATGCGCCGTACTCGAGGTTCGTGGCCAGCACCTCGTCCCCCGGCTGCAGGTCGAGGGCGCGCGCCGCCATGTTCACGCCGGTTGTCGCGTTCTGCACGAACGTCAGATCCTCGCCACGGGCGCCGATGTAGGCGCCGAGCGAGGCGCGTGCGTCGGCCAGGAGCGGCCCGAGCCGGCGGGCGATGAAGTCGACCGGCTCGCGCTCGAGCTCGCGCTGCCAGGCCTGGTAGCGCTCGAAGACGGCCCGGGGCGTCGCCCCGAACGAGCCGTGGTTGAGGAAGGTGACCTCGGGGTCGAGAAGGAAGAGCTCTCTCATGCCGTCCGACGCCGACCGTACCGTGATCCACCGATGCACGAGGGCACCTGGACGCTGAGTCCGTGCCCGCACGAGGTGCAGGCCGAGCTCGCCTCCTCGCTCGGGGTGAGCGAGTTGACGGCAGGCGTACTCGTTCGGCGCGGCTATTCCGACCCCGCTTCGGCGGCGGCCTTCCTCGCGGGCGAGCTGCCGCCGCACGACCCGTTCCTCCTCGGGGACATGCGAGCCGCGTGCGAGCGGATCCGGGCCGCGATTGCCGACGGCAGGCGCATCTGCGTGCACGGCGACTACGACGTCGACGGCATCTCGGCGACCGCGCTCGCCGTCCATCTCCTCCGCGAGCTCGGGGCGGACGTCGCCTGGCACCTGCCGAGCCGCTTCGACGAGGGCTACGGGGTCCGCTCCGAGACGCTCGCCCGTCTCGCCGACGACGGCTGCGGCCTCGTGCTCACCGTCGACTGCGGCATCACCGCGGCCGACGAGGTCGCCGAGGCGAAGGCCCGCGGCCTCGAGGTGATCGTCACCGACCATCACCGCCCCGGCGAGGCGCTTCCCGACTGCCCGATCGTCGCGACCCGGCCGTCGGACTATCCCTTCCCGGAGCTGTGCGGCACGGGAGTCGTCTACAAGCTCGGGCAGGCGCTCTTCGGCGTCGACTCGGACATCCCGAAGCGGCATCTCGATCTCGTCGCCCTGGCGACGATCGCGGATGTCGTGCCGCTGCTCGACGAGAACCGCACGCTCGCGATCGCGGGCTTGCGCGCGCTCGCGCGCACGCAGAAGCCGGGGCTGCAAGCCCTCATGCGCGCGGCGGGCGTCGACCCGGCAGCGATCGACGCCGGCGCCGTCGGCTTCCGGCTCGGGCCGCGCATCAACGCGGCCGGGCGGCTCGGCCATCCGCGCGCCGCGCTCGAGCTGCTCCTGACAGACGATGTGGAGGAGGCGCGCGCGCTTGCGCACAGGCTCGAGGAGCTGAACCAAGAGCGGCAAGCGGTGGAGGGCCGCATCTTGCGCGAGGCGATCGCTGCGGTCGAGGCGTGGCCGGAGGCCAACCGCCGCCGGCGCGCGTATGTCGTCGCCGGCGAGGACTGGCACGAAGGCGTGATCGGCATCGTCGCATCGCGACTCGTCGAACGCTTCAACCGCCCGGTCGTCCTCATCGCCGGGGGCGAGGGGGATTGGAAGGGGTCGGGGCGCTCGATCCCCTCGTTCGACCTCCACGCAGGGCTGGCCGCGTGCTCCGATCTGCTCGGGCGTTGGGGCGGCCATCGCGCTGCCGCCGGCCTATCGATCAAGCCGGAGAATGTCGGCGCGTTCGCCGAGCGATTCGCGGCACACGCAGCGGGACTGCTGGTCGAGGACGACCTGCGGCCGGTGACGCGCATCGACGCGATCGTCCCGCGCGGGACGCGCCTCACGCTGGACCTGTGCACGGAGCTCGCGAAGCTTGCACCCTTCGGCCTCGGCAACCCGGAGGTGACGTTGCTCGCACCAGGGTGCGAGCTCGGCGAGCTCGCAACCGTCGGCGAGGGCAAGCACCTGCGCTTCCGCGTGCGCCGCGACGGCGCGGACGCCGGCAGCGCGATCGCGTTCGGTATCGGCTCACGTCTCGACGTCTACCGGCAGGAGCACCGTTGGGACGTGGCGTTCCGCCTCTCCGAGAATCGGTGGAACGGGACGGTCGCGCCCCAGCTCGTCGTCCGCCGGATCTTCACAGCCGACGAGCGCTTCGATGAGCTGCGCGACTGGCTCGTCGCCGAGTACCGCAAGCCGGCGGAGGTGCGCGATGCCGACGCAGCCGCGATCTTCGCGGAGTTGGGGCTGGAGTTGGGGAAGCGGCACCTGCTCGAGTCGGAGCGGTTCCGCGCGCTGCTCGAGCCGCTCGCGCTCCCGCGCGCCGCCTAGGGCTTGAGGGCGGCGACGATCGCCCAGCCGAGGAGGCGGCGCTCGAGGTTGAGATACGAGTCGCGGTTCCTCTCGTGCCGCTCCCGGATTCCGGGCGCCTCCGGGTCGTCGGGGTTCTCGGCCAGCCACTCCTCGAGCGCGCGCCAGTGCAGCGACTCGTACCGGTCCCAGTCGTCGTCCGACGCCGCGATCAAGCCGACGGGCGCGAGGCCTGCCGCCTCGAACTTCCCGACGGTCTGCGGCAGCGTCACCCAGCCTTCGTCGTCGATGCCCGTCGGGAGCGGCCATTCGCGCCAGTATGGTTCCCCGACTGCGACGAAGCCGCCGCTGCGCACGGCCGGCGCGAGCGCCGCGAGCGTGCCCTCCAGATCGTGGTAGACGAACGACGCGCCGAGGCACAGCGCCGCGTCCCAGGCCTCGTCGTCGAGCGGGTACGCGCTCGCGTCGCCTTCGACGATCTCGATCCGGTCGACGAGGCCGGCCTTGCGAATACGGTCGCGTCCGGCGGTGACGAAGTCCGCGGCCCGTTCGACGCCCAGGATGTGGCACCCGAACTCGGCCGCCAGGACGAGCGCGGGCCCGGCCTTGCCGCAGGCGACGTCGAGGACGCGCGAACCGGGGCCGAGACGGAGGAGCGACCCGAGCTGCCGGATCTTCTCCGGGCTCGTTGGGTCCTGGATGTCGTGGTCGCGCTCGGCGACGGCGTAGTACCAGGGCATTCCCGCAAGCGTACGCGTAGCCACCACGGATGCCCGTCGACCCGGCGGCCGCGACGCTTCGCTCGTGCAAGCGCCGCCGTACAAGATCAAGGTGGTGGAGCCGATCGCGCTCGCGCCGCTCGAGCGCCGGCGCGCGGCGCTCGCGGCGGCAGGCTATAACACGTTCCTCCTCCGCTCCGACGACGTCTACGTCGACCTCCTCACGGACAGCGGGACCGGAGCCGTGTCGCAGGAGCAGCGGGCGCACATGGAGCTCGGCGACGAGTCGTACGCCGGGTCGCGCAGCTTTTTCCGGCTCGAGCGCGCGGTGCGTGAGGTCTACGGCTACAAGCACACGATCCCGACCCATCAGGGGCGCGGCGCCGAGCACCTGCTCTCTCAGGTCCTCGTACGGCCGGGAATGCTCGTCCCGTCGAACCTCTACTTCACGACGTCGCGCGTACATGCCGAGCTCGCCGGCGGAACGTGGGTCGACGTTGCGATCCCGGAGGCGCGCGACCCCGCGTCGAGGCATCCGTTCAAGGGCAACATCGACGTCTCGCGGCTCGAATCGATCTTGCGCGGGCCGGACGCGGGCCACATCGCATTCGTCCGGCAGGAGGCGTGCCTCAACATGGCAGGCGGCCAGCCGTTCTCGATCGACAACCTCGTCGAAGTGCGCGCGCTGACGCTGGATTACGGGGTGCCGCTCATCCTCGACGCGACGCGCAGCTCCGAGAACGCGCTCTTCGTGAAGCGGCGCGAGGATGGATATGCGCAGCGGCCGCTCCCGAGCATCGTGAAGCTCATCGCCGACCTCAGCGACGGCGCGATCTTCTCGTCCAAGAAGGATCACTTCGTGCCGATCGGGGGACTCGTCGCGGTCAACGACGACCGTCTCGCCGAGCGGCTGCGCGAGCTGGTCGTCGTATACGAGGGCTTCCCGCACTACGGCGGCATGTCAGGCGCCGCGATGGAGGCCCTCGCCCAGGGCATTCGCGAGGCGGTGGACGAGCGCATCATCGCGCATCACGTCGACCAGGTCGCTTATCTGGCGGCGCTGCTACAGGAAGCGGGCGTGCCGATCGTCCTGCCGCCGGGCGCGCACGCGGTCTTCCTCGAC
>CAZXZX010000194.1:0-5104 GCA_964645445.1 uncultured Gaiellales bacterium
GATCGCGTTCGTCACGAACGCCGTGGTCGAAGACATCTTCGGCGAGGGCAAGGTCGAGGGAGTGCTGCTGCGGGACACCGTCACCGGCGAGACGTCCGAGCTCAGGGCGGACGGCGTCTTCGTCGCCATCGGCCACGACCCGAACACGGCGCTGTTCGTCGACCAGCTCGACCACGATGCTGCCGGGTACCTCGTGACGCGCCTGCACTCGACGGAGACGAACGTCCCCGGGGTGTTCGCGGCCGGCGACGTCCAGGATCACGTCTACCGCCAGGCCATCACCGCGGCCGGGTCCGGCTGTATGGCCGCGCTCGACGCCGAGCGGTACCTCGCGGCGTTGGAGGGGCACCCCGGCACAGCCCTCACCGCGGAGGTCTAGGCCGGCTCGCGTCGAACGCGGCCGAGTGGCCGCGACCTGGATCGATCTGCTCGACCCGGACGCCGCGGAGTTGCGCGAGAAGGCTCCACTCCAACTCGAGGAATCGGCGATCGAGCTGCTGCTCGCGCCGCCGAAGCACGACGACGAGCCGCGTCCGACCCTGCAGGGTCACGGCGACTACGTCTTCGGGATCTTCCTCGTCGCGGTCGCCGTGCCGGACGAGGACGACGTCTTCTACCAGGAGATCGACCTCGTCATCACGCACGACACGCTGCTGACGGTGCGGAAGACGCCGCCGGGGAACCGGCCTGCCTGCGACGTCGCGATCGTGAAGCGGTCGATCAAGCCGGACGACTCGACGGGCTTGATGGCGTATCGCCTCGTGGACGAGATCGCCGAGCGCTATCTCAACCTGGTCGACGATCTTGACGGCGAGATCGACGAGCTCGAGGACAAGGTCGAGTTCCAGCCCGCCGCCTTTACGCGTTCGCGTATCTCGTCTCTCCGCCACGACATGCTCCACATCCGGCGCACACTGGCGCCGATGCGCGATGCGGTGCGGCGGGTGATCGACGGCACCGTCGACGTCGAGGACGGAGAGGAGGTCTTCCCGAAGGACGTGGAGGTCGCGTTCAACGCCGCGTACGACAAGCTCCTACGCGCGCTCGACGGCCTCGATCTCTCGCGCGACTTGCTCGCGAGCGTACGCGACTACCATCAGTCGAAGATCGCGAACGACCAGAATCAGGTGATGAAGGTCCTCACCGTCGTCGCGTCGCTCGTGCTCTTCCCGACATTCGTCGTCGGCGTGTACGGCCAGAACTTCATCCACATGCCGGAGCTGCACTGGCGCTTCGGCTACGCGTACTCGTGGGGCATCATCGTCGTGTCCACGATGCTCCAGCTCTGGTTCTTCCGCCGGAAGAAGTGGATCTAGTGGTCCGGGTCTACCGGATCCCGCTCTCGACCAACGCCGAGCGGGTCGCCCTCGCGGCCGGGCACAAGGGCGTCCCGATCGACTGGGTGGACGTCGACCCGGACGACCGGTCTCCCGTCGAGGAGGTGAGCGGCCAGCGCCTCGTCCCCGTTCTCGTCGCGGGTGACGACGTCGTGATCGACTCGCCGGTCATCCTCGACTGGCTCGAGGAGCACTTTCCGGAGCCGTCGCTGCTCCCCCGCGAGCGTGCACGGCGCGCGGAGGTGCGGATCTTCGTCGACTGGTTCAACCGGGTCTGGAAGCGCGCGCCGAACGCGATCGCGGACGACGGGCCGACGGCCGAGCTCGCGGACGAGATGCGTGCATCGGTCGAGCTGTTCGAGGCGCTGCTCGACGGCCGTGACTACCTGTTCGGCGGGTTCGGGCTCGCCGACGTCGTCGCGTTCCCGTTCCTCAAGTACGCCGTCTTCGGCGCCGAGCCGGACGACGACGAGCTCTTCCACCGCGTCCTCGTCGAGCACCAGCCGCTGCGCGACGACTCGCCGCTGCATGCCTGGGTCCGGCGCGTCGACGCGCATCCCCGAAGCTAACCTGAATCGATGCCTTACTTCATCTGCCCGAACTGCAAGGAGCGATCCGTTGACACCGATCGCCTGGAAGGCTTCTACGACGAGGCGGTCGCATGTCACCACTGCGGCTTCGGCTTCCTCTTCGAGCTGCTGGACGACTACTACCCGGCGCCGGGCACCGGGTTCGTCGTGTGCGACAAGGAGGCGCGAATCCTCGCCGTCGGCAGAGGTGTCTTCGAGCTCACCGGCTGGGGCGAAAGCGACCTGATCGGCGCCGATCTCGTCGACAGCCTCGGCCTCGCCGGCTTCGAGGAGGAGCGCAACCCCGCGAAGCTCGCGCTCGAATGGGGCGTCCGGCGCATGAACGAGCCGCTACAGCTGCGCGCGCGCTCCGGGCATACGAAGCCCATCACCGGAGACTTCTTCCCCGCGTACGACGACGACGGCGGGCTGCTCGTCGCGCTGACGCCGCGCGCCGCCTGACCTGAGATCAGTCGGGCGCGGGCGCGACCGGCGCGGTCAGGTCGCGATGCGCAGCGGAGGTCGGTTGGTAGAAGCGCTGCGCGATCGCCGTCGGCACGACCGCCGAGAGCACGACCACGGCGATGAGCAGCGAGAACTGGGTGCGGTCGATGATGTGTGCGCTCAGCCCGTAGAGCGAGGTGATCGTCCCGAATGTGAGCCCCGTCGACATCAGCAGCGTCGTGAACGTCGCGTGAGGAGAGGTGAAGCGGCGCGCGAGCGGGTACACGCCGAGAAGCTTCGGACCCATCTTTGCCACGAAGAGGATCCCGAGGACCCCGAGATTCGCCCAGAGCGCGCTCGTCGAGACGTTCATGCCGCCCTTGAGGAAGAAGAACGGCGTCAGGAATGCGAAAGAGACCACTCGCATCCGCTCCTGTTCCTTCCTGTGCGACGCGTAGAAGCGCGACATGGCGAGACCGAGGATGAACACCGGGAGCGCCGCCTGCGAGTTCGCCCGTGACCCGAGCCACATGAGCAGGAAGAGACAGGCGAAGACGAGTTTGACCTCTGGCTCGATCACGCGGTTGCCGTAGCGTGGGAAGAAGGTCTGCGACGCGCGCGGGAGACCGAAGATGAGGACAACCGACACGAGCACGAACGGGAGGATCCACACGGTCGGCTTCAGGAAAAGGACGGTGAGCCCGGTGACCGTCGCGATGTCGGTGACGAACGTCGCCGACATGAGGCGCTTGCCGACAAGGTCCCGGTTGAGGCCGGTCTCGACGAGCACCGCGTAGACAACAGCGAGGCTCGTCGTCGACAGCGCGAGACCGCCGATCTCCGCCTGCCGCCGCGTCCAGTCGAGGCCGTAGTACGCGACGAGCGCAACGACGGCGAACGGTGCGAAGAACGACACGAGCCCGATCGACGTCGAGGCCTTCCACTCGCGCTTCAGCTGCGGCAGGTCGACCTCCGCCCCCGCCTGGAACGTCAGGACGATGCCTGCGAACGAGCCGATGAACGTCAACCAGCTCGGGATGTCGGCATGCGCGGCATTGCCGACGATCACCCCCGCGATCAGCTCGATCAGCGCGACGGAGAGGCCCAGCTCGACGGAGATCGTCGAGGCGAGCAGGATCGCTCCCATCAGGACTGCTGCAAGTGCAAGGTCGCTCACCGCTTCTCCTTCCAGGCGTGGTCTCCGTGGTAGAGGCCATCAGCCCGGTCGGGCGGTTAGCGGGAGCCTCATCCCGCAAGGCGACGGCGGCCACTATAACAATGGGGCAGTGGATTCTCTGCAGGGACAGCTGTTGATCGCGTCGCCGAGCCTGATCGATCCGAACTTCCGCAGGACGGTCGTGCTCGTCACCGAGCACAACGACGAGGGCGCAGCGGGGCTCGTTCTCAACCGCCCCTCCCCGGCGCCGGTGGCCGAGATCGTCCCGCAGCTCGAGCCGCTCGTCGGCGACGACGACCAGGTCTGGGTAGGTGGGCCGGTGCAACCGAACGCGGTGCTCGTGCTCGGCGAGTTCCTCGATCCCGACGATGCAGCGGTGCCGCTCTTCGGCGCCCTCGGCTTCCCGGCGCTCGACGAGCCGGAGGACGTCGCTGCGATGACCACCCGCCGGCGGGTGTTCGCCGGCTACACCGGCTGGGGCGCGGGACAGCTCGAGGACGAGCTCGACCGCGACGACTGGATCGTCGAGGCCTCGCAACCGGATGACGCTTTCACCGAAGCGCCCGGCGAGCTCTGGGCCGACGTCCTGCGCCGCAAGGGCGGCATCTACGAGCTCGTCGCGCGGATCCCCGAGGATCCCTCCGTCAACTGAACGCGAGATAGACCTCGGTCACGTACGGCAGCCGCACCGGCGCGCCCACCTCGCGCGCGAGCGCGCGCAACTGCTCCTCCACGCGGGCACGCTCTTCGGGAGGAGCGGCTGCGACGAAGCTGACCGACGCGAAACGCTCGACGAGCGTGTCCTCGTCCACGAGCTGCTCGTGCGGGAACGTCGCCGTCTCACTCGCACCGATCACGTCCGCCCAGTCGAGCGTGCGCCCGCGAGGAACGCCGCGCTCGAGCGGCGCGAGGATCGCCGACACCGCCGCGTGCACGGGATCGTCGTTGTCGCGCACGTTCCACACGAGCGCGAGCCCGCCGCCGGGCCGCAGGACGCGGCGGATCTCCGCGAGCGCCTCGTCCGCGCGGAACCAGTGGAACGCCTGGCCGACTGTGACCGCGTCCACCGACCCGTCCGCGAGCGGGATCGCCTCCGCGGCGCCGTCGAGCGCGCGAGCGTCCTGGATCTTCGCGCGCATCTCCGCGATCGGCTCGACCGCGACCACGTCGGCGCCGGTCGGGACGAGCAGGCGCGTCAGCTTGCCGGTGCCGGCGGCGAGATCGACTACGGTGCGCCCCGGCCGAAGGTCGAGCCGCTCGGCGAGCCACTCGATTGCCGCTGCCGGATAGTCGGGGCGACCGCGCTCGTACGCGTCGGCGGCGAGACCGAACCCGCGCGCGGCGGGATGGAGCTCAGATTCGGCTCGACGGGCAGAGGTCATTCAGGACACAGTCTTCACATCGCGGACGGCGCGCGTCGCAGACCCGCCGGCCGTGCCAGATGAGCAGATGGGGGAAGCGCCCCCAGTCCTCCCGCGGCACGATCCGCACGAGGTCGCGCTCGATCTTGACCGGGTTCTCCTCCTTCGTCAGCCCGAGCCGCTGCGACAGGCGGCGGACGTGCGTGTCGACGACGA
>CAZXZX010000195.1:0-11127 GCA_964645445.1 uncultured Gaiellales bacterium
CGACGAGGGCATCTGGGAGCTGTGTCACCTCGTCTGCGACGGGATCGAGCAACGGCTCGACGCCCTTCGCCTCGAGCTCTCGGCTTAGCCCTCCTCGAACCGGTGGCGCCCGGCGCCTCCTCGAGCAGGGGAAGGAAATGAGGAGGCGCCGGACACTTGAGGAACCGGTGGAGGGAGGGTGATCCCATCCAACCAACGGCAGATGAGCAGGCGCTAAGAGCGCAGGCGCCGATTGAAGCGGCGCCCCCTCCCCTTATGGTCGGCATCGCAAGCGACGCCTAAGAAGCCGAAGGAGCCAGGCGAAGCCTGAGCATGGCGCCGCCGCCGGGCGCGTCCTCGGCGACGACGGTGCCGCCGTGCGCCTCGACCACTTCCCGGACGATGGCAAGGCCGAGCCCGGATCCCGGCAGGGAGCGCGCGTCCGCGGAGCGGTAGAAGCGGTCGAAGACGTGCTCGCGATCCTCCTCGGCGATTCCGGGGCCGTGATCGCGGACGCGCAGCTCGCCGGCGCTCAGCATCACCTCGACGGTCGAGCCCGGCGTGCTCCACTTGCCCGCGTTCTCGAGCAGGTTCCAGACGGCGCGTTCGAGACGGTCGCTCGACCCGGTCAGCGACGTCGGCTCGAGCTCGACGGCGAAGACGAGGTCCGGGAAGCGGCCGCGGGCTCGCTCGACGACGCTCTCGACGAGCTCGTCGAAGCGGAACGTCGTCTGCTCGAGCCGCGAGTCGTCGCCGCGCGCGAGCTCGAGCAGGCCGGCGATCAGGTCCCGCATCTCGTGTGCCTCGCGCTGCAGATCGTCGAAGAGCCGCTCGCGCGCGGTTGCATCCAGGCGCTCTTGCTGCTTCAGCACCTCGATGTTCGTCTGCATGCTCGTCAGCGGCGTGCGCAGCTCGTGCGACGCGTCCGCGACGAAGCGCCGTTGCGTCTCGATCGCGTCCTCGAGCGCAGCCAGCATCGTGTTGAACGACGTGCCGAGCCGCGACAGCTCCCCTCGTCCCCCTTCGGGAACACGCTCGCTCGGATCGCCCGTCTCCGCGATTCGCTCCGCTGCCGCGGTCAGGCGGCGGACGGGGGCGAGCGTCGCGCGCGACACGAGTGCGCCCGCGAGAGCGGCGACGGCGATGCCGCCGAGCGAGACGAGGATGAGGATCAGGCGGAGCCGGTCGAGGTCGTGGTGGACGTAGTCGATGTTGCGCCCCACGACGACTGCGCCGAGCCCGGCTACAGGCACCACGATCTCGCGGTAGGCGTATCCCTGGATGGTCGTGTCGCGATAGAAGCCGTCCGCCGTCCCGGCGGCGACCTTGCGGACGCTGGCGTCGACCGGTAGCTGGCCCGCACTTTGCCCGCTCGTGTTCACGATCGTTGTTGCATCACCGTTGAACGGCCCGAATCCGCGCAGCGCGAAGCCTGGATCCTGCTGGATGCGGCCGGCGTGGTCGGAGATCGTGCTGTCCACCTGCGAGTACAGCTCGTGCCGCATGACGAAGTACGTCGTCACCGACGCGGCCGCGACGACGATCGCGACGACGCTCGCCGCGACGAGCGTGAGGCGGACGCGAAGGCTCATTGCTCGCGGAGGACGTAGCCCGTGCCTCGCACGGTGTGGATCAGCCGCGATTCGCCGTCGGCCTCGAGCTTGCGGCGGAGATAGCCGACGTACACGTCGAGCGCGTTCGACGAATGGCTGAAGTCGTAGCCCCAGACGCGCTCGTAGATGAGCGAACGCGGGAGCACCTGCCTGGGGTTGCGCATGAACAGCTCGAGCAGGTGCGCCTCCGTCGTCGTGAGCTCGAAGCGTCGGCCGCCGCGGCGCGCGTCCATGGAGCCGAGGTCGAAGGTGAGGTCGGCGAAGCGGAGAACGTCCGCGGGCTCCTTGTCGAGCGCCCGGCGGAGCAATGCACGGATGCGGGCGAGCAGTTCCTCGAGCGCGAACGGCTTCGGGAGGTAGTCGTCCGCGCCGGCGTCGAGCCCCTCCACCCGGTCGCCGACCGCGTCGCGCGCGGTGAGGAGGAGCACGGGGACGCGGTTGCCCTCGCGGCGCAGACGGCGCGTGACGTCCAGCCCGTCGAGGCCGGGCATCATCACGTCGAGGACGACGGCGTCGGGCGTCCGGCGCTCGATCGCCGTGAGCGCGGAGTCGCCGTCGGAGGCGAGCTCGACCTCGTATCCGGCCAGCTGGAGCGCGCGCTCGAGCGCCTCCCGGACCGCCCGGTCGTCGTCTGTCACCAGAACGAGCATGTTCATGAACAGTGTGCCCTCGCAGGTGAGACGGCGGTAAGATTCCGCCATGCCGCGGTTCCTCATCATTCGGAGCTTCGACGTACGAGAGGACCAGATGCCGTTCATCGGCCGGCGGTCGCGCGTGCTCACCGAGGGCGACTTTCCGGAGATCACGTGGGAGCACAGCCACGTCGTCGTCGACGACGACGGGCAGGTCAAGACGTTTTGCGTCTACGAAGCTCCCACCGAGGACGTGGTCCGCCTGCACGGGGCGAAGCTCGGCCACCACAAGGTGGACGGGATCTACGAGATCGCCGGCGACGTGACGCCGGCGGACTTCCCCCCAGCCTAGGCCGGACCGAGGCCGAGCATCTGCGCGTCGTCGACGTGCAGGTACGCCTGCACCGCGACCGCGAGCCGCTGCTGCATCTCCCGTTTCGCCTCGACGTCGTCGACGAGCGCGAGCGCCTCGCGGTAGAACGTCACGGCGCGGTCCTTCGCCCAACCGCGCTCCGCCTGCTCGGCCGCTGCGACGAACAGCTCGACGGCGCGCTCGTGGTCGCCCGCGTCGCGCCAGTGCCGGGCGCGCGCCGCGCCGGCCTCCCCGACCTCGGCGGTCGACTCCTCGAAGAAGCGGGCGAAGTGCTCGTGCCGCTCGCGCCTCCCGGCGCGGGGGAGCAGGTCGTACGCGACGTCGCGGATGAGGACGTGCGTGAACGTGTACTGCTGCTCACCCTCGATCGCGGAAACCGTCTCGCGCCGGACGAGGTCACGCCGCTCGAGCGCGGCCAGGAGCTCCGTGAGCTCGTCGGGATTTCGCCCCATCCGCTCGAGCGCGCCGCGCCAGAAGACCTTCCCGCCGACGGCGGCGTCCAGGACGAGCGCGCGCTCCCCTGCCGGTAGCGCGTCGAGCCGCGCGGCGACGAGGCCGCGGATCGTCGTCGGTAGCGCTTGCTCCTCGACCGACGTCGACTCGGACAGTGCCGCGGCGAGCTGCTCGATGAAGAGCGGGTTGCCCGCCGCGGTCTGCGCGAGCTCGACTGCACGCTCCGAGCGCGCGCTGGCCAGTCGCTCGGTGGCGAGCCGCTGCGCGTCCGCCGCCGCAAGCGGCTGGAGCGGGAGGGCGCTGTATGCGGGGAGCCCTCCGCCCCAGCTCGGCCGTGCATCGAGCAACTCCGGCCGTGCGAGCACGAGCAGGAGGATCGGGAGGTCGCGCAGGCGTGCCGCGAGCAGCTCGACGAGGTCGAGCAGGCTCGCGTCCGCCCAGTGGAGATCCTCGAACACGAGCAGCGTCGGCCGGTCGCGCGCCACGGCCTCGATGAAGACGCGGATCGAGAAGAAGAGCGTCTCGCGATCCGCGACCGACGTCTGTGGAGCGAGCCCGATGAGGATGGCGAGATGCCCGGCGACCTCGTCGGCGGCTCCGGGGTCGAGCATCGTTCCGACCTTCTCCCGGAGCTTCGCGAGCGCGGCGTCTGGCGAGTCGCTCTCGAAGATGCCGCACAGCTGCTTCAGCTGGCTCGCGAACGCGCCGTAGGCGCTGCTCTCGCGATATGGCAGCGTTCGCCCTCGCACGGTGAAGCCGCCGAGCTGCTCCACGACCGCGATGAACTCCGTGGAGAGGCGGGACTTGCCGAGCCCGGCCTCTCCGAGGACCGTCACGAGATGCGGTGTGCGCTGCTCCGTGACGCGGTTCCAGACGTCGCGGAGGAGTGCGAGCTCGCGCGTGCGGCCGACGAAGGTGCCGGAGAGGTCGCGATCGCCGACCGCGGCGGCGTTCACGGCGAGCCACGCCCGGACCGGAGCGGCCTTGCCCTTTGCGCTGACGGGGTCGGCAGGCGCGTACTCGATCGTGGTCTGCGTCGCGCGGTACGTGACCTCGCCGACGATGACGCCGTTGACCGGCGCCGCCTGCTGGAGCCGGGCAGCCGTGTTGACGACGTCTCCCGCCACCATCGCCTCGCCGTGCGACGGGCGCGCGCCGAGGGTGACGAGCGCCTCGCCGGTGTTGACGGCGATTCGCACGCCCTCGACCCGGTCGCGCACCGTGAGCGCGGCGCGCACAGCCCGCTCGGCGTCGTCGCCGAACGCGGTCGGTGCGCCGAACACGGCCATCACCGCGTCGCCGATGAACTTCTCGACGACACCGCCGAACGACTCGAGCTCCTCGCGAACGGCGTTGTGGTAGGGCGCCAGCAAGGCGCGCACGTCTTCGGGGTCGAGCTTCTCCGCCTGGCCGGTGAAGCCGACGAGGTCGACGAAGACGACGCTGACGATGCGCCGCTCCTCGTCGGCCCGCTCGTCGACGAGGAGCGGTGTCCCGCAGGCGAAGCAGAACCGGGCAGGCTCCGGGCTCTCCTGGCCGCACGCGGCGCATCTAGCCACCGCCGAAGAGTACGACGGCGATGATGGAGGTGTGAACAGGCGGCTCCGAATCGCGGCCGGCGGCGCGGTTGCGCTCGTCCTCGCCGGCGTCCTCGTATCGCCCGTGGTGCTCAGCGGCGGCGGATCGAAGGGGTCGTGCTCCACGACCCTCTCCTACCTCGGCCGGCCGTACTCGGTTCGCGCCGCGGGAGGCGCCGACGTCGTCCAGGCGCTCGCAATCGGCGTAGGCATTGCGCGCGGGTGCGGCTCCAAACCGGAGAACGTGAACGTGAGATCGCTCGCCGGGGTGAGCCCGGCCGTCGCCGTGGGGGTCTCCGGAGAGCAGACCTCGATCTACGTTCGTCGCGGTCTGTGCACACACGCGACCGGCCAGTCGCTTCTCGCCTGCGTGAAGCGCTAGCGTTTCCCTGCAATGGCCCGAGGCCCCCAAGGCGCAGGCGATGGCGACGACTGGTTCTCCGACGTCGAGCTGCAGGGCATGCTCGAAAGCGATCCGGCGACCGCCGAGGACGACTGGCTCGTTCAACCCGAGCCGGTGCGGCGACCGGCTGGACAGCTGCAGTGGCGGCGCATCGCCGTCATCGCGGGCGCGGCGGTCGTCGTCCTCGTCGCGGGCCTCGCGGCGGGCGGCGTCTTCAGCGGCAGCAGCAAACCGCGCACGCTCGCGACGAATTCGATAACGGTGACGACACCGACGACGACGGCGGCGGCGCCGGCCGTCGCTGCGGCGCTTCCGACGACGACGCTGAAGCCTGGCGACACCGGCGCGCAAGTGCGCGCGCTGCAGCGCGCGCTGAAGTCGCTCGGCTATCCCGTCGGCAAGATCGACGGACGGTATGGCCCGGCGACGAAGACGGCCGTCGCTGCGTTCCAGCACGCGGCGGGATTGACCGAGGATGGCGTGGTCGGCCCGAAGACGCTGAACGCGCTCATCCACCGGGCCGGGCCTTGATGGACTTCGACCTGTCGCTCATCGACCGCCTCGCGGTGCCCGCGAGCCTGCACGACGTCGACGGCCGCTTCCTGCACATGAACGCAATCGCCGAGCAGGTGTCCGGCAAGTCGATCGCGCAGATGCGCGGCCGGCGCTTCACCGATCCGGTGCCGCCGGAGGCGCGTGAGGCCGTCGAGGCCCACTTCCGCCGCGCGCTCAGGGGAGAGCCGACGGACTTCGAAACGATCTTTACGGACGCTCACGGCGAGGTTCGCGGTGTTCGCGCCCAGCACCTGCCGCTGCACGACGACGGCGAGGTCGTCGGCGTGCTCATCATCGCGTTCGACGTACGTCAGCCCGCATCGTCCGTTCCGCTCGATCCGCCGCCGGACCTGACGCCGCGCCAGCATGAGGTCCTCGAGCTGATCGCCTCGGGGCGTTCGACGGCCGAGATCGCACGGGAGCTGACGCTCTCGACGGAGACGGTACGCAACCACCTGCGCAGCCTGCTGCGGGAGTTGAACGCGCACACGCGCGTCGAGGCGATCGCGACCGCGCAGCGTCTCGGACTGCTGGCGGCGCCGCCGCTACGGCCGTAGCCGAGGCAGGAGCGCCTCGAACAGGGTGCGCATGCGCTCGACCGACGCGGCCGCGGTCGAAAGCACGTCGGCATGGTCGAGTCGTCCGCCGAGCCCGGCGGCGCGGTTCGTCACGAGCGAGATCGCGAGTACCTCCATGCCCTCCGCGTGCGCGGCGATCGCCTCGAGGACGGTGGACATACCGACGATGTCCGCGCCCATCGTCCTGTACGCGCGGATCTCCGCCGGCGTCTCGTAGTTCGGTCCCCAGTAGCCGGCATACACGCCTTCGCGCAGCGTCGGGTCGACCTTGCGCGCGAGCGCGCGGAGCCGCGCCGAGTACAGGTCGGTCAGGTCGACGAACGTCCCGCCTTCGAGTGGCGATGCACCGGTCAGGTTGATGTGGTCGGAGAGAAGGACGAGATCGCCGGGTGAGACGTCGTCGCTGATGCCTCCGCTCGCGCTCGTGAGCACGACGGCTCGACAGCCGGCCGCGGCGGCCGTGCGCACCGCATGCGCGACGAGACCGACGTCGCGCGACTCGTAGTAGTGGTGGCGGCCGGTGAACGCGAGCACGCGCATGTCGCCGGCGCGCAGGGAGCGCGCGCCGGCGCCGTGCCCTGCCACCGTCGGCTGCGCGAATCCGGGGAGCGTCGCGAGGGGAACGTCGTCGCCGACCCGCTCGAAGCCCGAGATCGCCTCGATCCAGCCAGATCCGAGGATCACCGCGACGTCGTGCCGCCCGAGCGCCGCCGCGGCGGCATGCGCGTTGTCCATCGCGCGACGCTACATGAGTCGCAACGCGCCGGCTGTTGCCTGAAGAGCGATCCTCAGCGCGGTGGCATAGAAGCTATGTCCGGGCGTATCTGATGTGAGTCACCCCGGGCGCCTCGACCGACTCGACCTGTTCGAGCTTCGCATCTCCGACGTTTTCGAACAGCCGTGCGCCGCTCCCGAGCAGGATCGGGACGATCGAGACGACGATCTCGTCGAGCAGACCCGCTGCGAGATACTGTTGTGCGACGGAGGCCCCGCCCCCGAGAGACACTTCCTTCTCTCCGGCCGCTGCCCGCGCCTGTTCGAGCGCCGACTCGATCCCGTTCGTGACGAAGTGGAACGTCGTTCCACCCTGCATCTCCAGCCGCTCGCGCGGATGGCTCGTGAGGACGAAGACAGGGTGGTGGTAGGGCGGATCGTCTCCCCACCAGCCCCTCCACGACTCGTCCCACGGTCCCGGGCCGCCGCCGAACATGTTCCGGCCCATGATGGTGGCGCCGGCGCCGCCGAGGATGTCCTCGGCCAACGGCGTGCTCGCGTTGACCTCGCCGCCTTCCTCGCCGTGACCCTCGCGGAACGCCTTGAGGGGGTACAGCCAGCGGTGGAGCTCCTCACCGCCGACCCCGAGCGGATGGTGTGGCGACTGGTCCGGGCCGGCGACGAAGCCGTCGATCGACATGGTGATGTTCAGCTTCAGCTTGCCCATCGCTTCCCCTCTGTCGACATGCCCGTTACGACCGTCCAGCGCCTCAGAAGTCATCGGTCGAGCCGGCTTCCCGCCGGCAGCGCCCATCGACGAGACCCGCGTCCAAACCACCCCTTGAGTGCCCCCGGCAAGAATCGAACTTGCGCACGCGGTTTAGGAAACCACTGCTCTATCCACTGAGCTACGGGGGCGCGGGGAAAGTCTAGAGCGGCTACGCGGCGCTCTCGCCCCTGCGCTTGCGGTGCAGGTCGAGCCCCGTCACCTCGCCGCCGCACCCCGCGCACGTGTGCTTCAGGTCCAGCTCGGCGCCGCACTCGTGCAGCCAGGTCGCGTGCGTGTGCTCGTCCGTCCACTTGTCGCCCCACTCGGCGAGCGAGAGGAGGATCGGCCGCAGCTCGTCGCCGGCCTTCGTCAGCCGGTACTCGTATCGCGGCGGGTGGAGCTGGTAGAGCCGCTTCTCGACGACGCCCTCCGACTCGAGACGCCGCAGGCGGCTGCTGAGGATGTCCCGCGGCGCGCCGGTGTTCCGCTGGATCGCGTCGAACCGGTGAACGCCGAGCGACAGCTCCCGGATGACCAGGAGCGACCATTTCTCGCCGATCACCGACAGGGAGGCGGCGATCGTGCAGGCGCGGGGGCCGGGCTGCTCGCTCACGTTCACCATTCTGCCACAGGTGAGTTGACTTTTCCAACCCACTAGGGTAGGTTTTTCCAACCGACCATGGAGACCAGAGCCCTCGACCTCCCGCACGGCTCGACCATCGTCGTCCGCCCGCTTGCGAACGGGGACGTGGACACGGTTGCGGCGGTCTTCGCCCGCCTCGGCGACGAGTCCCGCCGGCGCCGCTTCAACGCCGCGAAGCCCTGCCTGTCCGACGCCGAACTGGTCGAGCTCGCGCGCATCGACGGCACGCACCACGCGCTCGTCGCGCACGTCGTCGGCGATCCACGCCCGGCCGCGCTCGCGCAGCTCGTCCGCACGAGCCGCGAGAGTGCCGAGATCGCGTTTGTCGTCGCCGACGAGCACCAGCATCGAGGCATCGGCTCTGCACTCACTCGGATGCTGCTCGACGACGCGCGCGCCGCCGGCATCAAGGAGATCACGGCGCTCGCGACCGGGGACAACCGCGCCGCGGTCGCGCTCATCCGCCGCACGGCCTCCATCCTCGAGATTCGTCTCGAGGGTCCGGAGCAGTCGATCCGCGCCGCGATCGCCTGACCAGAGATACATTCACCGCATGGACGTGCGGGCTGCGCTCGAGAACGTCGGCCGGAGCGATCTCGACCTCTGGGCGCGCACGATCAACCCGCAGTTCGTGCGGGTTCTGCGGACGATCGGATTCGACCGGCATTGGGCGCGCGCCGAAGGCGCGTATCTGTACGACACCGACGGCACCCGCTACCTCGACCTGCTCGGCGGCTTCGGGATGTACAACGTCGGCCGCAACAACCGTGGTGTCCGCGCGGCGCTGATCGAAGCGCTGGAGCTGGACACGCCGGGAATGCTCGCGATGGGCGTGACCGCGCTCCCAGGGCTGCTCGCCGAGGCGCTGCTCGCACGCACGCCGCCCCGCATCGAGCGCTGCCTCTTCACGAACTCCGGGACCGAGGCGAACGAGGCGGCGTTCAAGCTCGGCCGCGCCGCGACGAAGCGGTCGCGCGTGATCTCGACCGACCACGGCTTCCACGGGCTCACGCTCGGCTCGCTCAGCGCGAACGGGAATCCCGAGTTCACCGCACGCTTCCAGCCCCTGCTGCCAGGCTTCGACCGCGTTCCCTTCGGTGACCTCGACGCGCTCGAGACGCAGCTGAAGCGCGAGGACGTCGCCGTCTTCATCGTCGAGGCGGTACAGGGCAAGGGGATCAACCTGCCGCCCGCCGGCTACCTCGAAGGCGCGCAGGCGCTGTGCCGGCGCTACGGAACGCTCTTCTGCGTCGACGAGGTCATGACCGGCTTCGGTCGCACGGGGGCGATGTTCGCGTCCGAGCACTGGGGGCTGGAGCCGGACATGATCACCGTCGCGAAGTCGCTCTCCGGCGGTTACGTGCCGGTCGGCGCGCTGCTGATGGCGCGCGCTGTGCACGAGGCCGTGTTCGACTCGATGCCGCACGCGATGTCGCACGGATCGACGTTCGCGCCGAACGAGCTCGCCATGGTCGCGGGCCTCGCGATGCTGAACGAGCTCGACGAGCATCACCTCGTCGACCGCTGCGCGCAGCTCGGCGGGCGACTGCTCGAGCTGACGCGACCGCTCGTCGACGAGTTCGACGTCGTCCGCGACGTACGCGGGATCGGGTTGATGTGGGCGATCGAGTTCGAGGGCGACGGCCTCGCGTACCGGATGCTCGAGCGCGCGCAGCGAGGCCTGTTCGCGCAGCTCGTCGTCGTGCCGCTCTTCACGGACCACCACGTCCTGACCCAGGTCGCCGGCCACGACATGGCCGTGGTGCGCATCTTGCCGCCGTTCGTCCTCACCGACGAGGACGTCGGCGCGTTCGCCGACGCCCTCCACGCGACCGTCAAGCGCGCGCGGCGGATGCCGAGCTCGCTGACGAAGTTCGCGCTGACGGCCGCGGGAGTCCGCTAGATCTCGATGTGCCGGGCGTCGTAGCAGGCCCGCGCCCACTGCTCCGCCGCACCGACGACATCCATCGCGACGTCGTCGCCGCCCTCGGCGATCTCGATCACGACCTGGTGGACGGACACTTCCCGGTCGTCGCCGAACTCGTGCCGCTCCTCGGCCACGATCTCGAACGACGGCACGAGCCTCCGCAGCCCCCGCGCGAGGTCGTCGATCTCGGCCGGCGTCACCTGCCGCCCGGTCAGCACGCCGAAGTTCACCCGCACCTCGAGCGCCGGCCGTTCGTGTCCTCCCACGCGGAATGCAACCGACGGGTCGATCACGTATCCCTCGGCTCCCATCGGAACTTCAACGCGGCAACGACGACTCCGGCTACGCCCCAGGCGGCGAGGACCCCGATGGCCGTCCCCTGCGACCAGAAGGAGTGCTTGTGGAGGTACACGGCATTCGAGAGGTCGACGAGGTACTTCAGCGGGAGCAAGTCGCCGATCGCCCGCAGGAAATGCGGGTAGTGCCGGGTCGGCCCGAACGCGCCCGTGAGGAATGCCATCGGGAGCACGATCAGGTTGACGACGGCCGAAGACCCCTCGCCCGAGCGGATGAGCCCACTGAGCCCGACGCCCATCGCGGCGAAGCAGATCGATCCGAGCACGACGAGGAGGATCACGGATCCCACGCGCGCCGGGAACGGCGTCCCGAAGACGGCCCGCCCGAGCAGGAAGAGCACCACCGTCTCGCCGGCGAAGACGAGCAGCGTCGACGTGAGGACGGAGCCGATGTAGACGACCGGCGGCAGCGGCGTCGCGCGCAACCGCTTGAGGATGGCCTGCTCCCGCCGCAGCACGAGCGAGATGGCGAGGCCCGCGAACGCAACCATCGCGCAGCCGTACGCGATCAGCGCGGCGAGCAACGCCTGCGCGGCGGGCACGCCGTAGATGCGC
>CAZXZX010000196.1:0-4583 GCA_964645445.1 uncultured Gaiellales bacterium
GCGGGTCGACCCAGCCGTGTTCGACCGGCTCGCGTCGCGCATGTCCTACGTCTCGGGCGACTTCGGCGACGCTGCCACCTACGAGCGGGTCGGCGCGGCGATCGCCGGCGCGCACATGCCGGTCTTCTACCTCGAGATCCCGCCGTTCCTGTTCGGACGAGTGGTGAAGGGGCTCGCCGACGCCGGGCTGACCCGGAGTGCGCGCGTCGTCGTCGAGAAGCCGTTCGGGCACGACCTCGAGTCGGCCCGCGCGCTGGCGGACGAGCTCCACCGGTCGATCGACGAGAGCCAGCTCTACCGGATCGACCACTACCTCGGGAAGATGGGCCTCGAGGAGATCCTCCACCTCCGGTTCCAGAACGCGATGCTCGAGGCGATCTGGAGCCGCGACCACATCGACGCGGTGGAGATCACGATGGCGGAGGAATTCGGCGTCGAGGATCGCGGCCACTTCTACGACCCGGTCGGCGCCATCCGGGACGTGGTCGTCAACCACCTGATGCAGGTGGTCGCCGCTGCTGCGATGGAGGTGCCATCACGCACCGACGCCGACACGATCAAGAACGCGCAGGCGGCGCTCTTCCACGCGGTCGAGCCCGCCGACCCGGCGCACTACGTCCGCGGGCAGTACGACGGCTACCGGCAGATCGACGGGGTGGCAGCCGACTCGACCACGGAGACCTACGCGGCGCTCCGGTTGGAGGTCGAGAACTGGCGGTGGTCGGGAGTGCCGTTCTTCATCCGGACGGGCAAGCGGCTGCCGGTCACGCAGACCGAGCTCAGGCTCGTCTTCAAGCACCCGCCGCGACTCGGACTGGGACATGGACGGCGCCCGGACGCCAACCAGCTCGTGGTCAAGCTCGACCCCTCGACCGGCGTCCGGCTCGTGCTCGATGCGCACCGCGCGGACGTGTCCGGTCCGGGGCCGATCACGCTCGACATGGAATTTGCGGAAGAGGGCGGGGAAGGCCCGACGCCGTACGAGGTGCTCCTGCGCGCGGCACTGCAGGGCAACGCGACGCGGTTCACGCGCCAGGACAGCGTCGACGAGACGTGGCGCGTGATGCAGCCGCTCCTCGACGACCCACCGCCTGTCGTTGCGTACGCGCCCGGTTCGTGGGGACCGGCCGAGGCCGACCGCATGCTGGCCGGCCGGCGAGGCTGGCATGTCCCCTGGATCGACAGCTAGATGGAGGAGGTCCGATGGACGACGTCTACGACGTGATCATCGTCGGCACGGGCGCCGGGGGCGGTACGCTCGCGCGCGCCCTCGCCCCTTCGGGGAAGCGGATCCTGCTGCTCGAGCGCGGCGACTGGCTGCCGCGCGAGCCGCAGAACTGGCTCGCAGAGGAGGTGTTCGTCGAGAACCGCTACGTGTCGGAGGACACGTGGTACGACGAGAAGGGCCGATCGTTCCAGCCGCAGGTTCACTATTTCGTCGGCGGCGCGACGAAGCTGTACGGCGCGGCGCTGTACCGGCTCCGGGCCGCGGACTTCGACGAGCTCCACCACCACGACGGCGTCTCGCCCGCGTGGCCGATCTCCTATGACGAGCTCGAGCCCTACTACACCCGTGCCGAGCAGCGCTACGAGGTACACGGCGCCCGCGGCGAGGATCCGACCGAGCCGCCGGCGAGCGCCCCGTATCCGCACCCGGCGGTCTCGCATGAGCCCCGCATCCAGCGCCTCGCGGACGACCTCGCGGCTCTCGGATACCACCCGTTCCACGCGCCGTGCGGCGTCATGCTCGACGAGTGGAACCTGCCGTTCAGTGCGTGCGTCCGGTGCATGAACTGCGACGGCTTCCCCTGCGCCGTGCACGGCAAGTCGGACGCCGACGTGCTCGGGGTCCGTCCCGCGATCGAGCACCCGAACGTCACGCTGCTGAGAAACGCGAAGGCCGTCCGGCTCGAGACGAACGATGCAGGCACCGCCGTCACCGCTGTGGTGCTCGAGCACGAGGGCGAGACCGAGCGCGTCACCGGTGACCTCGTCGTGCTCGCGTGCGGCGCGGCGAACACTGCGAAGCTCCTGCTCCTCTCTGCGACCGACCAGCACCCGGAGGGCCTCGCGAACGGATCCGGTCAGGTCGGGCGCAACTACATGTTCCACGCCAGCCGCGCCGTGCTCGCGCTCTCACGCGAGGAGAACCCGACGGTCTTCCAGAAGACGCTCGGACTCAACGACTTCTATTTCGGCGGCGGCGAGTTCGAGTACCCGCTCGGCAACATCCAGATGGTCGGGAAGTCGCAGACGCCGATGTTCCGCGGCGAGAAGCCGAAGGAGACGCGGCTCGCGCCGGAGTGGACGCTCGAGAAGGTCGCCCGGCACGCGATCGACTTCTGGCTCTCGACCGAGGATCTGCCCCGCCCGGACAACCGGGTCACGGTCGACCGGGACGGCCGGCTCACCCTCGCGTACACGCCGACCAACGACGTCCCGAAGCGCCAGCTGTACGAGAAGCTCCAATCGATGCTCGGGCAGCTCGGCATGCACGAGCATCACCTGCTCCACCGCTTCGCGTACATGAAGAACGACATCCCGGTCGCGGGCTGCGCCCACCAGGCCGGCACATGCCGCTTCGGCACGGATCCGGCAACGTCCGTCCTCGACGTCGACTGCAAGGCGCACGAGCTGGACAACCTCTACGTCGTCGACACGAGCGTCTTTCCGAGCATCGGGGCCGTCAATCCGGCGCTGACGGCGATGGCGAACTCCCTGCGCGTGGGCGACCACCTCCTCGAGCGTCTGGGCGTCAGCACGACCGCGACTGCGGCCGCCAGAACATGAGCGAGACCACGACCGGACGACGCCACCGCGTCGTGATCCTCGGCGGCGGGTTCGGGGGAGTCGGCGCAGCGCAGAAGCTGAAGGACGCCGACGCCGAGGTCGTGCTCGTCGACAGGCACGACTACCACACGTTCCAGCCGCTCCTCTACCAGCTCGCCACGGGGTTGCTGGAGACGACGGGGGTCGGGCATTCCCTGCGCGATCTCCTCGCTCGTCATGACAACACGGCGATCCACAAGGCGACGGTGACGGCAGTCGACCTCGACGGGCGAACCGTCAGCTTCCAGGAGCTTGCGCCGATCTCCTACGACCATCTCGTCCTCGCCCTCGGCGCAGAAGTCAACTTCTTCGGCACGTCGGGCGCGGCGGAGCACGCCTTCCCGATGTACACGCTTCGCGACGCGGTTCGCCTCAAGGATCACCTACTGGAGCGGTGGGAGGCCGCCGACCGCGATCCGAATCTCGTCTCGGACGGAGCGCTGAACGTCGTGGTGGTCGGCGGCGGCCCGACGGGCGTCGAGACAGCGGGGGCGATCGCGGAGCTGTACCGCGGCGAGCTGGCCAAGGACTACCGCGATATCGACGAAGAGAACGCACGGGTGACACTGGTCGAGGCCGGGCCGGAGCTCTTTCCCATGTTCAAGCCGAAGCTGCGTGCGTACACGGCTAAGGCGCTCACCGACCGGACCGTCGAGGTCTTGACCGGCACCGCCGTCGCGTCGGTGTCGCCGACGCGCGTGAAGCTCGAGTCGGGCGAGGAGCTGAAGGCGCACACGTTGGTCTGGGGCGCCGGACTCCAGGGAAACGCGCTCGTCCGTTCGCTCGGGCTCGAGCTGCAGCGCGGAAATCGAATCGGCGTCGGCCCGGAGCTCACGCTTCCCGGCCATCCCGAGGTCTTCGCGGTTGGGGACGCGGCGGCGATCACGGACGCGAAGACGAACACCGTTCTTCCCCAGCTCGGCTCGGTCGCGCTCCAGTCCGGCGAGCACGCCGGCGAGACGATCGCCCGCATCGTCTCGGGGAAGGAGACGAAGCCGTTCGCCTATCGCGACAAGGGCACGATGGCGGCGATCGGCCGAGGTGCTGCGGTCGTGCAGATGCTCGGCGGCCGCACCATGACCGGTCGAAAGGCGCAGCTCGCCTGGGGCAGCGTCCATCTCGCGCTCCTGCCGACGAACCAGGACCGGGCGAAGGCGATCGTCGACTGGGCCGGTGCGGCGGCGACCCACCAGCGCGCGGGCCGAATCACGGTGGAAGGCTCGTAGTGCTCCGGTCGCCCGGCTGGGACCGGATGCGATAGTCGTACGGCATGCCGGGTAGCGAGCGATGCTGATTCTTGCGTCGAACCTCGGTGCGGCGCGGAGCCAGATGGCTTTCACGCTGGGGTTCCACATCATCCTGGCGTCGCTGGGAGTGGCGCTGCCCGCGATGATGCTGATCGCGAACTACCGGGGCCTGCGCCACGGCGACCCGGACGCGCTTCGGCTCGCACGGCGCTGGTCGAAGGCGGTGGCGGTGACGTTCGCTGTCGGCGCGGTGACCGGAACGGTGCTCTCGTTCGAGTTCGGGCTTCTCTGGCCGGCCTTCACCGGCCGGTTCGGCGACGTGTTCGGCGTGCTGTTCGCGATCGAGGGCATTTTCTTCTTCCTCGAGGCGATCTTCATCGCCATCTATATCTTCGGCTGGAAGTACCTGTCGCCGTGGGCGCACTTCTGGGCGGGTGTCCCGGTCGTGATCACGGGCCTCGGCGGCGCCTTCTCGGTCGTCGCGGTGAACTCGTGGATGAACCAGCC
>CAZXZX010000197.1:0-8881 GCA_964645445.1 uncultured Gaiellales bacterium
CTCGACCGCGTCGACAGCACGCTCAACCAGGTCCATCCCGGTGTCGAGGCTTCGGTGTTCGAGGAGGGCAACGCCGGACCGGAGGCCGGCTCGGTGCCGAACGACTGCGTCGAGCTTCGAGCCTCGAGCGGTCGCACCCTCGTGCACTGGAGGTGCGGCCGGCCGTTCCCGGGCGCGAAGGTCGGCTCGCCGCCGAAGGTCCCGGCAGAGGTCTCGCTCCCGGCGCGGCCGAACACGCGCTCGGGCGATCAGGTTCGCTTCCTCACGGTCTCCTCTGAGGACGGCTCGACGACGTACCGCGTGCGCGCGTCGATCGAGGCAAACCATCCGGGCGACGTGCTTCTCATCGCCGCGCCGCTGACGAGCGAGGACAACACGCTTCACCGGCTGCTGCTCATCGAGCTGCTCGTCACCGCGGCCGTCCTCGGTGCGATGATCGCGCTCTCGCTGTGGATCGTGCGCATCGGCCTCCGCCCCCTACGCGAGATCGAGGCGACCGCGGCTGCCATCACGGCGGGTGATCTCTCGCATCGCGTCGAGATCGAGAACGAGCACACGGAGGTCGGTCGCGTGGGCTCGGCGATCAACGCCATGCTGGCGCGGATCGAAGCGTCCGACCAGCGCCTGCGGCGGTTCGTCGCGGACGCGTCGCACGAGCTGCGCACCCCGCTCGCCGCCGTGCGCGCATACGCGGAGCTGTTCTCGCGCGGGGCGCAGAGCCGGCCGGAGGATCTCGCCCGGAGCATGAGCGGGATCACACGCGAGGCGGAGCGGATGAGCGTGCTCGTCGAGGATCTCCTTCTCCTCGCTCGTCTCGACGAGGGTCGGCCGCTCGAGCGCGAGCGCCTGCAGCTGGACGAGCTCGTCGGCGAGGCGGTCGAGACGGCACGAATGGTCGATCCGGAGCGTCCGCTGGAGCTCGAGGTCGAGCCGGTGGCCGTGCTCGGCGACCGCGACCGGCTTCGGCAGATCGTCGACAACCTGCTCGCAAATGTCCGCTCGCACACGCCGTCGGCTTCCCCCGCCCGCGTGACCGTCGCTCGCGAGAACGGCCGCGGGGTGATCGAGGTTGCGGACAGCGGGCCGGGACTCACGCCCGAGGACATCGACCGCATCTTCGAGCGCTTCTACCGCGCGGACACGTCGCGCGCCCGCGCAAGCGGCGGCGTCGGCCTCGGGCTTTCGATCGTCGCGGCGGTTGCGCGCGCCCACGGCGGAAGCGTCGACGTGCGCTCCGAGCAGGGGAACGGTGCGACGTTCAGGATCGAGCTGCCCTCGGTATCGTGAGCCGCGGCATGCCTCCGAAGAAGTCCGTCCAGCTCTCCGGTATCGTCGTTGCTCAATCGGCGGTCTCGTCCATCGACCCGGACGAGGGCGTGCTCATGTACCGCGGCTACGACATCGCCGACCTCGCCGAGCACTCGACGTACGAGGAGGTCGCGTACCTCCTCCTGCACGGTGAGCTGCCGTCGGCGGACGAGCTCGATCGATTCCGCGAGCAACTGGCTCAGCGAGACTTGCCGCCGAACGTCGAGCAGATCGTCGACCGGTCGGCGAGTTCCGCGCTGCCGATGGACATGCTGCGGACGGGGGTCTCGGCGCTGGCGTTCACCGATCCGGACCGGGATGCGAACGACCGCGACGCGGAGGTGCGCAAGGCCGCACGGCTGATCGCGCAGGCGCCGACGATCATTGCGCGCTATCACCGGCGTCGGCAGGGGCTCGATCCCGTCGAGCCGGATCGAGGCCTGCCCTACGCGGAGAACTTCCTCACGATGTTGCACGGCGACGCGCCGAGCGAGCACGCAGCCCGCGCATTCGACGTCGCGATGATCCTCCACGCCGAGCACGAGATGAACGCATCGACGTTCACGGCTCGGGTCGTCGCCGGCACGGGCGCCGACATCCACGCCGCCATCGTCGGCGGCATCTCCGCGCTCAGCGGGCCATTGCACGGCGGCGCGAACGAGGCGGCGATGAAGCTGTTCCGAACATTCGGCTCCGCCGAGCGGACGCCGGGCGAGGTGCACGGCATGCTCGAGCGCAAGGAGAAGCTGTACGGCTTCGGTCATCCGCTCTACCGCGCGTACGACCCGCGGGCGATCATCCTCAAGCGGATCTCGCGCGAGTTCTCCGAGGACGCGGGCGACCCGAACTGGTATGCGATCACCGAGGCGGCCGAGCGAACGGTGTTCGAGGAGAAAGGCCTCTACCCGAACGTCGACCTGTACTCGGCGTCGGTCTACACGTACCTCGGAGTGCCCACCGATCTGTTCACGCCGCTGTTCGCGGCGAGCCGCATCGCCGGCCAGGCGGCCCACGTGCTCGAACAGCACGCGGACAACAAGATCATCCGCCCGTCGGCCGAGTACGTCGGTCCCGAGCGTCGCAGCTTCCCCGTCAGGGCCTCCTAGTCCAACGGCTGGTACGTAGTACCGGCACGACGGTGTCACGAGATCCGCGCGGCGCGCGGAGCGGCGCGGCGCTAGGCGTTACGTTCTCGTGTGAGTACTAGGTACCGGCCTTCCGCACGACGAGCATCGCGACCATGCCGCGCGCGCGGTGGTCGGCGAGGCTGCAGTACAGGACATAGCGGCCGGGCCGGAGTCTGACCGTCTCGTCCACGACGCGGCCGGCCTGGGTTACCGGCCAGGCGTAGACCCGCTTGCCGCCGAGACGGCGCATGCGGAGGTCGTGCGCGTCCTGACCCGCGTTTCGGAGCTCGATCGTCGCCAATCCCGCTTTGATGCTCTGCCGCGAAAGGACGAACGAGAACTCTTGCGCCACCACCTGCACGCGTGCGGGCGGCGGCGCGGCAGCGATCACGCCTTCACCAACGTCGGCCGGGGGAAGGTCTTCGCGGAGGGAATGACCGCCGCCGCATCCGTGTCGAACCATTGCTCGAGCAGTGCCGAGTAGACGGCGCGAAAGTCTGCGGTCTCGACGAGATTGCCGTCGCCGTCGAGACCCGTCTTGTCGGCGAGCCCGGGGAACTCGCCCACCATCTGGCCTGCTGAGCGCGTGCCGATGAGAAAGCCGACGCCGGCGGCGCCGTGATCCGTGCCCTGGTTGCCGTTCTCCTCGGCGCGGCGGCCGAACTCCGACCACACGTGCACGAGGACGCGGTCGGCGATGCCGCGCGCCTCGAGGTCGCGCTGGAACGCGAGCAGCGAGTCCGCGGTCAGCTGCAGCCCGTCGGAAAGCGCGCCCGGCTCGTCGGAGTGCGTGTCGTACTCGCCCGGCGCCGACATCGCGACGACGCGGAGCGGCAGACCGGCGGCGATCATCGCGGCGAGCCCGGCCAGCTTCTTCGGGAAGTCGTCGTCCGCCTGCGGATAGGCGACGGGGCTCGTGAAGCCGGGCGTCCCGTCGTTCTTCGAGCGGAACGGCAGCAGCTGGTTCCGGAGCCGGTCGACCTGAACGGCGACGCCTCCGAACAGAGGGAACGCCTCCAGCATGCGCTCCTCGACCTCGCCCCAGACGCGGTTCGAATAGAAGTCGTACTGGTCGGGCGCCGAGATGGCCGCCACCGGCACCTTCGCAGTTGCGAGCGCGGGGGCGAGCGTGTCGTCGAACGAGACGCCCTGCAGCGGGTTGTCCGGCGTGCCGACGATGTCGAGGAAGCGACCGAGCCAGCCGGTGTTCAGATGCGTATCCGTCGCGCCGACCTCCCAGTAGTGGCGCGACGTGAAGTGCGACTGGTCGGGATGCGTGTAGCCGACCGCCGGCATGACCGTCACCTTCTGCTCGCCGTAAAGTTGCGCGATCCCGCCGGCAGCCGGATGCCAGAAGAGGCGCTTGTCCTCTGCCAGCGGCAGGCCACCGGACAATGCGAGCTTCGGGCGCAGCTTCGTGTACAGCGGATCGCCCTGCGGCGAGAGGATCGACATCCCGTCGGCGCCGCCCTCGAGGAAGACCGAGACGAGCACCTGATTGGACGACGTCGCGGCGGCGGCGATGCCCTCCTCGAACGCGGACAGCCCGAGGCGCGACCCGCCGTACACGGCGAGCGCCGCGCCGAGGCCCCGCGCGAGGAACGAGCGGCGCGAGAGCCCCGTCCCCGCCGGCAGCGGCATTCCGGGCTCGATCGACGGCAGTCCGCGTCCCGCCTCCGCGATCGCACGGTGCAGCATCCGCGACCGCGACAGCCCGTCGCAATGCAGACAATCCGTCATGCCGCCTGGAACTCCGGAGACGTCGCGATGAGGTGCCGCAATGCGTTGAGCACCATCGGCGGGTACTGCTGCTGCTTCCACTTCTCGCCCTTCGCGTCCGCGAGGGCGTTCTTCGTGAACTCCTGCAGCGCACGCATCGATCCCGCCGCGAGCGGCGGGTTTCGCCAGAAGCGGAGCGCCGCCTGCAGGAGCTTGCCTTCGTCGTACGGCTGCGGACGCTTGCCGGGATCGAGCGCGTACGGGTCGAGCGCCTCCTGTGCGATCCACCAGCGGCCGCGCCACGTCGCCGTGTCGAGCCAGCGCGAGTCGTCCCAGCCGGCGACGTTCGGCGGATAGAAGAGCTGCTGCCCCGCGAGCGAGTCGAGCCATACCCACGAGGTGGTGTCGATCCCTCGCCCGAGCCTGCGCAGCAGGCCGGCCGTGTACAGCACCGGGGACTTCACCATCCGCGGGCCCTCGTACAGCGCCGGATGCTTGAGGATCGCGGCGACGACCGGCCGGACCTCGTGGCCGGCCTGGACGTAGAGCTGCTGCAGCGCGCTCGCCGTCGCCGCGTCCGGCGGCGTCGGCACGAAGTAGCTCCACATCTTCTGGGCGAAGAAGGACGCGTGGTCGGGATGCGTGACGCACATCCGGCACGAGTCGCGCCACGTCCATGCGCCGCGCCTCCGGAACAGCGTCTTGATCCCGGTGTCGTGGTACCTCGGGTCGTAGCGGAAGTTGACGTCCCCGCGACCCGGCTTCCAGTCGTTGCGGAAGCCGGTGAGCGCGCGCGCGTTCTGGCGCACGTCCTCCTCGACGTAACCGCGGCCGGCACCGAGCGTGAACAGCTCCATCATCTCGCGGCCGTAGTTCTCGTTCGGCGAGTACTTCGAGTTGTCGCTCCCGTCGAGGAAGAGGAGCATCGCCGGGTCGCGGGTCACGTCGAGGAGCAACTCGTGGAAGGAGCCGAGCCCGCGCTCGCGGAAGAGCTCGTTCTGCTTCAGCATCAGGCGCTGCGATCCGACTCCATCGTTCGACGTCGCGAACCAGTCGTGCCAGACGAGCGCCATGCGCTCGATGAGGGGCCTCGACGTTCGCACCATGCGATCGAGCCACCAGAGATGGTCGTGGCCCCACGCGTCGTACGGCGCGAGTGGACGACCCTTCTGATCACGTGGGCTGTGCCCGACGAGCTGCTCTCGACCGGGATTCGTCAGCGTGTGGACGGCGCCGTCGAGCCCGAGCCGCGCGAGCGCTTCCGCCTCGCCGCGACGCGGCCCGAAGCCGGCGCGCCACAACAGGCGTTCGGCCTGCGCTGCTCCGAACGACCCGCCGTATGCCGCAACCCCGGCCATTCGCAAGTGAGATTCCCGAGAGCCGCGTTTCCTTCTTCGCGCGACACTAAGAGGGCCCCCGAAGGGGCCCTCCAGTGCTTGTCTCCGCCGAGTCGGAGGAAGTTATTCCGACTCGTCACGCGTGGGGAACGGCGAGGGCTCTTCAGGAGAGCCCAGCCCTTCGAACACGCTGGGCGCCGGGAACATCGGCCGCTCTTCGCGACCGGCGTCCGGCGTCGTGGGCTCGAGGGTGCCGGTCATGCCAGTGCGGCTCGCGCCGGTACGCGCGCGTGCTGCACTGTCTGTCGAACCGGCCGCGCCCGTGCGACGAGTTGCGGTTGGTGTCGCCCGGGCGCCGGTACGGCCGGAGCTCTTGCGACCGGTGCGGCGACCGGTGGTCCGCTTCGCCGCAGCCTTCCGCTTCGCGGGCCGCCGCTTGGCGGTCGTCCGCTTGGCAGCGGTCTTCCGCTTCGGAGCGGCCTTCCGCTTCGCGGTCGTCCGCTTGGCAGCGGTCTTCCGCTTCGGAGCGGCCTTCCGCTTCGTCGCGGTCTTGCGCTTTGCGGTCGTCCGCTTGGCAGCGGTCTTGCGCTTCGCGGTCGTCCGCTTCGCAGCGGTCTTCCGCTTGGCCGTGGTCCGCTTGGCGGTGGTCCGCTTCGCGGCGGGCCGGCGCTTCGCAGTCGACCGCTTTGCGGCCGTCCGCTTCGTCCCGGTCCTTTTCCTTGTCGCCATCTGCCTCCTCCTATTGGGCGAGTTCGGTGGCAACGACAGTGCGCAGTATGCGCCCACCATCGGACGTTTTCATCATCTGTATCGCAGATTCCTCCGCTAGTTGGAAATCTTTTCGCCCGACTCTCTGCTTTTCGCGTGCATATCCTTGTCGTTCTCGATGAGAGTCGTGCTACCCGACACCTCCGAACTTGAACTTCCGAATGGCGCGACGGCCCTCGATGCCGCGCGCGCAATCGGTCCGAAACTCGCCGACCAGGCGGTGCTCGTTCGCGTGGACGGTCGCGTACAAGACCTGCGGTTGCCTCTTGCCGACGGTGACCGAATTCAAATCCTGACGACGCGCGACAAGAACGACCCGGATGCGCTCGCGGTGTTGCGTCACTCGTCGGCGCACTTGCTCGCGGAGGCGGTTCGGCGCCTCTACCCCGGGGTGAAGGTCGCGATCGGGCCGGCGATCGAGAACGGCTTCTACTACGACTTCGACTTCCCGGAACCGATCCGCGAGGAGGATCTGCCGGCGATCGAGGCGGAGATCCAGCGCGAGCTCGCGGAAGGGCGGGAGTGGACGCGCGAGGAAATCTCGCGCGCCGAGGCGCGGAAGCTATTCGCCGAGGAGAACGAGCCGTACAAGCTGGAGCTCATCGACACCGCCGAGGGTGACATCTCGCTGTACAGGCAAGGGGACTTCACCGACCTCTGCCGCGGCCCGCACCTGCAGACGTCGAAGCCGATCAAGGCGCTGAAGCTCACCGGCCTCGCAGGCGCGTACTGGCGCGGCGACTCGAACAACCCTCAGCTGACCCGCATCTACGGCACCGCCTTCTACGAGCAGAAGGATCTCGATGCATACCTCGAGCGGCTCGAGGAGGCACGGAAGCGCGACCACCGCCGGCTCGGGGCGCAGCTCGACCTCTTCCACTTCGATGAGCACTCGCCGGGATCGCCGTTCTGGCACCCGAAGGGGATGACGATCTTCAACACGCTCGAGGATCTACGCAGGCGCGAGAACGCGCAACGCGGCTACCTCGAGGTGAAGACGCCGCTCATCTACGACAAAGGCCTCTGGGAGATCTCGGGCCACTGGGAGAAGTTCCGCGACAACATGTTCCTGATTCCGCTCGAGCACGATCAGGTGTACGGGATCAAGCCGATGAATTGCCCGGGGCACATGCTCCTGTTCGGGAGCGCCCTCCGGAGCTATCGCGAGCTGCCGATCCGGTACGCGGAGGCGGCTCCCCTGCACCGCAACGAGCTCGCGGGCGCGCTCCACGGCCTCACGCGCGTGCGGCACGTGACCCAGGACGACGCGCACATCTTCTGTACCCGGGAGCAGATACCCGCCGAGCTCGACGCTTGCATCGACTACCTCCGATTCCTCATGGGGCTCTTCGACCTCGAGCCTCGGGCGGAGTTCTCGACACGCCCGGACAACAAGCTCGGCACCGACGAGGAGTGGGACTTCTCCGAGGGTGAGCTCCAGGCTGCGCTCGAGCGCAACCACATCCCGTATGTCGTCGGCGAAGGGGAGGGATCGTTCTACGGCCCGAAGATCGACCTGCATATCACCGATGTGCTCGGCCGCTCGTGGCAGCTGGGCACGATCCAGCTCGACCGTCAGATGCCCGCGCGCTTCGGGCTCACGTACATGGGGGCCGACAACACCGAGCATCCCGTGTTCGTCATCCACCGCGCGCTCTTCGGCTCCTTCGAGCGGTTCATCGGGATCCTCATCGAGCACTACGGCGGCGCCTTCCCGTTCTGGCTCGCGCCGGTGCAGATCCGGATCCTCCCGGTCGGGATGGCCCATCACGACGGCGCCCAGACGATCGCGCTGCGCCTGCGCGAGGTCGGCTACCGGGTGGACGTGGACGAGCCGACCGAGACGATCGGGAAGCGCATCCGCGAGTCCGAGCTCGAGAAGATCCCGTTCGTCATCGTCTACGGCGACCGCGAGAGCGAGGACAGCCTCGCCGTCCGGGAGCGGGGCGGTGCGCAGGAGACCCTCGGCCTCGAGGACTTCGTCGCAAAGCTTGCTACCCTTTGAGGCCTGAAAGCAGGAGCGGACCCGTTCCTCACCTCCCGGGCAGAACGCCCGCGTGGGGTTCAACCGAGTCGAACGCGACGAGGATCGGGCCGCGGCATGAAATCGACTCGGAGGAGGAGTAAGCCCCACTTGGTGATCTGTCTTTGAGGCCTAGGCGCCGACCGATCGAGCCCGTCCGTCCCAGCAACCGGGACACGACGCGCATCAACGACGCCATCAGGGTCCCCCGCGTCCGTCTGATCGACGATGACGGGGCTCAGCTCGGAATCAAGACCTCCGACGAGGCCCGCGAGTATGCCTATGCGAAGAACCTCGATCTCGTCGAGGTGGCGGCGCAGGCCGATCCGCCGGTCGCGAAGGTCATGGACTACGGGAAGTACAAGTACGAACAGGAGCAGAAGGCGAAGCAGGCGCGGAAGCACCAGAGCCAGATCCAGGTCAAGGAGATCAAGCTCCGCCCGAAGATCGGGATCCATGACTACAACACCAAGAAGGGGCACGTCGAGCGGTTCCTGAACCAGCGCGCGAAGGTCAAGGTCACGATCATGTTCCGCGGTCGCGAGACGACCCATCCGGAGCGCGGGCGCGACCTGCTCCTCCGTCTCGCCGACGACGTC
>CAZXZX010000198.1:0-8826 GCA_964645445.1 uncultured Gaiellales bacterium
TCGACGCGGTCGGTGAGGCCGAGGATGCCGGAGCCGCGGCCGGCGCCGGCGCCGCCGACGCCGTCGTCGCGAATCTCGAGCGACAGGATCCCGTCGTCGTGCACGGCGAGCAGCTGGACGACGTTGGCGTGCGCATGCTTCTCGACGTTGGTGAGCGCTTCGGAGGCGATGTAGTACGCGGCTGCCTCGACGGGCGCCGGGAGCCGCTCCTCGAGGCGTACGTCGACGTCGATTTGGACGTTCGACCGACGCGCAAGGGCCCTCAACGCCGGCGCGAGGCCGGCCTCGGTGAGAATCGTTGGATGGATCCCGCGTGAGACCTCGCGCAACTCGTCGGACGCGTCCTTCAGCCCCTCCGCGAGCTCTGCGACGAGGGCCGGCAACTCATCCGGCGGCTTACGGGTCATCGCGCGTGCGCGGAATGTGAGTGCGATGAGCCGCTGCTGGATACCGTCGTGAAGATCTCGCTCGATACGGCGCCGTGCCTCGTCGGCGGCCGTGACGATTCTTCGGCGCGACGCAGCGAGCTCGGCGCGGCTGTCCGCATTCGCGATCGCCGTCGCGACGAGTTCCGTGAACGACGCGAGGCGTGCCTCGGTGCCCGGCGGAAGCGGCCCTTCGTTCGAGGTAGCCGTTATGACGCCCCAGAGATGGCCTTCGACGATGACCGGGCTACCAACCGCCGACTTCATGCCCGCCTCCCGCGCGGCGACGCCGATCGGGTCGGTGGCAGCTGAGAAGTCGTCGATACGAGCGGCCCGGCCCGTCTGCAGCACCATCCACGCGACGTTCGTGCCCTCGGTCGGCCACCGCCTGCCTGTAGGAAAAGCAACCTCGATGATGCTCCACGACGCCAAGGTGGTAACGCTGCCGTCCGGTTCGAAGCGCCCCATCGTGGCGCTTCCGACTGGTAACACCCGGCCGACCTCCTCGGCGACGGCCTCGAAGAGATCATGAGGCGACGCCCGCTGTGCCACCAGCGTCGCGACACGCCGCAGCGCAGCCTGCTCGTCGGCAAGCTGCGCTAGCGTCTCGCGGAACTGCGCATTCGCGACTGCCGTTGCGACGAGCTCGGTGAAGTTCGCCAGCCTGCGTTCCGTGTCCGCTGGAAGGGAACGAACGTGCGATCCGACCCCTATCGCCCCCCACAGCTCACCCTCGACGACGATCGGGCTTGCGACGGTCGAGCGGACGCCGGTCTCCCGGACGATCGCCGGCATACTCGCGGCGCTTGGATCGCCCGTCTCGAACCGAGCCGGACGGCGCGTCCTGCGAACGGACGCCATGACGAAATCCGGATCGACTGGGCTGCGTGTTCCTGCGGCCGGTCCGCCGCCTCGCGTCCCCAGAGTCGTCGCTGTCCCGTCGTCTTCGAACCTCAGGATGCCCGACATGCTGGAGGCGAACAGCCGCTGCACCTCGTCGGCCACGGCTTGGAAGAGCGGCTCGGGCCCGCCTCCGCTCGCGACGAGCGTCGCGACGCGCCGCAGGCCGGCCTGCTCGTCGGCAAGGGCCGCCAAGGCGCCGCGTGACTCGGCATTGGCGATCGCGGTCGCAACAAGCTCGGTGAAGTCCGTGAGCTGGGCCTCGGTGCTCGGCGGAAGCGGTTCGTCTCGCGCGTGGAGAACCACCATGGCTCCCCACAATCGCCGGGCGACGACGATCGGGCTCGCAACGGCCGAGCGCATGCCCGCGCCGCGAACGACGGCAGCGATCTCCCCGGGCATCTGCGCGTAGTCCTCGACGCGAGCGGGGCGACCGGTCTGCCGAACGGTTGCGGTTACACCCGGGCTGTCCAGCGGCCAGCGCGAACCGATTGGAAACGGCTCGTCATCGTCCTCGCTGAATCCGCCCACCACGACCGAGCCGTCCGCCTCGTAGCGGACCAGCCTGACGTGCGGGACATCGAAGACGCGGGCGACCTGCTCGGCGACGGCGGCGAAGAGCTGATCCGGGGAAGGCTCGCGCGCGACCAGGGTCGCGACCTGCCGCAAGGCGGCCTGTTCGGTGACGAGGTGGTGAACATGCCTTTCTGCACGCTCGAGCACCCCGACCGGGACCGACCTGGCGTGGTGCGTCGTGACTCGGCGGAGGAGGTACGCCTCGCCCTGACCGACGGCGGTCGCAACGGCGATCGACCCGTCGCCCAGAGCGACCTCGCCGCCGCCGTCGGGGATGTCGAGCGGCTTCGAGTGCGCCGGCTCGTCGCCTGCGAGCACGTAGCCGTCGCGATTCACGAGCACATCCGTGCTCCTCGTCATGAGATCGCCGTAGCGACGTGCCAGGCGAGCGTCTTGATCGAGTCGTACGTCCAAGAGGCCCTGCTCCAATGTCCTGGCGGCAGCCTTCACCAACTGCAAGCTTCGTGGGTGCGCGAGCTTCCACAGGCTCGAGAGGTCGACCAGTCCGACGAGCTCTCCTGACACCGGGTCGTGTACGGGAGCGCCGGAGCAGACCCACGGATGGTGGCGTTGGTTGAAGTGCTCGTACGCGAACACCTGGAACGCATGGTTTGCCGCCAGCGCAGTCCCGATCCCATTCGTGCCGTCGGCTGCTTCGCTGTACCGCGCGCCCTCGACGAGATTCATCTCGGCGCCGCGCTCCTTCAGCCACTCGTCGCCGACTCTGTGGAGGACGAGCCCCGACGCATCGGTCACCACGACCATGCTTCGCGACTCCTCGGCCACCTTCCCGAGCTGCTCCATGAGAACGTGTGTGAGCGACCCGAGCGGATGCTCGGCCCAGCGCTCGTGCACCTCCGACTCGTCGGCCTCGATGGGGGCCAGAAGGTCGGTCGGATCGAGGCCCGTGGCGAGCGAGCGCCGCCACGACTCGACGATCATCGGTCGCAGTCCTGCCGTGACACCGGGCGGGAGTTCGGGACCGAGTGCGCCGTCGGCGAGCAGACGCTCCCAGCTTTTCTGCAGCTGTCGAGCGCGCCTCAGCGGATCCGTTTCCGCGCGGACAGCCGGCCACTGCGACGGCATGGCCCTGCGATGATAAGCGGAGGTCGGGGTCCGGCGCTTTCTCAGGCCTTCAGGCCCGGTTGCCGGTTGTTCAGGTCGTTACGGGCAGTTGCCAGCCCCTCGAGTCGTCCCGTGTCCGTACAGGTCACGTCCCTGGTAGTTGGTCGCGATTGCCGCCGAGCGCCGCTCCGGATCGCGTTCGTCGAACACCGCGAAGAGGTTGCCAGCATCAGCTCGCGGATCCGGGAGGCCGCATCGGTCACGCTCTGAGCAGCCGATCGGTAAGCACGATCTGGATTACGTCGGCGACGGTTTCCTCACGGGCCCAGTCGCGCTGGAGCTCGACCGCGAGCGAGACCCAGCCGACGGGTTTGGCGCCCGCCTGCAGCACGCGGTCCAGGCCGGCGCGATGCGCCTCCTCGCTCGTGCCGCCGATCGCGTCGACGACCGGGTAGACGTCGTAGCCCTCGCGCAGCGCGTCGAGCGCGGGAAACGTCATGCAGATCTCCGTCCAGAGGGCGCAGAGGATGAGCTTGCGCTGTCCGGTCGCACGAACCGCGGCGAGGAACTCGGGGTCCTCCCACGCGTTCGTCGTCGTGCGGTCGACCGGCGGGTCGTCCCCGAGCAGCTCCGCGAGCTCCGGCACGGTCGGCTGCCCGCGGCCTGTTTCGACGTTGATCGTCGAGTGCACGATCGGCATGTCGAACGCCTTCGCGGTCCTGACCGTCGAGACGATGTTCTCGAGCAGGAGGTCATGGTCGATCGACCGGACGCCGGCGAACTGCGACGGCTGGTAGTCGATCACCAGCAACGCCGCGTTCTGCGGCGTCAGCAAGTGATCGCCGATCGGATCGCGTACGGGGCTGCCGATCACGGATGCACCCACGAGCCGTAACCGAGGTCGAGGCGCACCGACTGCATCACCTGAAACGCCACGTCCTCGGTGAAGACGTCGGCGGCGGCGAGCACGCCCGTGTACTTCGCGGTCACGGGTGCCGCTGTCCTCCGTGCGGTCTCGTCGAGGATGGCCTTGACCGCCGCCCAGGAGTTCTCGCCGTACTGCTGGTAGTACGGGGTCCCATCGACCGAGTCGATCGCCTTCCTCGAGCTCTCGACGAGGTCGGCCATGTATTGCTGGTGCAACGTGATGTCGTCGCGCGTGCCCAGCCGACCGTTGTGTCCGCCGATGAAGTGCTTCCACGAGTAGGCGAGCGCGTTGGCCGGCGCCTCGAGGTAGCCCGGGATGTCCTCCGACAGGTTGGACTGGTAGATCGGCACCCAGCCCGGGTTGACGATGTCGATCAGCATGAGCGTGTCGTGGTCGGGCAGATGGATGACGATGTTGTCCGGCGAATGGTTCGGGCCGTGCCAGGCGAGGTCGATCCGCTCACCGCCGATCTCGAGCGTGCGTCGGTCCCCGAACGTCTCCTCGTTCGGCGGCCGCGCAGGATCGTCGTCGCGCAGCAGCAGGCGTCGCGTCTCCTCGTGGCCGATCCGCGTGGCGTTCTTGTCGAAGAGCGAGGCAGCGCCGACGTGGTCCGCGTGGTGGTGTGAGTAGACGAGGTACTCGACCTTGTTGCTGGCCCCGTTCGCAGCGGCGATCTCGTCGATCGCGCGCTGGATGTTGTTTCCGATGGTCGGCGGCGCGTCGAGCAGTACGACGCCGTCGGGCGTCGTGAGGAACGCGCACTGGTAGACGCCGTCGGTGATCCAGTACAGGTTTCGTTCGACGCGTCCAACGTAGTAGCCCTCCCCGTTCAGCGCGGGGCCGAGCGCCGAGCGGGGAATGGGTGCGTAGTCCGGCAGCGAGCTCATGTCGTGACCTCCGTCGCGAGTGCGGCACGTGCTCCGTCGAGGTCGAGCACGCGACCCTGGAGATCGCCGCTGGGGCCCTCCATCCGTCCAACGTCGGCGAGGCCTCCCAGACGCACCGGCTCGAAGCCGGCTACGCGAATCAGCCGTTCGCCGGTCGCCTCGGCCGCGTCGTCGTCCGTCGCGTAGAAGAGCACGACGCGCGGCTCCCGGTTCGCGATGTCCGCAAGCTGGACCGCGCCGAGCGACCCGAACGCCTTTATGTAGTGCGCGCCGGCGGGGAGCAGGCCGGCGACGACCGAGCTGGACGACTGCCCTGCCGGCAGCGTCCGGATCAGCTGTCCGTTCTCGAACCCGATCGGGTTCGTCGGGTCGACGACGATCTTGTCGTCGAGTCGTTGTGCCTGCTCGGCGAGCACGCTCTTCAGCGGTTCGAGCCAGACGGCGAGCACGACGGTGTCGGCAGCGTCGATCGCGTCTGCCACGGAAGCGGCGCGTGCGAGCGATCCGAGCTCGTTCGCGAGCGCTTGCGCCCGCGACTCGTCCTTCGCGGCCAGGACGACGGCCTCGCCGCCGTTCGCGAGGTGCCGTGCAACCGTCCCGCCGAGGTTGCCGACACCGATGATTGCGGTTGTCATGGCGGGCATGGTTGCTTCACGCCCGGTGCGATCGCATCCCGGAAACGCGTAGTCCTCGACCTCGCTGGCATCCTCCCGGGATGGCCACGAGGGCACCCGCCGAGCAGCTGCTCGGCCGGCATCGCGAGCGCGAGGTGCTCGGGCGCCTGCTCGATGCGGCGCGCGAGGGTCACGGCGGCGTGCTGGTGGTATACGGCGAGCCGGGCGTCGGCAAAACCGCGCTACTCGACGCTGCGGTCGACTCGGCCGCGGACTTCCGGGTAGCAAGGACGGTCGGTGTCGAGGGCGAGATCGAGCTCGCCTTCGCGGCGCTCCACCAATTGTGCTCACCGAGCCTCGGTCTCATGGAGCGCCTTCCCGATCCGCAGCGCGAGGCCCTCGAAGTCACGCTCGGGCTGCGCGCCGGAGGGCCGCCGAACCCGTTCTTCGTGGGCCTCGCCGTTCTCAACCTGTTGTCGGAGGTGGCGGAGGAGCAGCCGCTCCTCTGCGTCGTCGACGACGCGCAATGGCTCGACCGCGCGTCCGCGCGAGCGCTCGCCTTCGTCGCGCGGCGTCTCCTCGCCGAGAGAATCGCGCTCGTCTTCGCGGCCCGAGAACCGATCGATGCGCTGGAGGGTTTCGCCGAGCTCCGCATCGAGTCGCTCGGCCGCCGGGATGCGCGGGCACTCCTCGATTCCGTGCTGCCGGCGCGACTCGACGAGCAGGTGCTGGAACGGCTCGTCGTCGAGACGCGCGGCAATCCCCTCGCGATCATGGAGCTGCCCCGTGGGCTGACGCCCGCACAGCTGGCCGGTGGCTTCAATCTCCCAGAGGCGCTGCCGTTGTCGGCCGGGATCGAGCAGAGCTTCACGCGCCGGCTGGCGGCGCTCCCGCGCGACGCGCAACGGCTCCTACTCCTCGCCGCCGCCGATCCGGTCGGCGATCCGGCACTCATGTGGCGGGCAGCCGAGCTGCTCGCCATACCCGAATCGGCTGCGGAGACCGTCGAAGCGGAAGGCTTGTTGGTCGTGGGCGCCCGGGTGGTGTTCCGACATCCGCTGGTTCGCTCGGCTGTCTACCGCGCGGCCGGTCCCAGCGAGCGGCGCGAGGTTCATGCGGCATTGGCGGAGGCGACGGAGCCGCAGCTCGATCCGGACCGACGCGCATGGCACCGAGCGCAGGCGGCCTCGACACCCGATGAGGACGTCGCCGGCGAGCTCGAGCGTTGCGCAACGCGCGCGCAGGCGCGCGGTGGACCGGCTGCTGTCGCTGCGTTCCTCGAGCGCGCCGCCGCGCTGTCACCCGAGTCCATGCACCGTGCGCAACGCTTGCTCACGGCTGCAGCCGCGAAACGGGAGGCCGGCGATCTCGAGGCTGCGCTCGGGCTGCTCGACGACGTCGAGCCCGACGCGCTCGACGATCTCGGATGCGTTCGAGTCGACCTGTTGCGCGCCCAGATCGCGTCGGAGCAGTGGCGCGGCGGCGATGCGGGGCGGCTGTTCATGGCCGCTGCGCGCCGACTCGAGTCACTCGACGCCGAGCTGGCCCGCGAGACATACCTCGAGGCGCTCTCCGGTGCGATGGCAAGCGATCTCGAGGTCGACGGCGGCGCTCTTGTCGTCGCCGCCGCAGCCCGCGCGGCGCCGCCCGGCACGGTTCCGCCGCGGATGGTCGATGTGCTGCTCGACGCGTTCGCCATCCGCCTGACCGACGGTTACACGGCTGCGGCGCCGGCCCTTGCTCGCGCCCTCGAACACCTGCTCGCGCTCGACCTATCCGACGAGGAGGGCCGCCGGTGGCTCTCGCTCTCCGGCGCGCGGAACGGACACATCGTCGCCCTGGAACTGTGGGACGACGAGGCGCTGAATCTCCTCGAGACCCGTCAGCTCCAGATTGCGCGCGACACGGGTGCATACGGGCAGCTGCATTTCGCCCTCGGTTTCGTCGCGAGGAACCACATGCTCGCCGGTGAATTGACTGCGGCGGCACACCTGATGGACGAAGCACGCCTGATCGCCGAGGCGACCGGCAACGCACCGCCCGTGACCGGCCCGATGATCCTCGCGGCCTGGCGCGGCGACGAGGCGCAGGCGTCCGAGTTGATCGAAGCCACCTCGGAGGAGTCAGCCCGACGAGGATGGACGTCCAACAACTACGCGCGCTCCGTTCTCTACAACGGCCTCGGTCGGCACGACGCAGCATCCGATGCAGCCTGGGAAGCAATGCAGCCCGATCCGATCGGCTACGGAACGTGGCTCGTTCCCGAGTTGGCAGAGGCCGCATCGAGAGCCGGTGACCGAGCGCGACTCGAGTTCGCACTGCGGTGGCTCTCGGAACGGACGGGCGCGATCGGTTCTCGCTGGGCATCCGGCATCGAAGCGCGTGTCCGGGCGCTCCTGAGCGAGAGCGAGGTCGCCGACGCTCTGTACCGCGAATCGATCGCGCATCTCTCCGGTACGCGTGCGCGACTCGAGCTCGCCCGTAGTCACCTCCTGTATGGGGAGTGGCTGCGGCGCGAACGTCGGCGCATCGACGCCCGGGAGCATTTGCGCACAGCGCTCGAGGCATTCACAGACATGGGCGCCGATGCGTTCGCACGTCGCGCCGAACGCGAGCTGCGCGCGACGGGAGAGCGTGCACGGAAACGCACCGTCGACACGCTCGGCGACTTGACCGCGCAGGAGACGCAGATCGCGCACCTCGTTGCCGAGGGGAACACGAACCGCGAGATCGCCGCGCAGCTCTTCATCAGCCCGAGCACGGTCGATTACCATCTCCGCAAGGCGTTCCGCAAGCTGGGAGTGAAGTCGCGGACGCAGCTCGCGAACCGGTTACCGAGCTGAACGAGAAAGCGCCGGCTCAGGCTACGCGGCCTGGCCCTGGGGTCGTGACTCTGCCTGGCCGGCTTTGATGACGGGTTAGACGACCGGCGCGATGTCTGCCTGCGTGCGATCGTTCGGTGCTCAGCCGATTGCCGGGGCGATGTGCCCCGGTATCCTGACCCGGGCTGCGTGATGCGCGCGACAGGAGGCTGAGCGGTGAACAAGCCCGTGTTGTTTTGCCACGACGGATCGGACGGCTCGAGGACGGCGCTGGCCGCTGCAGTCGAACTGATCAAGCCCGGCGATGCCGTGGTATTGGTTGTATGGACTCCGGCGGCGGTGCAGTTGGCCCGAGCCGGCTCGTTCGTAGTCGCCGTACCGAACGAAGGCGCTATCGACGAGCAGGAAGCGGCTACGGCGCGACAGATCGCCGAAGAGGGCGCCGCGGGTGCCCGCAAGCGCGGCTACAACGCGTCCGCACGAATCGCGCAAGCCAACGAATCGGTGGCCAAGACGATCGATGAGATCGCCGAGGAGATTGACGCCGGACTGGTTGTCTGCGGCCAACGCGGCCGGGGCGCCATCCGCAGCGCTCTTCTCGGTAGCGTC
>CAZXZX010000199.1:0-14252 GCA_964645445.1 uncultured Gaiellales bacterium
GAACCACGGCACGAGCGTCACCGCGACGAGCGCGATCGAGTAGAGGAGGATCTGCCGCGCCGTCTCGCGGTCGCCGCGGACCACGGGCAGCATCGGCACTCCCGCCGCTCTGTAGTTGTCCTTGATCAGCAGCGCGAGCGCCCAGAAGTGCGGCGGCGTCCACACGAAGACGATCGCGAACAGGATCCAGGCCGCGAGGCCGACATGGCCCGTCGCGGCCGACCAGCCGACGAGCGGCGGCACTGCCCCGGCAGCGCCCCCGATGACGATGTTCTGCGGCGTCGTCCGCTTCAGCCACCGCGTGTACACGATGACGTAGAAGAGGTTGCCGGCGAGCGCGAGGAACGCCGTGAGCAGGTTCACGGCGCTCGCGAGCAGCACGAACGAGATCGCAGTGAGCGCGAGGCCGAACTCGAGCGCGCGGCTCGCCGGCACGCGGCCCGAGGCAACCGGGCGCCGCTTCGTCCGCGCGCCCATGAGCGGGTCGATGTCGCGGTCGAGCACGTGATTGAGCGCGCTGGCCCCGCCGCACGAGAGTGCGAGGCCGACGGTGGCGGCGATCGCGGTTTCGGTCCCGGGCCAACCGCGCGCGCCCGCGATCATGCCGCACACGCCGGTGACGAGGAGAAGGCTCATGATCCGCGGCTTCGTCAGCGTCACGTAGTCGCGCCACGCGCCCCACGGCTCGCGCCGGCCCTGCAGGCTCTGCGCGACGACGACGAGGAGCGCCGCGAGCGCGAGCGCGGCGAACACGGCGTGCTCCGAGCGCCCCGGCAGCGCGGCGGCGGCGGCGAAGAGGGCCGACGAGCCGAGGACGGCGGGCGCGAGCCGTCTATGCGACAGCCAGACGGATACGAGCAGCGCCGCGAGCGGCGGCGCGGCGAGCGCCGCGATGACGCGATGCGTCCCGCCGAGCCGCGCCTCGCCGGAGACGACGGCGAGCACCGCCGCCGCCGCGGCGAGCAGCGCGCACGTGCGAAGCCAGGGTCCCGGCGCGACGCCGGTCATGTCTCCTCGCCGAGCCGGACGCGCAGGTCGCGCAGCGGCCGGGCGCTCGTCACGTACGGGACGTGGTCGAAGTTCCCCGGAGGCGGCGGCGAGGTCGTGTACCACTCGAGCGTGTCCGCCAGCCACGGGTCGTTCGGCGCGCGGCGCCCCATCCGCTGGACGTGCGTCCGCCACACGTTCGCGACGAACACGGCGATCGAGATCGTCAGGATCCCGGAGCCGATCGTGGACAGCATGTTGTAGACCTCCCAGAGCCCGCCGTGGTGGTACGTGTACACGCGGCGCGGCATCCCGAGCAGCCCGAGCATGTGCTGTGGCAGGAACGTCAGGTTGAACCCGACGAACATCAGCCAGAAGCAGACCTTCCCGAGCCGCTCGTCGAGCATGCGGCCGAACATCTTCGGCCACCAGTAGAAGATGCCGGCGAAGAGCGCGAACACGATCCCGCCGAACGCCACGTAGTGGAAGTGCGCGACGACGTAGTACGAGTCGTTCACCTGCCAGTCGACCGGGAACGCGGCGAGGAAGATGCCCGACAGGCCGCCCATGGTGAAGAGCGCGAGGAAGCCGAGCGCGAAGAGCATCGGCGTGTCGAGGATGAGATGCCCGCGCCACGTGGTCGCGAGCCAGTTGAAGATCTTGATGCCGGTCGGCACCGCGATCACCATCGACGAGATCATGAAGAAGCTGTCGAGCCCGGTTCCGAGCCCCGTCGTGAACATGTGGTGCGCCCAGACGAGCATCGAGAAGAACGCGATGCCGATCGTCGCGAAGGCGACCGCGCGATAGCCGAAGATCGGCTTGCGCGAGAAGACCGGAAGGATCTCGGAGATCATCCCGAAGGCGGGCAGCACCATGATGTAGACCTCGGGGTGGCCGAAGAACCAGAACATGTGCTGGTACAGCACGACGTTGCCGCCCTTCGACGGGATGAAGAAGTGCGTGCCGGCCTGACGGTCGAGCAGCAGCATCGTCACGGCCGCCGACAATGTCGGCAGCGCGAGCATGAGCAGGACCCCATACGTGAGCATCGACCAGATGAACAACGGCATGCGCATCCACGTCATCCCGCGCGTACGCATGTTCACGATGGTGACGATGAAATTGATCGCCCCGGCGAGCGAGGACAGCGTGAGGATGTGGATCGCGAGGATCCAGTAGTCCTGCCCGTGGCCGGGGCTGAACTGCAGCTCCGACAGCGTCGGGTACGACCACCAGCCGGCCTTCGCCGTGCCGCCGGTCGCGAACCAGCTCGACCAGAGGACGATGCCGCCGAGCACGAACAGCCAGTACGACAGCGCGTTCAGCCGCGGGAATGCCATGTCGCGCGCCCCGATCATGAGCGGCACGAGGTAGTTGCCGAAGCCGGCCATGATCGGGACGACGACGAGGAAGATCATCGTCGTGCCGTGCATGGTCAGCGCCTCGTTGTACGAGTTCTTCGTCAGGAGGTGGCCGTTCGGCGTCGCGAGCTGAGCGCGCATGAGGATCGCGAGGATGCCGCCGAGCACGAAGAAGCCGAGCGACGTGAGGATGTACAGAATCCCGATGCGCTTGTGATCGAGCGTGACGAGCCAGCTCGCCACGCGGCCGTCCTTCCACGACACCGGGTAAGCGGTTACGTCGGCGTTAACCGCCACCGGTGGCTCCCTTGTAGACGTGTGCCTTGACGTAGGCGGCGAGCGCGTCGAGCTGCGCCTTCGTCCATGTATCGCCGACGGCGGGCATCTTCCCGCGGCCGTTCTCCACGATGGAGAGGAGGCCGGCCTTCTGCGTCAGCAACGGATTGTTCGACAGGTTCGGGCCGTAGCCGCCCTGCCCCGCCATGCCGTGGCACGTCGCGCACACGCCGACGAACTCCGCGGGGCCGAGATCGCGGGACGACCTGCTGATGTTCTTGGTGAATTCGGCGTCGCTCGTCGCAATCACGCGGGCCGCCATGTTCGCGTGGTAGAGACCGCACAGCTCGGCGCACTGGCCGACGTACGTCCCCGCCTCGTCGACCTGGAACCACGTGTGGTTGGTGATGCCCGGGAGCGCCTGGATCTTCCCGCCGAGCTCCGGGATCCACCAGCTGTGGATGACGTCGGCGGAGACGACCTTCAGGTCGACGACGCGACCGACCGGCACGTACAGGTCGTTGACCGTGCGCGCGCCGTTCGGGTAGTCGAACTGCCAGTAGTACTGGTGGCCCTCCACGGTGACGCGGAGTGGGTTCGACGCCGCCGGAGCGTTGGTGATGTTCGGCAGCTCGACGAACACGACGATGCCGATGATGCAGAGGATGATGACCGGGATCACCGTCCAGATGACCTCGAGGCGCGTGTGCCCATGCACCTGGGCGCCCTCGTCCGTGCGCGCTCCGGTGCGCGAGCGGTACTTGACGACGAATGCGATGAGAAGGCCCTCGACGAGCACGAAGATCGCCGCGGTGAAGCCGAAGATCACGTAGTACGCAGTGAGCGTGTGATGGGCGTTCGGCGAGTGCGGCGTCGCGGGGAAGAAGCCGCCATCCGCGGCCGCGGCGGCGCGGGCCGTCAGCAGCGCGGCGAACGCGACGAGCGCGACAAGCGTGAGCTTCCGGCGCAAACCGCATGCATTCTATGGAGGTGCCAGAGCGCACGCGCGTAGACCTGCCGCCCCACGTCCCCGACACGTTCGAGGTGTTCGTGAACGGCGTTCGACAGGATCGTGGCGCGGATTACGAGGTGATCGGCCGGTCGCTCGTCTTCCCGAGGCCTGTTGCCCAGGAGGGCAAGCTCGGCTTCTGGCGCTGGCTCTTGATGTGGCTCGGGATCGCCGGTAGCTACCGGCCGCACGAGACCGTCGACGTTGTCTTCGAGTCGGGCGGCCGGCGCGGTGTCGTGACCGGCCTGAAGCCCGTCGCCTACGACGACATCTGAGCGGCCGCGCCGGCAAAGCCGGCACCGCCTCTTCTGGTCGTCGCCGGAAGCGACGCCTACGCGCCGACGAGCTCGACCGCCCGGCGGGCGTGGGCGACGCGGAGGAGCTCGAGCACGGCCTCGCTGTAGACGTCTTCGTCGTCGAGCGCGTAGTACGGGCGGAAGTCGACGGCGCCGTTGATCTCGGAGACGACGTACCCGTTCCGGGTCGGCAGGAGATCGACCCCGACGAGGTCGCCGCGGACGGCGGCGGCGGCGGCGAGCGCGAGCGTGCGCGCGAGCGGAGGCGGCGACACGGGCTCGCTTCGTCCGCCGAGCGAGACGTTCGTCCGCCACTCGCCGGGAGCTGCGACGCGCCGTGCCGCGCCGACGACGCGGCCTCCGGCCACGACGACGCGGAGGTCCCAGCCGAGTGGCGGAACGAGCTCCTGCGCGATGGCGCCGTGCTCGCGGAACCAGCCCCGGAAGGAGGCGCGCTCGATGGCGGCGTCGAGATCGGCGGCCGTGCGGCAGAGCACGACGTCCCGCCCCCAGCTGCCGAAGCGTGGCTTGAGCACGAGCGGTAGCTCGGGCGCGGGCGTCGGCATCCCCTCGGCGATCAACCAGGTGTGCGGGTGCGGCAGTCCGGCGAGCCGAAGCGCGCGCGCCGTCAGAAGCTTGTCGTGCGACGCCACGAGCGCGGACGGGCGGTTGAGCACCTCGACGCCGGCCGCGGCCAGCCGCTCGAGCTCGAGCGATCCGCCCTCGATCCCGTCGAGCCCCTCACGAACGTCGAGCCGCCCCAGCGCGACGTTTCCCGGCTCGAGGATTCGAAGCGCGTCGCGCGGGGGCAGCACGGCAGCGGTGACGCCCAGCGCCTCGGCGGCGGCGGCGAGCGCCTCGTTCGTGTCCGTGCACCGGTGTGCGATGACGACGAACCGCATGGCAGCGATGGTGCGGCGGAATCCGCCGAACATGGGGGTCGCTCTGGTGACGCTTCGGTTTCGAGGTCGCTACTTGGGTACGGCTTCGAGCTTGTAGCCGACGCCGTAGCGCGTCTGGATGAAGGTATGGCGCGACGCCCGTTGGTCGATCTTCTCGCGCAGCCGGCGGACGAAGACGTCCACCGTGCGGTCGCGATGCGACTCGCGCCGCCCCCACAGCTTCTGCAACAGCTCGTCCCGCGTCGCGACGCGCCCCTGGTCGAGCGCGAGCTGGTAGAGCAGCCGGAACTCGGTCGGCGTCAGCTCGGCGCTCCTGCCGTCGATGTACGCCTGCACCTCGCGCGGGTCGACGCGCAGCTCCTCGATCTCGATCGGCTCGCCGCGCGGCGTCTCCTCACGGCGGATTCCTCTCCGCGCCGCGGCGCGGACGCGTGCGACGAGCTCCTTCATCGAGAACGGCTTCACGAGGTAGTCGTCCGCCCCGATCTCGAGTGCGTGGACGCGGTCGTGCTCGGTTCCGCGTGCGGAGACGACGACGACAGGCGTCGCGATCCCCTCGGCTCGCACCGTCTCGATCAGCTTCCAGCCGTCGAGGCCGGGAAGCATGAGATCGAGAACGCAGGCGTCCGGCTGCTCGTAGCGGAGCCGGGCGAGACCCTGCTCGCCGTTGCCCACCCACACCGCGTCGAAGCCCGCGGCACCGAGGTGGCGCGCCATGCCCTGGGCGATGACCTCGTCGTCCTCGACGATGAGTACCTTCGGCATCGGCATCATTATCGAGATATGGCCGCGTCTCACGGGTCGCCGAAGGGTGACGGACTGGTGAAGGGGTGGTGAACGACGATGCCGGGCGGGTTCGGGCGCTCGTCGACGGCCTGGCCTACCCGGTGATCGTCCTCGACGACGAACGGCGGCTCGTGGCGGCCAGCCCGGCGGCGGTGGCCACGCTCGGCGACGGGACGCCCGGACGCCGTGTCACCGAGGAGGCGCTCCTCGTCGACCCGCCTCCGATCGTCCTGTTCCTGGCCGCGCTGCCGGAGCTGTCGGCCTACCAGGAGCTCCGCGCCGGCTTCACGGCTGCCGTCTCGCACGAGCTGCGCACCCCGCTCGCGCGGCTGCTCATCCTCCTCGAGAGCACGACGCTGCCGGGTGCCCGCATCGACGACCTCGTCGAGCAGGCCCGCCAGGAGATCCAGCAGGCGCGTGAGCTGATCGACGACGTGCTCTTCCTCGGCGAGCTCGAGACGGGACGCGAAGTGGTTTCGCTCGGGCGAACGGTGGCGCTGCCGATCCTCGAGGAGGTGGGCCACGCCCTGGCTGAGCGGGCGTTGCACGCAGAGGTCGAGCTCATCGTCGGCGGCGATCCTTCCGCCGAGCTACCGCTGCGGCCCCGCATGCTCCGGGTGATCGCCGACAATCTCGTCCAGAACGCGGTTCGGTACGCCGGCCCGGGAAGTACATGCCGCGTCTCGGTCGAGCAGGACGGCGAGGCGGCCGTGCTCGTGGTCGCGGACGACGGCGCCGGCGTGCGCGAGAGCGAGCTGCCGCGGCTGTTCGAGCGCTTCTACCGCGCCGACCAGGCGCGGACGTCGCGCGGGACTGGGCTCGGCCTCGCGATCGTGAAGCACGTCGTGACAGCGGCGGGCGGCAAGATCGACGCGTCGAGCGCGCCCGGTGAGGGCCTTCGGATCGTCTGCCGCTTCGCCGGCTAGGTGAGGACGCCGCGCAGAGCGGCGAGCGGCTCGGGCCGAACCCGGAAGAAGGCCCAGCTGCCGCGCTGCTCCCGCTCGACGAGCCCTGCCTGGAGCAGCACCTTCAGGTGATGGCTGACCGTGGGCTGGCTGAGGCCGAGCGGCTCCGTCAGGTGACACACGCACGCCTCGCCTCCGGGCTGGGCCTGGATCAGGCTAAGCAGCCGGAGTCGCGCAGGCTCGGCGAGGACTTTCAGCGCAGCTGCGAGCTGGTCGGCCTCGGCGCGCTCGAGCGGGCCGGCGAGGAGGGGCGGGCACGCGAGTGTCGCGATCGTCTTCACGAGTCGATATTGACACGCATCGATGTCATCGGCAATGATCGTATCGACCGTCGTCGATACCTCCGGGAGGCGCTTCAATGGAAGGCAGTGCGCTCGACGTCCTCGATCCCGTTACGCGCCGGCACGTCGAGCACGCGGCGGAGGCGCTGCAGGACGAGTTCGACGGCGTCTTCTCGCGCGAGACCATCGCCCGGTACATCGCCGAGTCGACCGACCGGCTCTCCGAGTCGAAGATCAACGTCTTCGTGCCGGTGCTCGCGCACCGGTTCGCGCGTGAGCGTTTGCTGGCGCTCGCGCAGGCGGAAGGATCGATCGTGAAGGAGCAGCCTGAGGTGCTGTTCGTCTGCGTCCACAACGCGGGCCGCAGCCAGATGGCGGCCGGCCTCCTCAAGCTCCGCTCCGACGGGCGTGTCAACGTTCGCTCGGCCGGGTCGCTGCCGGCGGATCAGATCAACCCTGCCGTGACCGAGGCGATGAAGGAGGTCGGGGTCGACATGAGCGAGGCGTTCCCGAAGCCGCTGACCGACGAGGTCGTGCGCGCCGCCGACGTCGTCATCACGATGGGCTGCGGCGACGCCTGCCCGATCTATCCCGGCAAGAAGTACGAAGACTGGGAGCTCGACGATCCCGCGGGCCGGGACGTCGACGCCGTGCGCCGGATTCGCGACGAGATCGATGCACGCGTGCACCACCTGATCGGCGAGCTGCTTCCCGAGTGAGGCCGCTCCTCGCGGAGGCGATCGGGACCTTCGCGCTCGTCTTCGCCGGCTGCGGCGCCATCGTCGTCGATGCCAAGACCGGCGCGCTCGGCCATCTCGGGGTCGCGCTCACGTTCGGCCTCGTGATCATGGCGATGATCTACGCGCTCGGGCACATCTCGGGCGCGCACTTCAATCCCGCAGTGACGTTCGCGTTCGCGCTCTCGCGACACTTCCCGTGGTCGCGCGCGGCCGGCTACTGGACGGCGCAGGTCGCCGGTGCGCTCGTCGCCGCGGCCCTCGTGCGCGGCTCGCTCGGGAACCATGCGCACGACGGCGCCACGCTTCCGAGCGGATCGCAGGGCCAGGCGTTCTTGTGGGAGCTCGTCCTGACGTTCTTCCTCATGTTCGTGATCATGGCCGTCGCCACCGACGCGCGCGCCGTGGGCGAGGCGGCCGCGATCGCCGTCGGCGGCACCGTCGGGCTCGATGCGCTCTTCGGCGGCCCCGTCACCGGTGCGTCGATGAACCCCGCGCGTTCGCTCGCGCCGGCGCTCGTGTCCGGCGACCTGCATGCGCTGTGGCTCTACCTCGTTGCGCCGCCGGTTGGAGCAGCGCTCGCGGCGATTACGTATCGCTATCTACGCACTCAGCCGAAGCGCCCAGTGACGTAATCTTCGGTGCGCTTGTCGGACGGCGCTGTGAAGATCTTCTCCGTCGCGTCGTACTCGATCAGCTCGCCGTAGCGCTCGCCTTCGCCGCCGCGGGAGATGGAGAAGAACGCCGTCATGTCGGCGACGCGCGCGGCCTGCTGCATGTTGTGCGTGACGATGACGAACGTGTACTGGCTCTTGAGCTCGTGCATGAGCTGCTCGATCGCCTGTGTCGCGATCGGGTCGAGGGCCGACGCAGGCTCGTCCATGAGGACGACGTCGGGCTCGACGGCGATCGCACGCGCGATGCACAGCCGCTGCTGCTGTCCGCCGGAGAGGGAGAGGCCGCTCGCCTTCAGCCGGTCCTTGACCTCGTCCCAGAGCGCTGCCTGCGTGAGCGCACGCTCGACGCGCTCGTCGAGATTGTCCTTCATGCCGAGCACGCGGCAGCCCCACGCGACGTTGTCGTAGATCGACTTCGGGAACGGGTTCGGCCGTTGGAACACCATGCCGATGTTGCGGCGCACGGCGACGGGGTCGATGTTCGCCCCGCAGATGTCTTGGCCGTGGTACCGGATGTTGCCCGTCTGGTGAAAGGTCGGAATGAGGTCGTTCATCCGGTTGAAGCAGCGGATATACGTGCTCTTGCCGCAGCCGGACGGCCCGATGATGGCCGTGACGAGGTTCTTGTACACGTCCATCGTCACGCCCTTGATCGCAGCCTTCGTGCCGTAGATCGCGTCGAGGTCCTCGACGTTGAAGATCGGCTCGAGACGATCGCGAGGCGGCATCGGGTGACGCCGCATCTCCACCTTGATCGAAGGCTCGCTCATCGTTTCTTGGATCGTAGACATATCCTGGGCTCCTTCCATCAGCGGCCTGCGATCTTCCGCGCACTGCGCGTGGCGAGCCAGCGCGCGGTGAGGCTGGCGAAGAGTATGAAGACCAGCAAGACGAATCCCGCCGCCCACGCGCGCGCGTGATCCTTCGGGTCGGGCGACTCCGACAGCTCGAAGATGGCAACCGGAACCGTCTGCAACGCGTGCGTCGGGTTCCAGCTCGTCTGCGTGCCGACGAGCGACGACGTGAAGAGCAGGGGAGCGGTTTCGCCGGCTACGCGCGCGACCGCGAGAACGGTGCCCGTCAGGATGCCGCCGATCGCGCGCGGCAGCACGATGCTCAGCGTCGTCCGCCACTGCGGGATGCCGAGACCGAGGCTCGCCTCGCGCAGCGAGTTGGGGACGAGCGCGAGCACCTCGATCGTCGTGCGCGCGACGAACGGGAGCATGAGTATCGCGAGCGCGAATGCGCCCTTGAGCGCGCTCTGCCCGCTTCCGACGACGAGAAGGACGAACACGAAGATGCCGATGACGATCGCCGGGACGCCGGCGAGGATGTCGAGCACGAGGCCGATGCCGGTCCGAATCGACGGCGGCGCGAATTCGTTCAGGTAGACGGCGACGAGTATCCCCACGGGCAGCGCGATCAGCGTCGCCAGCCCGACGATGACGATCGTGCCGGCGAACGCGTTGGCGAGCCCTTGCGGAGCGTTCGTCAGGCTGAACGGGATCGGGGTCTTCGTGAGGAGGTTGAAGTTCAGCTCGCTCCAGCCCTTGCGCGCGACCGACCAGACGACGATGGCGAGGATCGCGATCGCGATCAGGGCCGCGAGCCAGGCGAGGATCTCCATCAGGCGGTTGATCTGCCGCCGGCGCTGGAGACCCTCGACGCGGAGGCCCGGGTACGTGCTCACGCGTGTCCTCCGCGCGTCACGCCGTGCTTGCGCCCGACGCGCCGCACGATCCACTGCGCCGCGATGTTCGCGATGAGCGACAGCACGAGCAGGATGAGCCCGAGGTAGATGAGCGATGCAGCCTGCAGGTTCGTGCTCGCCCCCTGGTACGACGCAGCGATCTTGCTGCCGAGCGTGTCTCCGCCGCCGAACAGGCTCCAGTGGATGAACACGCCTCCGCCGATCACCTGCGTGACGGCGATCGCCTCGCCCATCGCGCGACCGAGCCCGAGGATGAGCGCCGCCGCGATGCCGCCGCGCGCATACGGGAAGACGACGCCCCGCACCATCTCCCAGCGCGTCGCGCCGAGGCCCAGTGCGCCCTCCTTCAGCTCCGACGGTACGCCGAGGAAGAGCTCGCGGCTGATGCTCGACACGATCGGCAGGATCATGATCGCCAGGACGATGATCGCGGTGAAGATGCTCGCCCCCGCAGCCGAGGGCGGGCCGAACAGGGGAATCCACCCGAGCCCGGAGTGCAGCCACGGCTCGATGTGAGTGCGCAGGGCGGGGCCGAGGACGAGGATTCCCCAGAGCCCGATGAGGACGCTCGGCACGGCGGCGAGGGTCTCGACGAGCGCCGTCACCGGCGCCTGGACCGTGCGCGGGGCGAGCTCGGTGAGGAACAGCGCGACTCCGAGCGCGAGCGGTGTCGCGATCAGGAGCGCGAAGAAGGATGTGATGATCGTCCCGAAGATGAAGCTGCCGGCGCCGTAGAGCTCATGACCGACGACGGGGTTCCACGCGATCCGCGTGAGGAAGCCGAGCCCGTACTTCGACAGGGACAGGCGCGACCCGTCGACGAGCTTCCAGACGATGAGGCCGACGAGGACGGCCGTCGCAAGCGCCGCTGCCGCCGCGACAGTCTGCAGAAGCATGTCGCCGAAGCGGACCCGCCGCCCCGTGAAGGGGCGGCGGGTCGGTGTTGCAGAGATGTCCGCAGAGGACACGGAGTCCTAACTGTGGATCTTCGCGATCGCCTTCTCCGCGACGACGAGCACCGACTTCGGCAACGGCACGAAGCGGAGCTTCGCCGTGTACTGCCCGGTCTGGCCCTTCGTGACGGCCCAGAACAGGAAGTGCTTCAGGTCGGTCGCGTGAGCCGATTGCAGCGGAACGATCACGTACGTGAACGTCGAGATCGGGTACGCGTTGTCGAACTTCTTCGGCGGGTTCACGATCGACAGTGAGTTGTCGGCGGCCGGCTTCTGGTCGCTAGTGGCGGCCGAGAGGATGCCGCGGGCGCCCGGCGTCGTGTACTTGCCGGACCTGTTCTTGACCGCGAAGTACTTGAGATGGCTCGTGAGCGCGTAGGCGACGTCGGCGTAGCCGATCGCGCCCGGAGTGGACGAGACCACGCCCGCCACGCCCGAGCTGCCCTTGCCGCCGACGCCTACCGGCCAGTTGACCGCGACGCCCCTGCCGAGCTGCGAAGCCCAGGCCGGGCTGACGGTCGACAGGTAGTCGGTCAGGTTGTACGTCGTGCCGGAGTTGTCGGAGCGATGTGCGATCGTGATTGCGGTGTCGGGCAGCGAGACGCCCTTGTTCAGCGACTGGATCGCCGGATCGTTCCATTTCGTGATCTGGCCCATGAAGATCTTCGCGAGCGTGGGGCCGTCGATGTGCAGGAGGTTCTTGACGCCCGGGAGGTTGTACATGATCGAGGTCCCGCCGAGTGCCCACGGAATCTGCTCGCAGCCGTTGCAGGCGTTGAACTGATCGGACGTGAGCGGCGCGTCGCTCGCGCCGAAGTCGACGGTGCGGGACGTGATGGCCGCGATGCCGCCGCCGGAGCCGATCGCGCTGTACTGGAGCTCGATGCCGTAGGCGGCGCCGATCGGCGAGATCCACTGGCTGACGAGCGGCGCGACGAACGTGCTACCCGCGCCCGAGATGGTGGCCGCTTGGCGGGCTCCCTTCGCGTTCGCCGCCCCGGCGACGACGACCGCGAGAAGCGCGGCGGCCGCCGCGGCGCTGATGATGCGAATCGAGGTGCCGAGTTTCGGCATGTGTCGTTCCTCCTCCTTGGGTTCGCGGCCAACGTACGGCCCGCCCCGAGGCCAGTGGGTCACGGGGCTGTTTCGGCGTGGTTACGGAGTGGTGACATAGACTCAAAAGCTCCCAGGTCGCAGGTGTACGGTGTCGCGGTGGCAATAGACGAAGCTCTCGACCGCATCGAAGCGCAGCTCCAGGAGGAGGGCCAGCGGGTGCTCTCGGCCGTCCGCGGCGCCATCCGGGCCCTGCAGGAATGCGACGTCGAGCTCGCTGACGAGGTCATTGCCTTCGACGACGAGATCGACGGGTTGTTCCTCGGGATCGAGGGGTCGATCCAGGCGCTGCTCGCGCTGCAGACACCGGTCGCGCGCGACCTGCGCCTGCTCCTGGCCATCCTCCACATCAACCTCCTGCTCGAGCGCTCGGGCGACGGCTGCGTCACGATCGCGAAGCTCTCGAAGCTCGTGGCCGACGCCGATCCCGACCCAGCGCTCGTCGGAGTCCTCGTCGAGATGGGCGACCGCGCGGAGGAGATGCTGCGCGTCGCGATGGATTCCTTCTCGCGGCGCGACCTCTCCGGCGCCGAGAGCCTCGTCGACCTGGATGAGCTCATCGACCGCGCCAATCGCCGCTTCGTCGAGCGGCTCGTCGACGTCATGGCCGAACCGTCGCTGCGTGAATGGGGCCTCCGCATGGTGGTCGTTGCGCGCACGATCGAGCGGATCGGCGACCGTGCCGTAGACATCGGCGAGCAGACGGCCTACCTGCTCACGGCCGAGTTCCGCGAGTTCACGGACGCTTCCCACCCCGCCTAGCGGGGCGGCGCCCTAGACTTCCCGGCGTGAACCGCCGGCTGCTCGCGTCCCTCGCCGTCGTCCTCGGCATCGCCTTGATCGCCGTCGCGATCGTCTACTGGGTCGAGCCGGCGAAGTCGCTCCCATCGTTCTTCCCGGGGCACACCGCCGGGTCGAACCACCACCACACGAAGCACGGCATCGCGGCGCTCCTCGTCGGGCTCGCATGCTTCGCGTTCGCCTGGTTCAACACAGGCCCGAAGCGCGCGCGCGCGGCGTAGGAGCTCGTGCCGATCTCGTACTTCCACGCGGCGATCCTCGGCCTGCTCCAAGGGGTGTCCGAGCTGTTCCCCGTGTCGAGCCTCGGCCACACGGTCATCCTCCCGAAGCTCTTCGGCTGGGACATCCACCAGAGTGCGCCGTACTTCCTGACGTTTCTCGTCGCGCTCCACCTGGCAACGGCGCTCGTGCTGCTGGGCTTCTTCTGGCACGACTGGGTGCGGATCGTGAAGGGCATCGGCCGCTCGCTGCGCGACCGTGAGATCGCGCCGGACGACGCCGACGCGAAGCTCGGCTGGCTCCTCGTCGTCGGCACGATTCCGGCCGGCCTGCTGGGCATCACGCTGCAGGACAAGCTCAGGTCGCTGTTCGCGTCGCCGCAGTACGCGGCCATCTTCCTCGCGCTCAACGGGCTCCTGCTGTACGGCGCGGAACTGCTCCGGCGCCGCGCGCCGGTGACGGCGGACGACGACGACGTGCGCATCGCCCGCACGGTGAGCTGGCGGGACGCCGTGCTCGTCGGCGCGGCCCAGGCGATCGCACTCATTCCGGGCTTCTCGCGCTCGGGCGCCTCTATCGGCGGCGGGCTCCTCGTCGGCCTCTCGCACAAGGACGCCGCCCGCTTCGCCTTTCTGCTCGCCACGCCGATCATCCTCGCGGCAGCGGTGCTGAAGCTTCCCGACCTGGCAGGCTCACAGGGCAACGGGGTGCGGGGGCCGGCTCTGGTCGGCGCGCTCTGCTCGGCGTTGACGGCCTTCTTGGCCGTGCGCTTCCTCATGAAGTATTTCGAGACGCGGACGCTCATCCCGTTCGCGATCTACTGCGCCGCCGCCGGGACCGCGGCCACGATCTACTTCGCCGTCTCGTAGCCCCGGAGCCGGCGCCCGAGGAGTATCGTGATCGGTCACCCGATGGCGGCCGTGCGTGCAAAGAAGCGTCCTGGCCCGCCCGTGGACAGGCTGATCAACCGCGAGTTGTCGTTCCTCGACTACGACGCGCGCGTGCTCGGTGTCGCGGCGGACACCAGCCTCCCACTCCTCGAGCGCGTGCGCTTCTGCGCCATCTTCTCGACGATGCTCGACGAGTTCTTCATGACGCGCATCGCCGGGCTCACCGGCCAGGCAGCCGCAGGAGTCGCCGTCCGCTCGCCGGACGGGCGCACGCCACAGCAGACG
>CAZXZX010000200.1:0-26012 GCA_964645445.1 uncultured Gaiellales bacterium
GCCAAGAGCAGGGCGAGCACGAACGCGACGGGCGGCCCCAGCAGCATCCAGAGGGGTGTCGCTGCGGGACTGGCGACCGTCACTCGTACGCGATGCGCGACGAGCTGCCGCTGGACGATGGTGTCGGAGGGCAGGTAGGAGGACGACGCCTTCACGCCGTCGTGCAGCACGACCTCGATCTGCGTCCGCGTCGAATCGCCGGAGATACGAGCGGACGCGACCTCGTTCGCGTCGATCATGCCCAACAGCTCGCTGTAGGTGAGCGTCGTGGTGGAGTGGGCGGCGTGCGCAGTCCCGGCGAGCGCACCCGACGTCGCGATGGTGAGCGAGGCGATGACAAGAACGAGGGCAGCGGACGATTTCAGTGGAGTCATGAGGGGCCGAGGATGCTCGACGGGTCGGACAGCCCGAACGGCTACGTCCGCCCTACCGAGCCGTGCTGAACGATTATCGACTCGAGATTCCCCACTCCGTTTGGCCCGCCTGGGTCATTTCGGCCCTCCTCGGCGGATGTGAACCCACCGAGAGCGCGTTACGCTCGGCAGATGCGCCGGCTCGGGCTCCTCGCCGTCCTCGCCCTCGCGGGCTGCGGCAGCGGCGGCTCGCACAGCGCCGTCCAGACGGTTGCGAAGTACGGCGCGTACCCCGCCCAGACGATCGCCCGCGAGCCCGGCGGCCCCACCGTGTGCCGGAAGGACGCTGCCATCGTCGCCCGCGATGCGAAAGCGTTCTACCTGCACTCGACCACGACCGGTGCGTACCCCGCCGACCTCTACTACACGATCATCCGCGAGGCCTTCGCGGACTTCGAGGCGCGCGGGTGCGCCGCCTCGTATCTCCGCGGACCGCTCCACGCGAGGTTGAGCACGGGGCAGCTGCAGACGCTTATCGCCGACCTGCCCGCGACGCTCGCGGAGATCGTCCGCGCCGGACTCCGCAGCTAGACAGCAACCGGCGCGGACACGCCCAGTGTGTCGCCCCTCTCGCGTCCGCCGGCGACGACCGCAAAGCAGTCGCCGTCAGGCGCGGGCGGGCGCGAAAGGAAGACCCACTCGAAAAGATCAGAATGGTCTCCCACCGTCCGGTGGCACAACACCAAGGGAGGCTTCCGATGCATCGCGTGAGAATCAGCCCAGCTCTCTGCATCTCGTTGGCCGCGCTCTTCTTCGCACTCGGCGGCACCGCATTCGCGGTGGGCTCGAAGACAACCCCTCAGCCGAGGTGCGCGACCGGCGCGGTGCGCGGCATCGCCGAGATCAACACGTCCTTCGATCTCTCGACATTGACGACGAACTTGCAGGAGACGCCGCAGGCTTTCAGCTACTCGTGGAACTGCACCGGCGGCAAGGTGTACATCCGCAAGAACAACAACGGGATCGACGTGCAGTTCCTCGGCAACCCGGCCACAGTGGCGACCGTCTCCGGTATCGACGGCGGTTGGCCGTTCAGCGGCTCCGTGAGCCGTTCGTCGAGCGGATTCTTCCACGTCACGATGGGCGGATCGAACTCTGGCGCCCCGGGTCCGTGGCAGATCCAGAACTTCACGCCGTTCGTGATCGTGCTCTTCTAGGGCCGCCGCCGACAGGAGCGCCGGCGACCGGGAGTCTCGCCGCGGAGGAGGGTCGTGCCGCGGCGAGTCTCTTGCTCGGTCGTGCCGACGGTCTCGGCGCACATGCACAAGCCGGAACTCACTTGGCGATGAGCCGAGCGAGGTGCGAACGTACGCACCGGGCGGCGACACAGCGCGAGTTCTTTCCCCACAGCCAGCTACTTGGAGAGGCCGGGCGGGGTTGCTGCGAGTTTGGTGAGCGGCACGATCCGGGCGTTGCGTTCGTCTTGGTAGCGGATGGCCGCCGCCTGGGCGGACACCTGGTAGATGAACGTCGCCTGACGGCTCTTCGACCACACCGGCTGGCCGAAATGGAATCGGGGCGGACCGTCGGCACGGAGTCCGTACGGGTCTGACTCGGCCGGATGTTCCCGCATGTCCAACCTGATGCCACGTCACCGAAGAACTTGCGCCCCGCTGTTGCGCGATCCCCGCGTGTCTGTAACGCGAACTCAGTCCTTGTGTGCAGGCGATTGAACGCAACTTTGTGTTACAGGCGGCGGCACCGGATCTCTGTTCGGTTGTTAGGGTCCCGGGTTCTTTCATCACGCAGCAGTTGATGCGGGCGGGTAAGGAGGTTCCGGAATGCACAAGAAATTCGCGGCTGCGATCTGCGCGGCCATCGTTGCGGGCCTGAGTGCTGGCGTCGCTTTAGCTGGTGAGGTGAAGGGGCCGCCTGACAAGTCGCTCACACCGAGAACCCAGCAGCAAGTGGACGCGATCCGCACCGCCGCGCCCTCGAACTCGAACTCGATCTGCTCCTACTCGGGACTGAACGACGTGATCCCGGGTCAGGGGCCGCTCGACTTCATCGTGCAGTCACCGGGGCAGGACGTGAAAACGGGCGTTGCGCCACCTGGGTCCCCAGGCCACGGAGCCTGTGCAGGCGGAAGCAACCCAGAGAACCCGCCGAGTCCGTAACAGAGGCACGACGTTGGCCCCGGCTCCAGCGTCGGGGCCAACCTGATCTCTGACTTCACGGCAAGCCTCTAGCTCACCCGTGTATCGCGCGCTGCCGTAGCGTCCCTCGGTGGCGATCAACGCTGTGTGCGATCCAAGCTCGGTCTCGATTGCAACCCGACTCGGCGAAGCGCACACGGCGCAGCTCGGAACCTTGCTGAGGCGTTGCCAGGTGCGGCAATTGTCGAGGGACACGCCTCGCTCCGCGAGTTGGGCGACGATACAACCACCAACCGGCTTGAACAAACGAGCGAGAGGCGCCTACCGGAGTCGAACCGGTGTACCAGGTTTTGCAGACCTGTGCCTAACCACTCGGCCAAGGCGCCCGGGCCGCCAATGGTATCGGCCTAGGACCCGACCACCTCGTCCAGGAAGGCGACCGCGCGTGTGAACGAGTCGATCCGGTTCGAGAGCTTTGCGATCGAGTGCCCCTCGTCCGCGTACACGACGAGCTCGCACCGGATCCCCTTCTTCCGCAGCACGCGCGCGATCTCCTCCGACTCCGACAGCGGTACGCGGGGGTCGTTCGCGCCGTGCTGGATGAAGAGGGGCGCGCGGATGGCATCGACATGCGTGGTCGGCGAAGCTTCGACGAGGAAGTCCCGGTCGTGCTCGAGCGAGCCGTACTCCCGCTCCCGCACCGCGCGCCGGTACGACGACGTGTTCTCGAGGAACGTCACGAAGTTGGAGATGCCGACCGACTCGATCCCGGCCGCCCACCGCTCCGGCTGGAAGGCGAGCCCGGCGAGCACCATGTAGCCGCCGTACGAGCGCCCGTACAGGACCGCGCGCGACGCGTCGATCTCCGGCCGCGCCGCCAGCCACGCGTGCAGCGACGCGAGATCGCGCACGGAATCGAGGCGCAGCCGCACGTCGTCGAGGTGCTCGAACCGCTTCCCATACCCCGTCGACCCGCGCACGTTCGGCGCCGCCACCGCATAGCCGCGGGAGACGAGGTGCTGCGCCAGCGGCGCGTAGTTCACATGCCACTGCGGAAGCCATTGCGCCTCCGGCCCGCCGTGCACCATCACGACGACCGGGAACGGCCCCTCGCCCGGCGGTGAGAAGAGGAATACGGGAATCGACTCGCCGTCGAAGCTCTCGAAGCGATGGAGCTCCGGCTCGACGAGCCCCGCCGGCGGATCCGCAACACCGGTCACCTGCCGCAGCTCGCCGCCCTCGACCACGAACACCTCGGCAGGCCGCGTCGGTGTCGAGAACGCAAACGCGAGCTTCGACCCGTCCGCGGAGAAGACCGGCGACTCGACGACACCCTGCCCCGGCAGCACAACGTCGTTGCCGTCGAGCAGCAACCGTGAGTAGCCGTCCTCGTTCGCGTGGATGAGCAGCGACCCGGCGGCCGCGTGGCACGTGAGATCCCAGCGCGACTCGTACTCACCCACGGCGAGCGTGTCTCGCCCGTCGTTCGACGCCCACACGAGCTCCTCGCCGCGGAAACACGGCGTCACGTGCTCGGCCGGCTCCTCGTGCGGCGTCAGCTCGATCACGGCGCCCGTGTCGACCTCGCAGAGGTAGAGGTCGTTGTCGCCGCTGCGCTCGCCCGCGCGCTCGGCGACGATGCGGCGGCCGTCCGGCGAGATCGCCGCCACCGCCACGTAGCCGTCGAACGCGAACGTCCGCTCCGATCCACTCTCGAGGTCGCGCGCGACCACATCGAAATCGACGGCGTTCCGGCGGTTCGTCGCGTAGGCCAGTGTCCGCCCCGCCACGTGCGGGGTGTCGTGCTTGTAGCGCTCGTCGACGACGAGCGGCTCGTCGCCGGCATACAGCTGCGTCCGTTCGTTCCCGCCCACGTCCCGCTCGACGAGGATCCGGCCGTCAGGCAGGAACTGCCCGGTCACCGCCTCCTTGTCGAAGGTCACCTGGCGCATCCCAGGCACGACGAAGAGCTGATCCGCCCCGGGAAGGTTCGACGCGACGAGCAGCTCGCTGCCGTCGGGGGAGTACGACAGCGGCCTCGCCTGCCGGAGCTCGAGAAGCGCGCGAAGCTCTACGCCGCGACTCCAGCGAACGTCGGAATGACGTCGTTGCCGTACGCCTTCAGCGTCTCCTCCTGACCGTGCGTCATGAGGTAGATGTTGAACTGGTCGACGCCGACGGCCTCCAGCGACTCGAGCTTCGCCTTGATCTGATCGGTGTTGCCGATGACGCAGAAGCGGTCGCAGATCTCGTCGGTCACGAACTCGCCGTGCTTCGCGCCGACGCGAGAGTGATCGTTGTAATCGTAGAACTTGCGCGCCTGGACGTAGTCGGTCAGCGCCTTCGGCACCGTGCTGCCGTCCGTGCCGTACCGCTCGATGAGATCCATCACATGGTTCGACACCATCGCCGGGAACCAGCGCACCTGGTCGCGCGCGTCGGCGAGGTCGTCGGTGACGTGGCTCGGTGCGCCGACGATGCACTTGAGCTGGGAGGGATCACGTCCCGCCTCTTCGGCCGCGCGCCGCGCCGTGTCCATGATCCACGTGATGATCTCGGGATCGGCGAGCTGGATGATGACGCCGTCGCCGACGCGGCCGGCGACGCCGAGCGCCTTCGGCCCGTAACCGGCCACCCACATCGGAATCGGCGGCAGTTCCTCTCGCACCCACTTGAGCTGCAGTTGCTTGTCGTTCCACGTCACCTCGCGGCCGTTCATGAACTGCTTGATCATTGCGAGCGCCTGCTCGAAGTCGGCGACCTTCATCGGCTGGCGGCCGATGTAGCGCACCGCCGAGTCTCCACGGCCGACGCCCATCACCATGCGGCCGTCGGAGAGATCCTGCAGCGTGGCGTATGAGCTCGCGAGCACGGTTGGGTCGCGCGTCGCCGGGTTGGTGACGAAGTGGCCGAGCTTGATCTTGGACGTCTCGCGCGCGGCGACCGCGAGCGTCGGAATCGACTCCTGCCAGAGGACGTGCGAGTCGTACGTCCACGCGTACGCGAAACCATGGCTCTCGGCGAGCTGGATGAGCTCGAGCCAGCGCGTCCAGGGCGGGTCCGGCAGGACGGTGACGCCGAAGCTGATCATCGCCTTGGAACATACCGGGGAGTCGCGAGCGACGCGAGCGCCGCCAGGATTCCGAGGACGACAAAGCCGAGACGGCCGTCGCCGGGGAGCGAGAACGTGAGCCCGACGAGCGGCGTGCCGACGACGATCGCCAACGCCGCACATGCGTTCACGAAACCGACCGCAGCGCCGGGAGAGTCGGGACGAGCGGCGGCTGCGCCGGTGAACGCCATCGCGAACGGCACGCCGGCGGCGAGCCCGATGATCGCGGCGACGACGAAGTCCGCCCAGATCGGCAGCGGCAGGGCAAGCACGGTCGCGCCCGCACCGCCGACGACGAGGCTCGCCGCAACCCAGCGCGCCGCGGCGGGACGGCGCAGGAGCCAGCCGCCTCCGGCGCGCGTGAAGAAGCCGAGCAGGAGTGTGAGCGAGCCCGCGGCCGCGGACGCCGACTTCGAATGGCCGTGATGCTCGAGCAGCGTCACGACCCAGTTGCCGACGATGACGCTGAAGCCGAACGACGCGGCGTGGATCGCGGCGAACCGGTCCAGCCGCCTGTCGCGGAAGATCCCCGCCTCGAGCCGCTCGCCCGCGTGGCGCGCCGCCCCGGCCGCCGACGGCGCGAGCGCGAGGAGGACTGCGGACACAGCGACGACGACGAGCGAGCACAGATACGGCGCGCGGAAGCCACCGACGGCCGGTACGACCGCGAGCGCGACCCCCGGCCCGAGCACGGAGCAGCCGCCGTACACGCCCTGGAGGAACGCCGAGCCGCCCCGCGCGCGGATGTAGTCGCTGCCGGAGACGAACGCGAGTCCCGTCCCGAGGCCGACGACGGCGCGTCCGGAGAACGCGAGCCCGATCGACGCGGATGGCAGCGCGATCGCGTTCCCGGCGGCGATCGCGGCGAGCCCTGCGAACGCGGTCGACCGCGCGCCGAAGCGGTCGGCCGCACGACCGGCCGGGATCTGCATCGCCATGTGCACGACGAACTGCGTCGTCGTCAGCAGGCCGATGGTCGCGAGCCCGACGCCGTACGCGTACGACAAGCGAGTCGCCACCGCGCCGATAACGGCGAGGTTCCAGCCGGCGGCGAAGCCGACACCGGCACCGCCGATCGCTGCCCGCCGGTTCACGACGGCGAGCCTAAAGAACCGTCAGGTCAGTGGTGGGCGCGCTCGAGCACGACGACCGGGATCTCCCGGTCGGTCCTCGTCTGGTACTCGTCGTAGTGCGGCCACATGCGGTTCATCTGCTTCCAGAGCCGCTCACGCTCCTCCCCCTCGGCGGTGCGCGCGTGTGCGTGGAACCTCTCGCCCTTGATCTGCACGTCGACGTGGTTGTTCTCGAGAATGTTCCGGTACCAGCCCGGATGCTCGGGCGCGCCGCCCTTCGAGGCGACGATGACCGCATTGTCGCCGTCGAGGTCGTAGATGAGCGGCGTCGTGGTCGGGTTCCCCGTCTTTCGGCCCCTCGTCGTCAGGAGCAGAATGGTCGAGCCCTCGCGCCAGATGTGGCCCTCTTCGCCGTCAGTCGCCTGATAGCGCTGCACGTGTTCTTGCCCGAAAAGTGTCGTCATGCCTGGAACGTAGCCAACGCCTTCGAGGCTATGCGGTCCAGAACCTGCACCGACATCTCGAGGTGCTCTTCCTTCGTGTCCTCGAGCTTCGTGTGCGAGAGCCCACGCAATGACTGGACGAAGACCATCACCGTCGGCACGCCTGCGCGGGCGACCTCGGCGGCATCGTGCAGAGGGCCGCTCGGCAGCCGGTGCGACCTCCCCGCCACCTCGCGGATCGACGTGTCGGCGAGCTCGATCAGCGCGTCGTCGAACAGGATCGGCTCGATGTTCCAGATCCGGCTCCACGAGACGTCGATGTTCTCCTCGCCCGCGAAGCGCCGGGATGCCGCTTCTGCGTTGCTGAGGAGCTCGGCGAGCCGTGACGCATCGAGATGCCTCTGGTCGAGGAGCTGCTCCGCCGTCTCGACGACGGACGTCACGATCCCCGGCTTGCACACGACACCACCGCATGTGCAGACGGCCCCACCCCCGACGCGCTGCGCGATTTCCCGGAGCTCGAGCTCGAGCTTCGCCGCGCCGGCGAGCGCGTCGCGGCGCTTGTCCATCGGCGTCGACCCCGCGTGCGCGGCCTGCCCCTTCCACGTGATCATGTGGCGCTCGACGCCAAAGGTGCCGAGGACGACGCCGAGGGGCAGGTCCATCGACTCCAGCACCGGCCCCTGCTCGATGTGCAGCTCGAGATAGGCAGCCGCGTTCTCCATCTCCTTGCGTGCCGTGAGCGCATCGTCGAGATCGACACCATGCTCGGCGAGCGCGTCCGGCAGCGCGATCCCGTTCGCGTCGCGACGCTGCCGCAGGTCGTCCTGGTCTTGCATGGACCCGCACGCAGCCGACGAGCCGAACAGCGAGCGCCCGAAGCGCGCGCCCTCCTCGTCCGCCCAGCTGACGACGCGCACGGTCAGCGGCGGGCGCCCGTCCTCCGCGACCCGCCGCAGCACCTCGACGGCGGCCATCACGTTCAGGCAGCCGTCGAGCCAACCGCCGTTCGGTACCGAGTCGATGTGCCCACCGAGCAGCAGCGCGCGATCGGAGTCGCCCGCGAGCGTGAACCACTGGTTCCCCGCCTCGTCGATCTCCTCGACCGCGCCGGTGCCGGACACCTTCCCGCGCAGCCACTCGCGTGCGGTCTCCCAGGTGTCGGTCCATGCGACTCGCTGCGCGCCGTTCTCGTCACCCGTGAGCTCGCGGAGCTCCTTCAGCTCGGCGACGGTGCGGGACGGATCGAGCGGCACGCGGCGATCCTACAACCGTGATAAGAACGTACGGTGGCACTGCTTCGCCGGAGTTCGATCGTCGCTGCCGCCGTGCTCGCACTCGTCGGCTTCTGGGAGCTCTACCGGTGGATCTGGACGACCGCCGGCTGGACGTGGCCGTTCGTCGTCGACAACACGTCGATGCCGCACGTGTGGACGATCTTCAAGGCGTTCGGACAACCGACGCAGGTGAACCAGCCGGCGCTGATCACGATCCTCTTCCACAAGTCGGTGTTCACCGGCAAGGAGGCACTCGTCGGGTTCGCCGTCGGCGCCGTCGTCGGCTTCGCGATCGGGATCGTCCTCGCCCACTCCCGCCTGCTGCAGCGCGGCTTTCTCCCGTACATCGTCGCCAGCCAGACGATCCCGATCCTCGCGATCGCACCGATGGTCGTCGTCTGGGTCAACCCGAAGTTGCCCGGGCCGCTGCAGGGCTGGGGCGCCGTCGCCGTCATCGCGTCGTACCTCACCTTCTTCCCGGTGACGATCAACACGCTGCGCGGCCTGCGTTCCGCCGATCCGCGCGCGCTCGAGCTCATGCGCACGTACGCGGCCAGCCGCTGGTCGATCCTGTGGAAGCTCCGCGTGCCTGCCTCCCTCCCCTACGTCTTCGCCGCGCTCAAGCTCGCCGCGACGGCGAGCGTCGTCGGCGCCATCATCGGCGAGCTCCCGTCCGGCCTACAGGACGGGCTCGGCGGCGCGATCATCAATTTCAACCAGTACTACTCGTTCGAGCCGCAGGAGCTGTGGGCCACGAACGTCGTCGCGGCGATGCTCGGCATCCTGTTCTTCCTCGCGGTCGTCGCCGCGGAGCGCATCGTCGTTCGTCGCGCACCGGAGAACGTTGCGTGAACGACGAGCCCGTCGTCCATGTCGAGGGCGTCACGAAGACGTTCGCGCGCGGGAACGTCACAGCGCTCGAGAACATCGAGCTCGAGCTCGGTCACGGCGAGTTCGTCTCGCTGATCGGCCCGTCCGGCTGCGGCAAGTCGACCCTGCTGCGCGTCATCGGCGACCTTACGCCGCCGACCGCGGGGACGGTGACGATCAACGGCAAGCCGGCTCGCCAGGCGCGCAACGACGGCGACTACGGCATCGTCTTCCAGGACTCGGTGCTGTTCGACTGGCGCACGGTGACGAAGAACATCGCGTTGCCGCTCGAGATGTTGGGCTGGAGCCGCGAGCGCCGCAAGGAGCGGGTCGAGGAGATGCTCGACCTCGTCGAGCTGCGCACGTTCGCCGATCATCACCCGTGGCAGCTTTCGGGCGGCATGCAGCAGCGCGTCTCGATCGCGCGCGCCCTCGCGTTCGAGCCCGCGCTCCTGCTCATGGACGAACCGTTCGGGGCGCTCGACGAGATGACGCGGGAGCGGCTCAACCTCGAGCTCCTCTCCATCTGGGAGAAGCTCGGCTCGACCGTCGTCTTCGTCACTCACTCGATCTCCGAAGCGGTCTTCCTCTCCACGCGCGTCGTGGTCATGAGCCCGCGGCCCGGCCGCATCGCCGGCTTCGTCACGATCGACCTTCCGTTCCCGCGCACGGTCGAGACGCGAGAGGAGCCACGCTTCTTCGAGCTCGTCACGCAGGTGCGAGAGCTGCTGCGCAAGCGCGGTGAGCATCTTCTGCCGGAGGAGGCGGCGGAGCTCCTGTGAAGCAGCTACGCGAATGGGTGCCTGCGCTCGTCGTGTTCGCGGTCGTCATCGCCGTGTGGGAAGGTTCCATCTCGCTGTTCCACATCCAGCAGTTCCTGCTCCCGCGACCGAGTGACATCGTCAAGACCTTCTGGACAGGGCGCCACACGCTTTGGCCGGCAGGCTGGTACACCTTCAAGGAGGCGCTCGGCGGCTTCGCGATCGGCTCCGGCCTCGGCATCGTCGCCGCCACGATCGTCGGCCGGTTCAAGAGCGTCGGGACGGCGTTCATGCCGATAGCGATCGCCGCGAACGCGGTGCCGATCATCGCCTTCGCCCCCATCGCAGGCGCGTGGTTCGGAGAGGTCTCGCCACACTCGAAGATGGCGATCGCCGCCGTCCTCTGCTTCCTGCCGGTGATGGTCAACACGCTGCGCGGCCTCGGCAGCGCCAACCCGCGCCAGATCGAGCTGATGCGCTCCTATGCGGCGTCCGAGCTGGAGATCTGGCGCCGCGTCCGCGTTCCGACGGCGCTGCCGTTCCTCTTCACGGCGCTGAAGGTGGCGAGCGTTCTCGCGATGATCGGCGCAATCGTCGGCGAGTACTTCGGCGGCGCCTTCAACGCGCTCGGGGTTCTCATCAACTCGGACGCCCAGGTCTTCGACTTCGTCACCGCCTGGGCCGGGATTCTCGTCGCTTCGATCCTCGGCCTCGCCCTGTACGGCGCCGTCGCGGGCACTGAGCGGATCGTCATCCGCTGGGCACCTGACACACGGGATGCATAGGAGTAGAAATCACGTTGGAATCAACGCAGCACGGGAAAGGGAGGGTTGCATGAGGAAGTGGGTCGTAGGGCTCCTCGTCGCGGCTGTCGCGGCCGCCGTGGCGGGAACGGCATCGGCGCAGCCACAGCTGACAAAGGTGACGCTGCAGCTCAAGTGGGTACCGCAGGCGCAGTTCGCCGGCTACTACGCGGCGCAGGATCTCGGCTACTACAAGGCCGCCGGCCTCGACGTGACGCTGAAGAACGGCGGACCGAACATCATCCCCGAGCAGGTCGTCGCCTCCGGTCAGGCACAGATCGGCGTCGACTGGCTGCCGAGCCTGCTCGCGGCGCGTGACAAGGGCACCCAGCTCGTCAACATCGCGCAGGTGTTCGCGCGCTCCGGCATGACGCAGCTCACATGGAAGAGCTCCGGCATCACCGATATCGCGGGCATGAAGGGCAAGAAGGTGGCCAACTGGCTCGGCGGCAACCAGTACGAGCTCTTCGCCGCGTTGACGAAGGCGGGAATCAACCCGAACAACTCCAGCGACGTCACCATCGTCCAGCAGCCGTTCGATATGAACCTGTTCCTCAAGAAGCAGGTCGACTCGGCCTCGGCGATGACCTACAACGAGCTCGCGCAGGTACTCGAGAGCGGCGTCAAGCTGTCGCAGATCAACGTCATCAAGATGCAGAACGTCGGCACCGGCATGCTCGAGGACGGCATGTTCGCGACCGCGTCGTGGCTCAAGTCGCCCGCGAACCAGGCGATCGCGACGAAGGTCATCGGCGCCTCGCTCGCCGGCTGGATCTACTGCCGCGACCACGTCGCCGCATGCGTCGGCTTCACGCTGAAGGCGGGCCCGACGCTGCCGAAGGGCCATCAGACGTGGATGATGAACGAGATCAACAAGCTGATCTGGCCGAGCACGAGCGGCATCGGGATCATGAACAAGGCGGACTACGCCCGGACCGCGTCGATCTCGAAGCAGTTCGGTGTCATCAAGAAGCCGGCGTCGGGCGCGTATCGCACCGACCTCGCAGCGGCCGCCGTCGCGGGCCTGAAGCAGCAGGGCATGGACGTGTACGGCAAGAGCTACAAGCCGCTCGTCGTAAAGGTCACGCCGGGCGGGAAATAGGGAACGGAACCGAGAAGGGAGATTCGCTCATGTCGGTGCTCATCAAAGGCGGCCGCATCATCACGGCGGCAGACGACTACGTCGCTGACGTCCTCGTCGACGACGAGCGAATCTCCCTGATCGGCGAGGATCTCGACGTCGATGCCGACCGCGTCATCGATGCGCATGGCAAGTACGTCCTACCGGGCTGCATCGATCCGCACACGCATTTCGACATGCCCTTCGGCGGTACGGTCACGGCCGACGACTTCCAATCCGGCCAGACCTCGTGCGCGTTCGGCGGAACCACCTGCCACATCGACTTCGCCATCCAGACACGCGGCAAGTCGTTCACCTCGGGAATCGAGGAATGGCACGCGAAGGCGAACGGCAGGGCAATGATCGACTACGGCTTCCACATCATCGTCAGCGACCTCGAGGAAGGCGGCACGCTCGAAGAGCTCGCCACGCTTCCGGACATGGGCGTCACCTCGTACAAGATGCTCATGGCTTATAAGGGCGTCTTCCTCGTCGACGACCAGACGCTGTTCCGCGTCATGGAGCTGGCGAAGGAGACGGGCGCGCTCGCCATGATCCACGGGGAGAACGGCGAGGTTATCGACCTCCTCGTGAAGCGTGCCGTGGAAGAGGGAAATCTCGACCCCAGCTGGCACGCGAAGACGAGGCCGGCCGAGCTCGAAGGTGAGGCGACGAACCGCGCGATCCAGATCGCACACGTCGCCGGATGTCCGCTCTACGTCGTGCACGTGACCTGCGAGGAGTCGGTCGGCGCGATCGCCCGCGCGCGCGCCAAGGGTTGGCCCGTATGGGGCGAGACGTGCACCCAGTACTTCTTCGTCGACGACACGTATCTCGACCGCCCCGGCTTCGAGGGAGCGAAGGCGGTGTTCTCGCCGCCGGTGCGCGACAAGCGAAACCAGCCGATCCTGTGGGACGCCGTCCGTGACGACAGGCTGTCGGCGATCTCGACCGACCATTGCTCGTTCCGGATGTCGGACCAGAAGGTGCTCGGGAGAGACAACTTCGCGCTCATCCCCAACGGCGCGCCCGGCGTGGAGGACCGGCTGATGATGATTCACCACTTCGGAGTGAACGAAGGGCGCATCTCACTCAACCGCATGGTGGAGCTGCTGTCGACGAAAGCGGCGAAGCTCTTCGGCCTCTATCCGCGTAAGGGGACGATCGCCCCAGGATCGGACGCCGACATCGTCATCTTCGACCCGGAGAAGGAGCACACGATCTCCGCGAGGACGCACCACTCGAAGGCGGACTACAACCTCTACGAGGGCACCACCGTCACCGGTGCTCCGGAGATCGTCATGCTGCGCGGCAACGTGCTCGTGGAGGACGGCGAACTCGTCGCCGAGCCGGGCATCGGCCAGTTCGTCAAGCGTGCACGCTTCGGGCAGGAGCTCAGCCCGGCGGCCGCTCGCTGACGATCACGCGCAGAACACGTCCACGACGCCGGTGAGGACGGCGACCGCGCGGTCGAGCTGATCGAGGTCAGCCCATTCGACGAGCTCGTGCAGACCGCCGCCGCCCGGACCGAAGACGACGCTCGGCACGCCGGCGGCGGCGTAGAGCGCGGCATCGGTCCAGAACGGCAGCCCCACGATGTCCGTGCCGGCTGCCTGAAGGAGCGCGTTGACGATCGGCTCGCCGGCGCCCGTCGCGAGTGGCTCGCGGACGAAGACGACGCGCACAGTACCGCTCTCCGGCAGAAGCGCACGTAGCTCCTCCTCGACGGCGGCCGGCGTCTCGCCGGGCAGCGTTCGGCGCTCGACGTCGAGCCGGCACCGATCGGGATACGTCGACCATTCGCCGCCGCCCTCGATCGTCGACGCGTGCACGGACGCGGTGCCGAGCACCGGGTCCGGCTGCCGGGCGCGCAGCGCGAGGTCGAGATCGCGCAGCCCCGTCAGCACGGGTCCCATGGCGAGGACGGCGTCCTCGCCGAGGTCGAAGCGGGAGCCGTGCGCAGCCCGCCCGATCGTCTCGGCCTCGAGCCAGACGAAGCCGCGATGGGCGATGCCGATCGCGAGATCCGTCGGCTCGGCGATGATCGCGGCGTCCGCGTTCACCCTGCCCGCGAGGGCCTCGCTGCCGATGGACGACAGCTCCTCGTCGACAACCGCCGCGACGACGACGTCACCGGCGGGACGAACGCGAGCGGCGTGCGCGCCGGCGAGCATGATCGCGGCGAGGCCGGTCTTCATGTCGCATGCGCCGCGGCCGTACAGCCTCGTGCCCTCGATTCGCGGCCGAAGCGGGTCGCGCATGCCTGCGTAGCCGACGGTGTCCAGGTGGCCGTTGAGCAGCAGCGTCCGCCCGCCTCCGCGACCCCGCGCCGTGGCGACGACGTTGGGCCGGCGCGGCGCAGCCTCCTCGACGCGAACCTCGAGCCCTGCGCGAGCCAGCCAGTCCGCCACGAAGGCGGCGATCTCCGCCTCGCCGGCACCGCCCGGGCTGTAGCCCGGATTGACCGAGTCGATCGCCACCAGCTCGGCCAGCAGCTCGCCCGGTTTCCCGGCGCTAGAGCCGGTCACGGCCCTCGGTAGTTCGCCCCGCACCGGTCAGGGGCGGCAACGATGGCCTTCGGAGCCGGAAGCCGGAGATTGAGGCTGGGGGAAAGTCGGCGGCACCTGGCAGCCATCGGACGGAGGTAGTAAAGATGGACACAACGCTATCCGCCAGCCAGAGGGCACACTCGAGGAGGGAACGATGAAGAGGCGCAAACTAGCGCTCGCGACGCTGTTGTTGGTCGCGGCCGCAATCGGGCTCGTGTTCGCCGGGCCGAGTTCGGGCCGCACGAAAGCGACGCCGTACAAGGTGGCCTGGATCTACGTCGGGCCGCACAACGACGGCGGCTGGTCGCAGGCGCACGACGACGGGCGTCTGTACGTGCAGAAGATCCTCGGCAGCAAGGTTCAGACGACCTACAAGGAGAACATCGCCGTCGGTGCGCAGTTCAACCAGACGGTGGCGAGCCTCTCGGCGCAGGGCTACCAGATGATCTTCGCGACGTCGTACGGGTACATCACCCCGGCGATCGCGGCGAAGTATCCGAACATCAAGTTCGAGCAGGCCACCGGGACGCTCGTCTCGAAGAACGTCTCCGAGTACTTCGGTCGCGCTGAGGACACGATCTTCCTCTCCGGCATGGCCGCCGGCTACGCGAGCAAGACGGGCAAGCTCGGCGACGTTCTCGCGTTCCCGATTCCCGAGGTGATCAGGCACGCGAACGCGTTCGCCCTCGGTGCGCAGTACGCGCATCCGGGTGCGACCGTGCGCATCGTGTGGACGCACTCCTGGTACAACCCTGCAGCTGAGAAGAAGGCCGCCCAGGGTCTCGTCTCCGCGGGCGTGGACGTGCTCGGCCAGAACGTCGACTCGCCCGCGACCGGCCAGTACGCCGAGTCGCAGGGGATCCCTTGGGTCGGATACGACTCCAATGCGCAGAAGTTCGCGCCGAAGTCGTGGCTGACCGGGTCGGTCTACAACTGGGGCATCTACTACCTGAAGCGCGTCAAGGAAGGGATGGCCGGCACGTGGAAGCCGGGCTTCTACTACGGCACGATCAACGACGGCTTCACGAAGCTCGCCCCGTACGGGCCGGGCATCACGTCGGCGGACAAGGCGAAGATCGCCGCGGTCCAGAAGAAGATGGAGAACGGGAGCTTCTACGAGTTCACCGGTCCGCTCTACGACCAGAGTGGGAAGCTGCGCGTGGAGCAGGGGACGAAGATGGACGTCCTCAAGGGCGGCACGAACAGCCTCTATGGGATGAACTGGCTCGTGAAGGGCGTCATCGGGAGCCCGAAGGGCTGACGCACCGCGGAGGGGGCGCCCCATCGACGGCGCCCCCTCCCGTTGTTCAAGCGGCCATGAGAGGCACGTGTGCGGATCAGCGTTGAGCAACGGCTGCGGCGGCCGTGGTGGCTCACGGTCGCAGTTCCGGTCGGATCCGTCGTCGTCGCTTTCTTGATCGCTGCACTCGTGCTCCTCGCCACGGGGCACGATCCGATCTCGACGTACCGGCAGCTGTTCGACGCCGCGTTCCGCCAGAAGGGGTCGATCGACCAGACCCTGATCGTCGCCACACCGCTCGCGTTCACGGGTCTCGCGGCTGCGGCTGCGTTCCGCATGAAGCTCTACAACATCGGCGCCGAAGGGCAGATGTACCTGGGCGCGATCGCCGCCACCGCCGCCGGGCTATACCTCGGCGGGCGCGGCGGCCCGTCGGCGTTCGTCATCGCCGCAATGGTGGTCGCAGGATGCGTCGGCGGGATGCTGTGGGCCGCCATCCCGGGGGTCCTGCGGGCGTTCTTCAAGACGAGCGAGATCCTCACCTCGCTGCTCCTCAACTACGTCGCCGGCTACCTCCTCACGTACCTCATCTTCGAGAGCCAGTCGTACTGGCGGCAGACGAAGGGCTTCAACGCGTCCGTGTTCCCGACCGGCAAGCCGCTACCCCACAACGCGATCTGGCCGGGCTGGACGCTCGGCTTCCAGGGCGGGACGACAATCCCGCTCGGCGCGTTCTTCGCCGTGCTCACCGCAATCGTCCTGTGGACGCTCTACAAGCGGACGCGCTTCGGATTCGAGGCTGAGGTGCTCGGCGACTCGCCGCGCGCCGCGCGCTACGCGGGCGTTCGCATCCGGCGCAAGATCCTCGCGGTGATGGCCCTCTCCGGCGCGATCGCCGGGCTCGGTGGGGCCAGCCAGGTCGGCGACTTCAGCCACGGGCTCGACGGCGACCCGAACGGCCTCCAGAAGCTCGGCTACGGCTATACGGGGATCGTCGTCGCGGCGCTCGGGCGTTACAACCCGTTCGCGGCCGTCCTCATCGCGTTCCTGCTCGGCGGCCTCGAGAACGCCGGGAATACGCTGCAAGGCCCGAACTTCCCGGCCGGCCTCGTCGGCGTGATCCAGGGGATCATCCTTTTCTGCGCACTCGGGGGCGAGGTGCTCGTTCGCCACCGCGTCCGCATCACCTGGCGCACGAAGCACGTTGCTGCGACGACAGCCGGCGCGCCGGAGACGGCGGCGTGAACAATTCGCTCCTCGTCGTCCTCATCGCCTCGGGCGTCGCGTACGGGACGCCGCTGCTCTTCGCCGCCCTCGGCGAGCTGCTGGCGGAGCGCTCGGGCGTCCTCAACCTCGGCGTCGAGGGCATGATGCTCGTCGGCGCCGTCATGGGCTTCTGGACGGTGCAGCGCGTGCACGCGACCACGGGCCTGACACTCACCCTCGCCATGCTCATCGCTGCGCTCGCTGGAACGGTGATGGCCTCGATCCACGCGTTCCTCGTCATCACGCTGCGCGCGAACCAGATCGTCTCCGGGCTCGCGCTCACGATCTTCGCCGGCGCTGTCGGCCTCTCTTCCTATCTCGGGAACGACCTGAACCTCGCCGACCAGCCCGCGGCCCACGATTTCCATGCGTTCCTTCCCAAGGGCATGCAGAACCTGGCCGTCGTCGGGCCGATCCTGTTCGGGCAGAACGTGCTCGTCTACGTCTCGTGGCTGTGCGTGATCGCGGTCGCGCTGTACCTCTCGCGCACGCGACCCGGGCTGAACGTGCGCGCCGTCGGCGAGTCTCCCGCCGCCGCCGACACGATGGGGATCAACGTCACGGCCTACCGGTACGCGCACACGCTCGTCGGCGGCGCGTTCGCCGGCGTCGCAGGCGCGACCATCACGCTCGCGATCACGCCGCAGTGGGTGGACGGGATAACTGGTGGTGCCGGCTGGATCGCCATCGCGCTCGTCATCTTCGCCTTCTGGCGGCCCGAGCTGTGCCTCGTTGGCGCTTACTTCTTCGGTGCGCTCCAGGCGCTCGCGCCGCAGCTCCAGGCCCGCAACATCACGCTTGGGCCAACCGTCCTCTGGACGAACTCACTCCCCTATGTGATGACGATCGTCGTTCTCGTGGTGGTGTCGTCCGGCACCGCGCGTCGCCGGCTCGGCGCTCCGACGGCGCTCGGCGTCGCCTACGTCCGCGAGGAGCATTGATGACGACGGCCGTCTCCATGCGCGGGATCACGAAACGGTTTCCCGGCGTCCTTGCAAACGACAGCGTCAACTTCGAGACCGTCCCCGGGGAGGTCCACGCGCTCCTCGGCGAGAACGGCGCCGGCAAGACCACGCTGTCGTGCGTGCTCACCGGTCTGTACCACCCGGACGAAGGCGAGATCTCGCTCTTCGGCGAGCGTGTGTCCTTCCAGTCGCCGCGCGACGCCATCGACGCGGGCGTCTGCATGGTCCACCAGCACTTCCGCCTCGTCGACCGGTTCACGGTCGCCGAGAACCTCGTGCTCGGCGACAAGCGCGGCGCGGGCCGGCGCTTCCACATCGACCCAGGTGCGGTCGAGAGCCAGGTGCGCGAGCTCGGCGAGCGCTACCGGCTTCCGGTCGACCCGCATGCGCACGTCTGGCAGCTGTCCGTGGGCGAGCAGCAACGCGTCGAGATCCTGAACGCCCTCTACCAGAACGCACGCGTGCTCATCCTCGACGAACCGACCGCCGTCCTCACGCCGGAAGAGGCCGACACGCTCTTCACGACGCTCCGGGAGATTGCCGCCGAAGGACGAACGGTGGTCTTCATCTCGCACAAGCTGCACGAGGTCATGGCGGTCTCCGACCGCGTGACCGTGCTGCGGGGCGGCAAGACGATCGCGACCGTCCCGACCGCCGGCGCGTCGCCGCAGTCGCTGGCGGCGCTGATGATCGGCCGCGAGGTCGAGGCGGCAAAGCGCCCGCCGAACGGGCGCGAAGCCGGACCGGCGACGCTCGAGATCGCCGACCTGTGGGCGCCGGGCGACCGCGGGGTCGCGGCCGTGAGGGGTGTCTCGCTCACCGTTTGCGCCGGCGAGGTGGTCGCCGTCGCCGGCGTCGCGGGCAACGGGCAGCGAGAGCTGGCCGACGCCGTCGCAGGCGTCCGGGAGACCACGAAGGGAAGGGTCCGCGTCGGCGGGAGGCTCTTGAAGCCGGGAGACGTGCGGGCCGCGTTCGACGCCGGCGTCCGCTACGTCCCCGAGGACCGGCTCGGCACCGGCGTCTCTCCCAGTCTCTCCATCGCGATGAACCTCGGGCTCCGCTCGTACCGGAGGGAGTCGTTCGGCCCCTTCCTGCGGCTGCGCAGGATGCGCGCGAAGGCCGAGAAGGCGATCGCGGACTTCGACATCCGCGCGCCGGGGCCTGACACGCCGGCGGCGAACCTGTCCGGCGGGAATCTGCAGAAGCTCGTCATCGCGCGCGAGTTCGCGGGCGAGATGAAGGTTCTCATCGCCGCCTCGCCGACGCGCGGCCTCGACGTCTCCGCAGTCGCGACCGTTCACTCGTACCTCCTCGAAGCAGCCGCGGCAGGAGCCGCAGTCGTCCTCCTCAGCGAGGACCTCGACGAGATCCTCGCGCTCAACGACCGCATCGTCGTGATGTACGAGGGCCGCCTCGCGGAGGTCGAGAACCGCAACAGCATCGAGGAGATCGGCCTGCGCATGACCGGCGGGACGCCGACGCCGTCCGCGCCGGCGGCTCGCGAGAGGTAGCTCGCGTCAGGTCGGTTGTCAGGCGCAGGTGATGGTGAGCTGATCGGTCGAGCCGTCGGCGTGTTGGAAGGTGGCCGTCGCCGACAGGGGATTGATTTGGCCGCTGGACGGGGTGGGCGTGACGAAGAAACCGCGGGGAGGCGTTGCTGACACCACCGGGAAGACGGAGGGTGCGAGGGTGACGCCGCTGTCACTCGGCGCTGACCAGTCGACGGTCACCTGTACGAGCTTCTCGCGCTGCCAATCGAAAGTCGTGTCTGCGCCGATTACGCATTGCCCGGTGTACCGCGGCTTGGAAGCACCGCCCGCTACAGCTGGCGATACGCCGGCCGCGACGAGGAAGGCAGTGGCGACAACGAGGATCACACGCTTATCCACCTGAATCATCCCCTTGGTGTGAGTGGGTCGCGCGACGCGGGCGGCGGAATGTGTCGATGTCAGCTAATGACTCCGTCTCGTGCCCATTTCTTGCGGGCCTCGCACGAGGATCGCTCAAAAGGGGTAACGCGTGCTGCGGCGGAATCTGGTGCGTCCTGGGCTGTTGCCATCTGCAGCGGGTTGGTGTTAGCCGGGACGGTCCTTGGGTGGCTGGTTGGTGTTCGATCGCGGAGGAACAGGCGCACGGCTAATGAAGGCCGCGTGCGTCGCTACGACGCAGCCGCGCTCGGTCACACGCCGGTCAGGAACTGCTCGACCGCGGCGGCGAAACCGTCGATCTCCGGCTCGCCGAGCGGGAGGGAGAGCGCGATGAAGCCGCGGCGACCGTACGAGAAGCCGCGCTCGAGCATGTGCAGGTGAAGGAGACCGCGCAACTCCGGCGCGTCGGGGACGTCGCCCTCGTTCCGCACAGGGCCGTGCGTGAAGTGCAGCCCGACTAGCGAGCCGTAACCGGTCGCGCAGAACTTGGTCCCGTGCTCGACGGCGAACGCATTCAGCCGATTGCGCAGCCTGTCGCCGAGACCGTTCAGCCGCACGATCTCCGCGTCCGTCAGGACCTGCGTCAGGCCGGCGGCTCCGGCGGCCATCGTCAGAACGTCGTTGTTGAACGTCCCCCCGTGCTGCAGCGCGTCGGGCCGTGACGGGTCGAAGCGGCCCATAAGGTCCGCGCGGCCACCGAACGCCCCAAACGAAAGGCCGCCTCCCACGAACTTCGCGAGCGTCGTCAGATCGGGGTCGATGCCGAGCAGCTGCTGCATACCCCCCGTCGAGAGCCGCGACGTCATCACCTCATCGAAGACGAGGAGCACCCCGTTCTCGATCGTCGCCTCCCGCAGCGCATGCAAGAAGCCCGGCGCGCCCGGGATCACCCCGGCCGCCCCCTGGAGCGGCTCCACGATGACAGCGGCCAGCTCGCGCGCGTGCTCCGCGACAAGCCGCGCAGCACCCTCGACGTCGTTGTACTCGCCCACGATCCACTGAAACGGTGGATTCAACGGGGAGATGCCGTGCGCGAAGAGCAGGATCCCCCCGTGGTACGCGCCGGCGAAGACGAGCACGCCCGAGCGGCCGGTGACGGCGCGCGCGAGCGAGATCGCAAGGAGGTTCGCCTCCGTGCCAGAGTTGCAGAAGCGGACGAGGTCGACAGATGGGAAGCGCGCGCAGACCGCTTCGGCCAGAGCCGCCTCGTATCGGTTCGGCGCGCCGAGCACGATCCCGTCCGCGAGCGCGGCGCGGATCGCCTCGACGATGACCGGGTGCGAATGCCCGTACAGCCCGGCTGTGTACTCACCGAGGAAATCCGTGTATTCGTGACCGTCCGCGTCCGTGATGCGCGCCGCTTCGCCGCGGACGATCGTGAGCGGGAAGGGCGGCTGATGGATCGTCGTGCGGGTGTTCCCGCCCGGCATGAACCGCGCCCGCTCCTCGTGCAGCCGACGCGACCCCGGGTTGGCGGCGACGTACGCGGCCTCCGCCTCGGCCAGCCGCTGCACGAGACCCGTCGTCGCGAGCACGTCCCGATCGTACAACCGAAGATGCCGCGCTACGGCTGCCACCACCGCCGCCTCCGGTTCGTTCGACCGGGAGGCTAGGGGGCCTGGAAGGCGACGCTCGCCGCGAAGATGTCCGACTTGTCTTTCGTCGAGGCCGTCGCGCTACCCCAGCTGACGACCACGTCGCTCGGCGATACGGTCGACAGGCCGAATGTGTCGCCAGGCCACACGGACGTGTCGCCGAACTCCGGCGAGACCTGCAATGGCCCGGCCAGGAAGCCGCGCGTGATCGAGAACGCACGCAGGTAGTCCGCGTACCCCGAACCGCTCTCGGGCGCGAAGTAGCTGATGTACGCAAAACCAGAGCCGCCGCCGGCCACCTCCATCACGTGCGGGACGTTCGCCTGATCGGGCGGGACCTGCACGGGATCCGACCATCTGGCGCCGCCGTCCGTCGAATACGACAGCCAGCCGATGTCGTTGTTCGACCCCTGCGTGTCCCAGACCGCGTAGAGGTTCCCCGCGCTGTCGATGCCGATGTCGCCGTCGATCCACCACTCGGAGAGAGACATCGTCCCGTTCTTCGGCCCCAGGCGGACCGGCGTAGACCAAGTCTCACCGCCGTCCGTCGACGACGTGAAGTAGCTGTATGCCGGACTCATGGTGTACGTCGTCGGGTTCGTGATCTGGTAGCCCTGGTAGAGGACGTCGACGCGGCCGCTTGGCTCGATCACCATCGGCCCGCTGTCGCCGCCGCTCGCCGGGAACCCGGGACTCACGTAGCTCATCGGCCCGAATGTCCTGCCGTGGTCGGTCGACTTCTGCACAACGACGTTCACATCGCCGGCGGCGAACGCGCAGCTGCCGCCCTGGGAGCAGATGTAACTGAGCGACCCGCGGCTGGGGCCGTAGTCCCACGTCACGTACACCGTCCCGTTCGGCCCGACGGCGATGAAGTCGCGGTCGCCCCAGTTCTTCGGGTCGGGCGGGACGAGCTCGGTCACCTGCGGGAACGTCTGCCCATGGTCGAACGAGGCGGCGACGAAGGGGTAGTACTGCCCGTTCTTCGAGCGCATGAACGAGGCATAGACGGTCCCGTCGGGGCCGACGGCGACGGCCGGATCCCACACGTTCTTGTTGGAACCGACCGTGCCGGGGAGCGAGATCGCCGGCCTGAACGTCTGGCCTCCGTCGGTCGAGCGCGCGAAGCCGATGCCGGTGCAGCCCATCCAGTCCTCGTAGACGTAGCCGAGCGTCGGGTCGACCGCCTGCTCCACCTCCGCGTTCTGGCCGGAGCACGACGCGCTCAGGTCGCTCACCGGCCCGGGGGTGTAGCCCGATGCAGCGCCGAAGGCGGGTGTCCCGAGCGCGAGCGCGACGACCCCGAGCAAGGCGACGAGCCGACCCACGCCGGAACCCTACCGCCGGCCGCCCGCGGCTGCATCCAGCGGGGGTCCGAGCCTGCTGCGCGAGACCGCGCCGGCGCCGGTGTTCAGTAGTCCTTGACGATCTTGACCTTGCTGCAGACGAAGCCTGAGCCCTTGGGCCGACAGCTGGGGACGACCTCGAGTTTGTGATTGGCCGAGCCGTGAATGCGATCGCTCGCATCACAGCTGCCTTTGCAGGAGGAGTCGATCGCGGCCTCTACACGGTAGAGGCCGCCATTGTCGAGGAGAACAGTAAGGGGCTTGCTCGGCGCGGCCACGGCTCCGGCAGGAGCACCGCCGTTCTGGCTGATTAGAACCAAGACCGCAAGCTTCTTCTCGCCTGCCGGGGCCAGGTTCTTCTTGACTGCCACGATCAGCTTGTGGGTGACAACCGCATTGTTCGTCTTGGCCGCCGCCGGCAAGACTGCCGTCGCGCTCGAGACCAGCGCGAGAACGACGACTGCTGCAATGAGAAAGCGACGCAACATGCTCCAAGGGTACGGCGCTTGTTCAGTGGCTCGCTAACGGAGTTCCCCCGCGAGGATCGATGTTCAAGGCAGTCGGGATTGGTGGCCTTCGCCAGTGTGCGGGATTGTCACTCGACGGGCGTGAAGCGCCGGCGAGTGGCGCCGGCGGTCGACGCAGTGGCGACTCCGAGTGCTGTGGTCGGTTTGAACCGGTGCAGATGCCATGGCGGTGGCGGTGCCGTTGACGCCCAAAACGAGGCGGTGACGACCTCTCCTTCGACCTCGAGAGGCCAGCCGCGAGCAGCGACGCCGCGCATTCGGCTGCCAGTGTGCGGGAGTGTTCCCCGGCATCTCTCTATCGTTCCTTCGTGGACCGGTGGTTGAGCGGGATCCCGTGACCTCATCTGACACAGGAGGAGGTTGGCAGCCGGTGATTGACGTGCAGCGAGTCGACTACATCCGCGTCCCTGTGACGGACATGGAGAAGGCGAACCACTTCTACGGAGAGGTGTTGGGGCTTCAGAGGAACCCGAACTCGCCGGGGGAGGACTGGGTCGAGTACGAGACCGGCAACGTGACGCTTGCGGTGATGACGCCGCGCACCCACGACTACGACTTCGCGCCGCTGCCGCCTGGAACGATTGCTCTGCGCGTGCCCGACGTTGCCGAGGCAAAGGCGAAGCTGGAGGCAGCTGGCGTGCAGGTCAATGAGATGTGGGATTCGGGCGTCTGCCACGGGGCCGGGATACGCGACCCCGACGGCAACGTCATCCTTCTCCACCACCGATACAAGCCGTACGAGCAGACCTGACGCGATGGCCGCGGAGCGGAGAGAGTTGCTCGCGCCACCGTGTGGGAACGTCCCCTGAGCGTTCCCAGCTAGAAATCGATGCGCATCACGGCGCGGCGGAGGGTTGGGCGGCTGACTTCTGCGAAGCCGGCGGCGGCAAAGATGCTGACGTGGCCGACGTTGAGCTCGCCCCACGGCACGTCCTTTCCGCGCTCGGGGATCATGGGATAGCCCTCCAGCGCGCGGGCTCCGCGCTCGCGCGCAAAGTCCACGGCAGCGTGTGCAAGCGCGTAGCTGACGCCGCGGCGACGGAACCCGGAGCGGGTGACAAAGCACGGCACGGCCCAGATGCTGGCGTCGGTCCTGTCCTCTTTTCGCTTCCGCCAAGGCACGCTGCGGAGATACGGGTAAGCGGTGCGCGGTTCCACGTTGCACCAGCCGGCGGGCTCGCTGCCGAGATAGGCGACAAGGCCACTTGTGATGGCCGATCGTGGATGCCCGCAATCGGTCTGCTCGCGCAACATGTGCGCGCGGTCGAGGTCGTCGCCCGGCCATGCGTTCCACCCGAGCTTGAAGCGCTGGCAATAACAGCGTCCGCCGTGGCAGCTGGCGCCTGCTAGGACCGCGTCTAGGTCGTCCCAGGATGCCTTGTTGGCAGGGACGATCCTCATCTCCGTCGCCAGGTCCGTCATATCGACATCCTGCCGCAGAGCAGGTCGCCTGACCAAAGTTGATCCCGCCGATCGGCTGCGCCAGTGTTCGTGAATGACGCCCGAGCGCGTTAGCAGGGCTCGATTCTGGAGAGGAGGCCGTCTGGCAAGGATGCGGCATACGCCAAGCCGTACCGAATTACAATTGCGGTGTCCCTTCGAGAAGAGGAGCCGACCCGTGGCAATCGCATACGTTCAGGAATTCACGATCAAGGACGGCGATACAAGCACCACCAACTACGACGCGGTCAACTCCGCGCTCAACCTTCAAGGAGCCCCCGACGGCCTACTCATTCACACGGCCGGCTTCGACCACGACGCGGGGGTCTTTCGCATCTTCGATGTCTGGGAGACGCGTGAGCATGGCGAGAAGTTCTTCAATGAGCGCCTCAACCCGATCATCGAGCCTATGGCTGCCGCCGCGATGCAAGACCCCAACAGTAACTTCGCGCCGCCTAGCCGCGAGGGTTGGTACGAGCTGCACGACTCGGTGAGCGGCTGACCGACGGGCACCTAGCGGCAAACGACCGGCACCGCCTCCTTACACCACGCCTCGTGACGTAGTGGCGCGGCGGTGCCACGACATCTGGGCCAGAGTTCACGTATGACGCCTCAGCGCGGCGAGTGTTCCGGGTAGCTTCCAGTGACGCGGCTGATGGTTGTCTTCCTGTCTGAGATGATCGGTGCAGGGTCGCCGAACCGACGAACAGGAGCTCCGCAAAATGGAGGCGCAAAGGATCTCAGCAGTTCTCTGCTCGGGCGATCTCGGACAGAGCCAAGCGTTCTACGAGCAGGTGGTGGGATTGACGCTGTCGCCGGAAACAATCCCGAACCACCTCCTCTTCGAGTGCGGCGATGGGACGACGCTCCTCGTCTACGGACGGCCTGCACCCAACAAGGCCGATCACACACAGGTGCGATTCTGGACCACCGACGTCGAGGGCGACGTTCGCGAACTCGAGAGCCACGGCGCCGTCTTCGAGGACTATGACTTCCCCACGCTCAAGACCGTCGACCATGTCGCGACGACGCCGGGCATCGGAAAGTCGGCCTGGTTCAAAGACCCCGACGGAAACACCCTGGCTCTCTTCCAGCCCGAATAGACCCGACCCACGGCATAGCGCGCCTGCCTGCGCCAGCGTTCGGGAATGTCCCTTGATCGGAGTGCAGGAACGTCGCAGCTTGCAA
>CAZXZX010000201.1:0-4007 GCA_964645445.1 uncultured Gaiellales bacterium
CACAACCAGCGCGCCCTGTACATCAAGCGCCTGCTGCTCTTCGAGCCGGGCGTGATCCTCGCCAGCGTCCCCTACCAGCTCCTGTAATGCGGCTCAGCGTCGAGCGTGTCCGGGAAGCGCGTCGCAGGGCACGGAGGCTCGCACGGCGGACTGCCGCAGTTACGTACCGCAGCATCGTCGTTCCTCTTCTCGGGCGGTCCGAGACCGAGCACGCGCTCGACCTTGCCTGCCGGCTCGCGACCCAGCGCCGCGCCAACGTCGTCCTCGTGGCGCCGATCATCGTTGATCAAGAGCTTCCGCTCGACGCGCACTTCGACCGTGAGGCGGAGGAGATGCGTGTTCGCATGAGGGGTGCAGCTGAGATCGCGCGCGCGTACGGCGTCGGCGTGAAGCAGCGTCTCGTCCGCACGCGTACCGGCGGGCTCGGGCGCGAGCTGGCCGAGGTCGCGACCGACCACAGAGCGGAGCTGCTCGTCGTCGGCGCGCCGGTCGAGTCGCGCCGTGGGTTCAAGCGTGCGTTCCCTCCCGAGATCCTGGCCATTGTCCGCGACGCGCCGTGCCGGGTGATGATCGTCAGCGGGCCGGTAGTGCGGCGCGCACGCGAGGAGCAGGCGGCGCTATCGCACATCCTGGTGCCGATGAAGCTGGGGCCGATCGGCGAGGAGATGGTCAAGACGGCCATTCGGCTCGCCCGCGACCAGCGGGCTGCCGTCAAGGCGCTTTTCGTCATCAAGGTGCCGCTCGACCAGCCCCTCGACGGGCCGTTGTTCGACGAGGAGGAGCGGGCCGCCGCGTCGCTCGCGGAGGCGGCCGCGCTCGGCGCAGCGCAAGGGGTCGAGGTCGTCGGCAGGACCGTCCGTGCGCGCTCGATCGGCGAGGCCATCGTCGCCGAGGCCGGGGACTCGTCGGCCGACCTGATCGTGCTCGGGTCGTCGTCTCGGTGGCGCCGCACGCCGCGCTTCTTCTCGCCGACCGTCGACTACGTCCTCCGGCACGCACCTGGCGAAGTGCTGGTGGTTGCGTTCCCCGGAGGCGCTACGCTGCAGCCCGGATGAACGCTCTGATCATCGGCTGCGGCCGCGTCGGCTCGTCGATTGCCCTCCAGCTCCAGCGGGAAGGTTGGGACGTCACGGTCGTCGACGAGAACGAGGACGCCTTGACGCGGCTCGGCGAGCACTGGCCCGGCGCCTTCCTCGTCGGCCAGGGCATCGACGTCGACGTGCTCCGCGAGGCCGGCATAGAGGACGCCGACGCCGTCGTCGCCGCCACCGACGGCGACAACACGAACATTCTCATCGGCCAGGTTGCACAGAAGCGCTTCGACATCGGCTGCGTCGTCATCCGCATCCTCGACCCGGCGCGCGCCGACTTCTACAGCGAGCGCGGGCTGCGCGTTGTCTGCCCGACGAAGACGGCGATCGACACGCTCATGGAAGCGGTGCGCAGCTGCGCGATCCCGCTTCCCAAGGTCGCAGGCTGATGTACGCCATCGTCGCCGGCGGCGGCAAAGTCGGAGCGAACGTTGCCCGCTCGCTCCTGCGCCTCGGAAACGAAGTGACGCTCGTCGAGCAGGACCGCGGGCGCTTCGAGCGGCTCGAGGACGAGTTCGAGCACCAGGTCCAGCGTGGCGACGCGACCGAGTTGAGCGTGCTCGAGCGCGCGGGAGTCGCACGGCCGCCGGACATCGTCCTCGCGTTGACGGGCGACGACGAGGACAACCTCGTCATCGCGCAGCTCGCCCGTGAGAAGTACGGCGTCGAGCAGGTCATAGCCCGCGTGAACGACCCGCGGAACCAGGCGCACTTCGACCTGCTCGGGATCTCCCCGACCGTTTGCGCGACCTCGAGCATCATGGCGCTCGTCGAGCACGAGGTGCCCGAGCACGACCTCATCCACCTGCTGGAGCTGCGCAAGGAGAACCTCGAGATCGTGGAGGTGCAGATCGACCGCGACTCACCGTCGGCCGGCAAGCGCGTCGAGAGCCTCGAGCTTCCCGACGGCGCGCGACTCATCTCCGTCATGCGCTCCGGTCGTGCCGAGATCGCGGTCGGGGCGACGCAGCTCGAAGCGGGCGACCAGGTGCTTGCGATTCTCGAACCGGGCAAGGAGGACGAGCTCCGACGCGTGCTCTTGCGGCGGTAACGGCTCTTGCATCGCTCCTGATCGGGGGGAACGTTCGGACGACCGCCAGCCACGACTGGCTGACGTTCGACGTCAACGCCTCGCGCACCGGGGTCTATCCGTACGCGACCGGCATCACGTCGGCAAACGTCAGCTCGTTGACGCTGCGGAAGGTGACGCTCGACGGGACCGTGGACTCGTCGCCCATCTACGTGAACGGCCGGTTCGTCGTGACGACGACGTACGGGCGGACCGAGGCGATCGACGCGTCGACGGGCGCGGTGCTCTGGCGTTTCACCCCGGCCGGGTACTCGTCGTGGGTCGGTAGCCCGCAGATCACGACCGCGACCCCCGTTGCCGATCCGGCCGGGAAATGGATCTACGCCGCCTCGCCCGGCGGCCGCATCACCAAGCTCTCGGCGGCGACCGGCCGCGCCGCGTGGAGCGTCTCGATCACACGCCTCCCGTCCCGCGAGAAGATCGCGTCCGCGCTCAACTACGTGAAGGGGCACGTGATTGCGACGACTGGCGGCTACATCGGCGATGCTCCGCCGTACCAGGGGCACGTCGCGGTCATCGACGCGGGGAGCGGGCGCCTGCTGCACGTATGGAACTCCCTGTGCTCGAACCGCACGGGCCTGATCGACCCGAGCACCTGCGATGCGAGCGACTCCGCCATCTGGGGACGCTCCGGCGCGGTCGTCGATCCCTCCACCGGCGATCTGCTCGTCGCCACCGGCAACGCGCCGTGGAATGGGAAGACGAACTGGGGCGACGCGGTGCTCCGGCTCGATCCCGACGCGACCCGCATGCTCGGCAACTACACGCCGGCGAACACCGACGAGCTGAACGCCTCCGACAAGGACCTCGGCTCGACCTCCCCCGTCGTGCTCGACGCGGCGCATCTCGCGCAGGGCGGCAAGGACGGGAGGATCCGCGTGCTCTCGGTCGCGCGCATGCGTGGCACGTCACCGCACAAGGGCGGCGAGCTGCAGACGGTCTCGACGCCGTCGGGGACCGACCTCTTCACCGCGCCCGCAGTGTGGCGCACCGGCTCGTCGACGTGGCTCTTCGCGGCGGACGACGGCGGCACGGCCGCGTGGAGCTACCGCGCCGGCCGCCTGACGCGGGCCTGGCAGCACAGCACCGGCGGGACGAGCCCCGTCCTCGCCGGCGGCCTCCTCTGGGTCTACGACCCGGGCGGCGGCCTGAACGTCTACATGCCCGCGTCCGGCGCGCTCGTCGCGACCCTTCCCTGCGGCGGCGGGCACTGGAACAGCCCGATCGTCGTCGATGGCCACGTGGCGGTCCCCGAGGGGAACGCGAACGACCACGCCACATCCGGCGTCTTGGACGTCTGGTCCGTGAGCACGTGACTCATGGAGCTCGCTGAACCGTCGGCTGCAGCCATAAGAGGACGCGGGCTTCGCCTGCGTCCGCTCCCGCGAAGCGGGAACCCCTACCGGGTGAAAGTGCGCAGCACTTTCACCCGGCCCGCCGGCGGCGAACGTTCGGCGCCTGCTGGCCCAGCGCAGCGTACGCGAGCGCCTGCAGGGACTCGTTCAGCGTCGCGAGCTCGCGGGTGAGGCGGAGGAAGTGCTCGTCGTTGTCGAGCCGCTTGCTCACCTTGGCGAGCTCGTCGCCGATGCGGTCGAGCCGCTCGAGCAGGATCTCGAACCGGCGGTCGGAGAGCTCAACGTCCATCGTGCGCCAATTGTAGGTTCGCGAGCTCGTCTCGTGACCGGACGACGACGGCCCCGTCACCGAGCTGGCGCAGCACCTCGTCCAGCGGGCCGATGACGGCGACCCGTCGCGCCGCGCCGGCGTGCGCGAGCGCGATCTCGGCGAGCTCCCGGGGCGCATCGGTGAAGGCGCCGATGCGCACG
>CAZXZX010000202.1:0-6471 GCA_964645445.1 uncultured Gaiellales bacterium
CCCGACTGGTACGACGACTGGGTCGTGCTCGAACGTGAAAGCTTCCGGCAGTTGCGGCTCTCTGTGCTCGAGGCGTTGTGCGAGCGGTACACGATCGCGGGAAGGCTGGGGGAGGCGCTCGAGGCCGGGCTGCTGTCGGTCGCAGGCGAGCCGCTGCGCGAGAGCGCACACCGCGCGCTCATCTGCGTGCATCTTGCCGCAGGCAACCCGGTCGAGGCGATTCGCCAGTACGGCGTCTGCCGCCGGCTCCTGCGCGATCAGCTCGGGATCGAGCCGACACCGCGGCTGCGCGAGCTCATCGACGCGCTCGGCACCTGACCGGATCGTTGCCGCAGCGGTGACGCGGCGGTGACGACGGGGTGACGCCGGTCGCGGATGCTCCCGGCAGGGGAGGTGCCGACGGCACCTCGAGGTCGTGAATGCGAGGACACCGGCGGCGGCCGCCTTCGCCTCGCCGAAGGAGGTTTCGATGTCAACGAACGTTCGCAAGGCGCTCCTGACGGGGCTCCTCACGTTGGGGCTGGCGATCCTCGGTCTCGCGTTTGCGGGCCGAGCATCCGCAGCCACGCAGACCGTCACTCCCACGTTCACCGGGAGTGGCAGTAACACCGACATCCTGTCCGCCATCGCCGTCTGCGACGAGTGCGCACCTGATGCGTTCTTCAACGATCCGACGAACTTCATCCAGACGTGGGGCTTCGGCGTCTCCGGCACCGTGCAGGCGCAGGCGTCGTGGTCGAATCCGAGCAGTATCGACGCCAACTACAGCGCCGGAGACATCCGGCACGGGAAGACGGTCACCGTCAACGACACCCTCACCACCGGCTCGGGAAGCGTGACGGTCAACTACAGCGTCAGCGGCTTGGTGGGGCTGTTCGGGTCGCCCGATATGGGAAGCCTGAGCTGCGCCGCAGCCGCCGTGAGCAACGCGGACTGCAACGACTGGGTGCCGACGACGGACACGCTCGGCCTCGGCCCGATCACGGGATCGGACACGATCCCGTGCCAGATGCCCCTGCCGGGCGAGTCGCCGCGCGACTGCACCAACACGAAGACGATCAACCTCTGGTCGGCCGACCTGTTCGACTTCGCGAGCGTCTCGGTCGATCTGATTCTCGACGAGACCGTGCACGTGACGGGGTCGGGAGTGACCACGGTGCGGATCGCCGTCGTCAGTGGTGGAGACGCGATTGCGAACCAGCCGCTTGCTTTCGGCGGCAGCTCACCGTCGACGGTCGCGGACCCGATCGCGGTCAGCTGCTCGCAACCGGTGGGCAGCGATCTCAACTACACACTTACGAACCTCGCGTACGGAGCGGAGCCGGCGACGTACACCGGTGACGTGAAGCTCAAGCTGAGCGCCAGCGCCTTCGGCTTCGGCGGGAGCTACACGACCGATCCGCTCGTCAGCTCGAGTGGGGCCGACCTCGGCCCGATCGCGATGACAGCGCCCGATCAGTCCATGGACCTGGGGCCGGTGCTCCCGAACACCACTCCACCGTCGGTGAACGCCGGGGGCCCGTACAGCGGCGTCGAAGGCACACCGGTGTCGTTCGACGGCTCGGCGAGCACCGCCGTGTGCGGTCTCGGCAGCGCGAACGTCGTCTGGCACTTCTCGGACGGCGGCGTTGCATTCGGACTGCACCCGCAGCACACGTTCCACGGGCCGGGAACGTATAGCGGGCAGCTCGTCATCACCGACAGCGACGGCAACACGAGCACCGCGTCGTTCAACGTGCCCATCGCCAACCTTCCGCCCGTCGCCAGCGCCGGGCCGGACTCGGCGGCGGAGTGGGGGGTATCGGTGCCTCTGAACGGCAGTGCGGTCGACCCGGGGACGGATGAGCAGTCCCTCCTCACGTACAGCTGGAACTTCGGCGACGGGTCGCCGAGCGCCTCCGGCGGTGCGAGCGTCATGCACGCGTTTGCCGCGCCGGGGACGTATACGGCGACCTTCACGGCGTGTGACCCGTATCACGCCTGTGGATCGTCGACCATGAACGTCGTCGTCTCGATGCGCTCCACGACGCTGACGTACACGGGGCCGAACCAGGCCAACTCGAGCAAGAACGTCACGCTGACGGCCCAGCTCGTCGACGACCTCGGCCAGCCGGTCGCCGGCAGGCTCGTGGCCTTCACGCTCGGCACGCAGACGATCGGCGCGACGACGAATGCATCGGGCGTGGCGAGTGCGACGATCAGGCTCAATCAGAAGCACGACACGTACACGGTCGCCGCGAGCTTCGGCGGGGACTCCAAGTACGGCTCGAGCAGTGGAAGCCAGACGTTCACGATCGGTCCGTAGCAGGACGAAGACGGAGGGCAGCCGGCAACGGCTGCCCTCCTACCTTTCCGGCCTCCTGCTCGCGATCGCGGCGGCGCCCGCGCCGCCGGCGAGCGTGTTCATGCCCGGCCGGAACCTCTGCCGCACGGTCTCGCTCGCCGCGATTCGCGCTGCCGGCGGCCAGCACTACCGGCCCGGGATCTTCGCCGCCGGAACCTGCACATGGGAACGGGCCGACCTCGCCGCCGGCCTGACGCTGACCACGCATCCGCGCTCCGCTGGGCTCACGCTCATGCGCCAGTTCCTCACCCAGCCGAGCCTGCATGCGCACCGGGTCCGCGTCCCCGGCGCCGGTGAGGCGGTCCTCGCGCGCTTCTCGTCGCGCGCGGCGTATCTCTTCGCCGCATATCCCGCCGGCGTCGTCCAGGTGAACATGACCGCGCCTACCGCCCCGTCCAAGGCACGGCTCGTCGCCGTGATGCGCCTCGTCGCCCCGAAGGGTTAGTCCGCGAGCTCGAGCCGGTCGCCCGGCTCCAGGCCCGCGGCGGCCCCGACCGGGAGCTCGATCGTCACCTTCGCGCCCCGGGCACCCGCCGTGCGCCAAGGCTTGAGGTCACGGGCGACCTTGACGACGCGCAGCTCCGCATCGCAGAAGACGGCGTCGATCGCGAAGCGCATGAAGAACATGTGGATCGAGCCCGTGCGCGTGAACAGCATCCCCTCGTCCGCAGCGAGCGACGAGCGGCCGAGTAGACCCTTCAGCCGCGCGATCGGTGTCGACGCGATCACGCATCGCGCGCACACGACTTCGCCGTCTGCAGTACGCAGCTGAGTCACGCGCACACCCTACTCCTACCCCCTTCGGGTGATCTTTCGCACAAGGCGAAAGAGAACCGATCGCACCTCGCTCATAGCGGACATCCACACGCTCGGTCACATCCGTGGGACATGTCGCTCGAAGGGAGGTCAAGCGCACGTCACGATGCTCATCGCCAGGGAAGGGGGCCAGGCGATGGCCGAGTATGCCGTGATTCTCGGTCTCGTCGCCGCAGCACTCGTCCTCGTCTTTTCAGAACTCGGCGCGGCGACCGTCCATCTCTTCGACGAGCTCGTCTCGCAACTTGGGCCGTAGGCACACACCAACGAACACCGAGGAGACTCATATGTTCGCTTCGTTTCTCATCACGTGGATCAAGGACAACGTCAAGCGCCAGGAAGGCCAGGCAATGGCCGAGTACGGAATCATCCTCGCGCTGATCGCCGCCGTCGTCATCGCACTGCTCGTGACGCTCGGCACCGACATCAAGAACGCCCTCCAGTCCCTGGTCAACCAGCTCTAGGGATCGAGAGCCGAAACACGAGCAACCAGGTGGTGGGCCGGCTCCGAGGCGGCCCACCACCCGCTCACCACTCACATGACACGCCGACGCCGCATCGGTCTGCATGAGGAGCACGGGCAAGCCGCCGTCGAGTTCGCACTCGTGGCGCCCGTGCTCATCGCCCTGCTCCTCGCCATCGTGCAGGCGGGCGTCGCGTTCAACCACTATCTCGCCGTGACCGACGCCGCGCGCGCGGCTGCACGCCAGGCCGTCGAGGCGCGTATCGCCGGCGTCACGGTCAACGACATCCAGCAGGCCGCGCAGTCCGCCGCGGGCGGGCTCGACCTGACCGGCCGCGTCAGCGTCGCCGATCCGAGCGATCCGACGTTCACGACGTCCGGCAGCACGCTGACGGTGACCGTGACCTACCCGTACTCGATCAACGTCCTGGGATGGGCGGTCGCGTCCGGAAACCTCCAGAGCACGATGACGGACCGGCTCGAATGAGAGAGCGGCTCCGCAATGAGAGCGGGCAGGCCGTGCTGCTGACGGTGGTCTTCCTCGCCGTCCTGCTCGGCGCCGCAGCGCTGACGACCGACGTCGGGGCGTGGTATCGCCAGCAGCGCCAGGCGCAGGCGACCGCAGACGCAGCCGCGCTCGCAGGGGCGCAGGCGCTCCCGTCCGACACCGTGACCGCGCAGGCGCTTGCGGCTCAGTACGCCGATCTGAACGGCGGAGGGGTGCCGGCCGGCGGAATCACGCTTCGCAGCGATTTCGAACCGAACGACACCGTCGTGGTCCGGGTGCAGAAGGACGCGCCGAGCTTCTTCGCGAACGTCTTCGCGATCGACCACGCGACGGTAACCGCGATGGCCGCGGCGAGGGCAGACGTGCCCGAGCAGGTCTTCGGCGTCGCCCCGATCGTCGTCAACAAGCTGCACCCGCTCCTGTCCGGGCCCGGCTGCCCGTGCTTCCACGTCTCGACGACGCTTCCGCTCGGGAAGACCGGCGCGCCCGGCGCCTTCGCCCTCGTCGACCTGAACGGCGGGTCGAACGGCAACGGCGACCTCGCGAGCTGGATCTCGGACGGCTACCAGGGCTACCTCAGCATCGGGGACTACCTCTCGAACACCGGCGCGCAGTTCAGCTCGAGCAACGTCCAGAGCGCACTCAGCAGCCGGATCGGCACGGAGCTCCTGTTCCCGGTGTACGACCAACTCGGCGGCAGCGGCTCCAACGCGACCTACCGGGTCATCGGCTGGGTCGCCTTCCATCTGACCTCGTTCGATTCCATCGGCAACACCGGTGATCTGAGCGGCTATTTCACGAAGGTCATCTGGAACGGCATCCAGAGCTCCGGCAACCAGCACCTACCCGACTTCGGCGTGTACAGCGTCCAGCTCGTCAACTGAAGGAAGGCCATGACGTATCGCATCCGAAACATCCTCATCGCCGTCGGCCTCGCCCTCGTTGCGATGATGCTCACGCTCTTCTACGTGACCAACTACAAACGGTCGGTCCAGAACTCGACGAGCGGCGTGTCCGTCTACGTCGCCGCGAAGGACCTCACCGCCGGAACCTCCGGGTCCGACATCGTCAAGCAGAAGGATCTGCGCGTGGAGACGGTGCAGAAGCGCGACGTCGTGCCCGGCGCGATCTCGAGCCCGAGCGATGTCTCCGGCCTCGTGCTCGCGGCTCCGGTGTACGCCGGCGAGCAGGTGACACTGCGCCGGTTCTCCGACGCCGCCGCTCAGGGCATCCGCAGCGAGCTGAAGGGCACGCTGCGCGCCGTCCAGATCGCCGGCGACGCAAACCAGCTCCTCGCGGGGACGCTCGAGGCCGGCGATCACGTCGACCTGGTCGGGAACCTGCGACTCGACACGAACTCGACCGCGAGCGCGACACGGATCGTCCTGCGCGACCTAACCGTGCTGACCGCGCCGTCCGACCCGACGCTCGGAAAGGTCTCGGGCCCGTCCGGCTCGGACTCGGCGATCCTCGCGGTCACCGACACGCAGGTGCAGCGGCTGTTCTTCGTGATGAAGAACGCCGACTGGACGCTCGAGCTCCGGCCCGTCGTCGGCGCGGTCGACAGCGCGGAGCGGATCGACACCCTCGGCACGGTTCTTCAGGCCGGTGCGAAATGAGCGAGCGCGCCCGCATCTACTTCACCGGCGACTGCGAGGGCTTCGACGCCCTGCGCGGGACACTCGCCGCCACCGATGAGGTCGACGTCGTCGGAGCGAGCGTGCACGTCGCCGCCGCGACGACGCCGCTCGCCGGAGGTCATCTCGACTGCGTCCTCCACGCCACTCGCGACGCGGTCTTCCCCGCCGATGAGGTGGCGGCGATCCGCGAGGTCACGCGCGCGCCGATAATCCTCGTCGCGTCCGGCGCCGAAGCGGCGGCGATGCTCGAGTCCGCGATCGAGCAGGACGTCGCCGACGTCCTGCTTCTCCCGCAGCTCACACACAACGTCGTGTTCGCAATTCGCAAGGCGTCGCACGCACGCCGCCAGCTGCAGACTGCCGCACACCGTGGCCGGGTCGTGACCGTGTTCTCGCCGAAGGGCGGCACGGGCAAGACCGTCGTCGCCACGAGCCTCGCGGCGATGCTCGCCAAGACGGAAGGGAAGAGGACGCTGCTCCTCGATCTCGACCTCCAGTTCGGGGACGCGGCGATCATGCTGGGCCTGGAGCCGTCGAAGACGGTGTACGACCTCGTCGTCGCGCCGGGCGAGCTGGACCCGGAGAAGCTCGCGGGGTACGTCACGCGCCACGCGTGCGGGCTCGACGTCCTCGCCGCTCCGCTGCGGCCCGAGGATGCCGAGCTCGTCGTCGAGAGCAAGGTCACCGCACTGCTGGACGT
>CAZXZX010000203.1:0-37358 GCA_964645445.1 uncultured Gaiellales bacterium
GCAACAATGGAACCGGTGGCAAGGGTCTACGCACTCGCGAATCAGAAGGGCGGCGTCGGCAAGACGACGACTGCGATCAACCTCGCCGCCTGCCTGGCCGAGGCGGGGGAGCGGGCGCTCGTGATCGACCTCGACCCCCAGGCGAACGCCACCTCGGGGCTCGGAATGCGCGCGAACGGGGCGTCGAGCTACGACCTCCTCGACGGTGCGTCGCTCGACGAGCTGGCGAAGCACACGGCGTTCGCGAACCTCGATCTCGTCCCCTCGAAGCCCGACCTCGCCGGCGCCGTGGTCGAGCTGGCCGCGCGTCAGGACGGTGAGCGTTACCTCGCGCAGGCGCTGGCCTCCGGCACGTCGCAGTACGACTTCGTGTTCGTCGACTGCCCGCCCGCGCTCGGTCCGCTGACCGTCAACGCACTGGCCGCCGCCGATCGCGTGCTCGTGCCGGTGCAGGCCGAGTACTACGCGCTCGAAGGCCTGACGCAGCTCATGCAGTCGATCGACCTCATCCGGCGTCGGCTCAACCCGGGCCTCGGCATCGGCGGCGTCCTGCTCACGATGGTGGACGGCCGCACCCGCCTCGCACAGGACGTCGAGGCGGAGGTGCGTCGGCACTTCGGGCCGCTCGTGTTCAGGACCTCCGTCCCGCGGTCGGTGCGGCTTGCGGAAGCGCCGAGCCACGGGCTCCCCGCGATCGCCTACGACCGCCGCTCGGCCGGCGCGGAGGCCTACTGGAAGGTGGCGATGGAGCTTGTCGAGCGCCGCTGACGACGGCCCGTTGGGACGCCGTCCCAAAGAGGAGGTGCCGATTCATTCGACGCCTCCGACCAGCACTCGGAGAGGGCTGGGCCGCGGCCTCGAGCTGCTGATGGGCGGCGTGGAGCCGGCGGCGACCGAGCTGCTCGAGCTGCCGGTCGACGCCGTTCACCCGAATCCACGCCAACCGCGCAAGCGCTTCGACGGCGAGGCGGGATCGGGGCTCGCCGAGTCGATCCGGTCGCAGGGCGTCATCCAGCCGCTGCTCGTTCGCCCACGCACCGCCGGCGGCTACGAGATCGTCGCCGGCGAGCGCCGCTGGCGCGCCGCTCGCGAGGCCGGCCGCCAGACGGTCCCCGCGGTCGTGCGCGAGTCCGACGACCGTGAGACGTTGCTGCTCGGCCTCGTCGAGAACGTCGCGCGCGAGCAGCTGACGGCGGTCGAGGAGGCACGCGCGTACGCGGTGCTCATCGACGAGTTCGCGCTCTCGCTCGGCGACGTCGCCGAGCGCGTCGGCCGCTCGAAGCCGTCGGTCTCGAATCGCATCCGCCTGCTCGAGCTCCCGGATGACGTGCTCGGGATGGTCGAGCGCGGTCAGATCAGCGAGGGGCACGCTCGCGCGGTGCTCGCCGTCCCCGATCATGAGGGCCGCCGCAGGCTCGCGCGGGAGATCGTGCAGAAGGGGTTGTCGGTGCGCGTCGCGGAGCAACGCGCAAAGTGGGCGGGCGCGAAGCAGAAGCCGCGCGTCCGGGCGACACCGGTCGATCCTGCTCTCGCGTCACGTGTGCGCGATGCGCTGCAGCGCATCACCGGCTTCCACGCGAAGGTGACGAGCAACCGCATCGAGATCGTCTTCGCCGACGAGCACGAGCTCGAAGAGATCGCGGAATCGCTCGAGCGTACCGGCGCAAAGTAGATAACGTCGGAGCGTGGCCGACGGCGGCGCGCTCATCCATGCTCGCGGGCTGACGAAGCGCTTCGCGGGCCTCACCGCGGTCGACGGGATCGACTTCGACGTGCGCAAGGGCGAGGCCTTCGGCTTCCTCGGCCCCAACGGCGCCGGCAAGAGCTCGACGATGCGCATGATCGGCTGCGTTTCCCCGGTGACGGGTGGAACATTGCGTGTTCTCGGCCTCGATCCGGAACGCGACGGGCCGGCGATCCGCGGACGCCTGGGCGTGGTGCCGCAGCTGGACACGCTCGACAACGAGCTCACCGTCCGCGAGAACCTGATCATCTACGGCCGCTACTTCGGCCTCTCGCGTCGCGAGTTGCGCGGCCGCGTCGAGGAGCTCCTCGACTTCGTGCAGCTCTCCGAGCGCGCGAACGACGCCGTCGAGCCTCTCTCGGGTGGCATGAAGCGGCGCCTCACGATCGCGCGCTCGCTCGTGAACGACCCCGAGCTGCTCCTCCTCGACGAGCCGACCACGGGCCTCGATCCGCAGGCGCGCCACGTCGTGTGGGACCGGCTCTTCCGGCTCAAGCAACAGGGCGTGACCCTCGTACTGACGACGCACTACATGGACGAGGCCGAGCAGCTGTGCGACCGGCTCGTGATCATGGACCAGGGCAAGATCGCCGAGGAGGGCTCGCCGCTCGAGCTCATCCAGCGTCTGTCGACCCGCGAGGTCGTGGAGCTCCGTTTTCCCGGCGAGGCGCCCGTCGTCGGCTCCGAGGTGTTCGACGGTCGGGTGGCGAGGATCGAGGCGCTCCCTGATCGCGTGCTGCTCTACACCGACGACGGCGACGCTCTGGTTCCCGTCGCGCACGAGCACCTGCACCCGCAGAGCGTGCTCGTGCGACGGTCGACGCTGGAGGACGTCTTTCTCCGACTCACCGGCCGCACGCTGGTGGACTGACGATGAACGCGTTCCGCGCCTACGAGCACTGGATTGCGTCCTACCGTCGCGTGTGGCGGGGCAGCGTCGTCTCGAGCGTGCTGAACCCCGTGCTCTACCTGACGGCGCTCGGCATCGGTCTCGGCAAGCTCGTCAACAACGGAGCGCATCCGCTCGGCGTGTCGTACGTGTCGTTCGTCGCGCCCGGGATGCTCGCCGCTGTGGCGATGCAGATCGCCGCGTTCGAGAGCACGTATCCGGTGATGGCGGCGATTCGCTGGACGCGCGTCTATCACGCGATGCTCGCGTCGCCGCTGCGCATCCGCAACATCATGATCGGGCACCAGCTGTACTTCACGTCGCGTGTCGCGCTGTCGAGCGGCGTGTACTTCGCCATCCTCGCCGCGTTCGGAACGTTGCACTCCGCATACGCCATTCTCGCGTGGCCGGCGACGATCCTGATCGGCGTCGCGTTCAGCGCGCCGATCGCCGCGTTCTCCGCGTGGGCGCCGAAGGACAGCTGGTTCGCAGCACTCTTCCGTTTCGGCATCGTCCCCCTGTTCCTCTTCTCGGGCACGTTCTTTCCCGTGACGCGCCTGCCCGCCGGTCTGCAGCAGCTCGCGTACGCCCTTCCGTTGTGGCATGGAGTCGACCTCGCCCGGCATCTGACTCTCGGCACGGCGACCTGGGGAATGGCGCTCGGCCATGTCGCGTACCTCGTTGCGCTGGCGGCCGTCGGTCTCGTCCTCGCCGAGCGCAGCTACACCGCGAGGCTCGTGCGTTGACGGCATTCGCCGGCACCCGTGCACATCTCCTCTTCGAGCGGAACCTCATGGTCTATCGGCGCTCGTGGCTGATCATCTTCAGCGGACTCTTCGAGCCGCTGTTCTATCTCGCGGCGCTCGGCTTCGGGCTCGGCCACTTCGTCGGCCCGGTGAACGGCGTGTCGTACGCGAGCTACATCGCACCGGCGCTGCTCGCGTCGTCGGCGATGAACGGCGCGATCTACGACGCGACGACGAACGTGTTCTGGAAGCTCCGGTACGGGAAGGTGTACGACGCTGTCCTCGCGACACCGCTCGGCCCCACCGACGTGGCGCTCGGCGAGACGTCTTGGGCGCAGTTCCGCGGGCTGCTGTACGCGGCCGGCTTCGTCGTCACCGCCGCGTCGCTCGGGCTCATCCACTCGTGGTGGGGCGTTCTCGCGCTGCCGGCCGCGGTAGTCGTCGGCTTCGGCTTCGCCGGCATGGGCATCGGGGCGTCGACGTTCATCCGCAGCTGGCAGGACTTCGACATGGTGCAGCTCGTTCAGCTGCCGATGTTCCTCTTCAGCGCGACGTTCTACCCGTTGAGCGTGTATCCGGAGGCGGTGCAATGGATCGTGCGCTTCTCACCGCTGTACAACGCGATCGTGCTCGTGCGGTCGTTGACGCTCGGGACGGTCGGCCCGACGAACATCCTCAACGCGGCGTATCTCGTTGCGCTCGGCGCGACCGGAATATGGATCGCACGCCGACGCATGGCGGGTTTACTTCTCACCTGAAAGTCCGTACAGCGCGTTCACGGAGACGCAAAAACTCGGGCGTAGGTTCCGCGCGTCTAGGAGAGGAGCGTCATGGTTCGCATCCTGTCGACCGCGCTGGTGACCCTGCTTGCGTTCGCGGGAGCCGACGCGCACAGCGCGGTCCCGCCGCTCATGGCGAACGGCCGGATCGCGTTCGCGGCGGCGGGCGGTGTCGCCTCGATGAATCCCGACGGCAGCGGCCAGTGGGGCGTCGAGCTCCAGGTCGGCGACACCCAGCCCGCGTGGTCTCCGGACGGCACGAAGCTCGCCGTCGTCACGCACTGGGGGCCCCGGAACGGCATCGAGCTGCTCCAGCCGAACGGCGACGCGCTCGGCATGCTCACCACCGATCCCGGCGACTACTTCCCGGCGTGGTCGCCCGACGGCACGACCGTCGCCTTCACGAACACCGGGAACATCTGGCTCGTGAACGCCGACGGCACCGGCAGGCGTGCGCTCACGACCGACACCGGCATGTCGCCGTCGAGACCGACGTGGTCGCCGGACGGGACGCAGATCGCGTTCGCGGCGTATCACCCCGACGACGGCACACACGTCTTCTCCGTCGCCGTCGCGACCGGCAGGGAGAAGCAGCTCACGCTCGGCAACACGTACGACAGCGACCCCGCGTGGTCGCCGGACGGGAAGACGATCCTCTTCTCGAGTACGCGCGGCGGGAACGAGGCGATCTACGCGATGAACACGGACGGCACGTCGGTGCGACCGGTAGGCCCGACATCCGGTTACTCGGATTACGCGGCATGGTCGCCCGACGGCACGCAGATCGCGTTCGCAAACAGCTCGCAGATCTGGGTGATGAACGCCGACGGCGGCAACGCGCATCAGCTCGCCGACGGCGACTACAACGGCTTCCCGGCGTGGCAACCCGTCGTCGCGCAGCCGGGATGCACGCTGTCCGGCACGAACGCGAACGACCTGCTCGTGGGCACGAACGGCGATGACGCGATCTGCGGGCTCGGCGGAGACGACACGATCATCGGACTTGGCGGCAACGACGAGCTCGTCGGCGGAGACGGCAACGACTACCTCGCCGGTGGCATTGGCCACGACCTCCTCTTCGGCGACGCCGGCAACGACACGATCGACGCGCGCAACGGGTACAGCGACATCATCTCCGGCGGGCCAGGCGTCGACACCGGCATCATCAGCGGCCCGCGCGGGACCTTCATGTCGAGCATCGAGCGGCCGCGCGTCGACGCCGATCTCGCCGTGTGGATGCCGACCGCCGCGGACGCGTCCGAGCCGACGAACCCGTCCCAGCTCGCCTACGACGGGCTCATCCAGGACTGGTGGAACTCGGGCAACTATCCGCCGCACTGGGTCGAGGTCGACCTGCAGTACCCGCGAGCGATTGCGCATGTTCAGCTGGTCGCGCCACAGCTCGGCGGTGATGCGACGGTGCTCCTGCTCGGCCGCTCGGCGGGCGACCAGCCGTTCCGTCTGTTGCACACGTTCAAAGGCCCGTTCGCCGACCTGCAGGAGGTCGACTTCACGCCGAAGCATCCGTGGGCGAGTGTCCGCTACCTCAGGCTCGAGGTGGGCTCGGGATCCGCCTGGGTCTCGTGGCGCGAGATCGAGGTCTACGGGCCGACGGCGAAGAAGAAGGCGAAGGCCAAGACCCCTAGTGGACGTGGAGGTCGACCCCGAGAGCTCGCCGGGGGTGCGGGCATGGGCGATCGTGGATTCGAACCACGGACCTCCGCCTTATCAGAGCGGCGCTCTAACCAACTGAGCTAATCGCCCGTCGAGCGAGCGCCAGTTTAGCGAGCGCGACGGAAAAGCGGTCGCGGGCTAATGGATCCGCTGGGTGCGGCGGAGGTACTCCTCCACCGCGAGGAGGAACGTCCGGTCGGAGGCGATCTCGAACAGCTGGCTCTTCGTCTCGTCGTCGAGGCCGCGCTCATGTGCGACCTCGTTGAGGAATGTCCGCAGCGCGCCGCCCCGGGAGAGCGCGGACATACGCAGGAAGATCCGACGGGTTTCGGCGTCCTGTGAGATCGCCTCGAATGCCTCGATGTCGTCGAGCCAGTGCGCGAGCATGCGCGGGCTGAACGGCTCCGGCGTTCCGGGGGATACGGGGCTTTGGTTACGGAGCCCTGAGCTATATTCGGTCCGAGGTCGGGGATGCAGGAGATGCTCATCTACGGCGTCAGCTTCGACTTGGTCGGCAAGCAGCCGATCGTTCTGCTGAAGACCGCCGAGGGAAACAAGTTCCTCCCGATCTGGATCGGGCATCCCGAGGCGGCGGCGATTCTCATGAAGCTGCAATCGCAGGCGCCGCCGCGTCCGATGACGCACGACCTCCTGAGCGACATGCTCGAGCAGCTCGGCGCGCAGATCGTCCGCATCACCGTGACGGAGCTTCGCGAGAACACGTTCTACGCGCAGATCACGCTCCAGCAGGACGGCGGCGAGATCGAGATCGACTCGCGGCCGTCAGACGCGATCGCGCTCGCCATCCGAGCGGAGGCGCCCATCTTCGCGGCCGACCGCGTCATCGAGGAGTCGGCGATCGAGTTCGAGGGCGAGGAGATCGACCAGGACCGGCTCGACGAGGAGGTGACGAAGTTCCGCCACTTCCTCGACGAAGTCACGCCCGAGGACTTCGCAGTCGAGGAGGGCGAAGAGGAAGAGGAAGAGGAAGACGCGGAGGATTAGGTCAGCACGGCTGCGGCGAGCGCGACGCCGTTGAAGAGCGCGTGCACCACCATGCCGGGATAGACGCTGTCGGTACGGCTGCGCAGCCAGGCGAGCGCCATGCCGAACGGGACGAGCACGAGCAGCGCCTCGACGAGCCCGTGCGCGATACCGAACGCGAGCCCGACGAGGACGATCGACGGCCACCGGCCCAGGAACGCGAGCAGCGACTGGCCGAGACCGCGGAACGTCAGCTCCTCGACGATCGGAGCGACGACGGCGAAGAGCACGACGTTCGCGGCGAACGCACCCGCATGGGCGGCCTCCCAGTGCGTCGGCGCAAGGCCCTGCTCCTTTCCCGGGCTCTCGGGCAGCGGGATGACGGAGACGATCGCCTCGAGGACGTAGATGGCGACGACCGCCGCGACCGCCAGCCGCGCGGCGCGGCCGATGGACGACGGCCGGCGAAGGGCGAGGAGCTCCCACTTCGGGGACGTGATCCACAGGACGGCGCCGAGCCAGATGAGATAGACGACGAGGCCGCCTGCGAACGCGGAGTACTGGTAGACCTCGTTGCCCGAGGTACGCGCGCCGGAGAAACGGGCGTAGTAGTTGAGCCCGGCGATGACGGCGACGAGCGCGGCCCACGCGGCGAGACGTGCGCGATTCACTTCCTGATCCTAGGCTGTAACGCGTGAGGCACTTCAGTCCGGAGGAGGCGAACGCCGAGCTCGAGCACGTCCGTCCGCTCGTCGAGCAGATGGTCGAGCACAGGCGCGCCCACGTCGCTGCGCTCGAGCAGCAGGAGGCGCTCGAGGCCCGCATCCGCGGTAACGGTGGCGGCATTCCGCCCGCGGTGCTCGCCGATGCGACGGCGGCCGTCGAGCGCGAGGCACGCTCGCTCGCTCGCGCAGTCGACGCGATCGCCGAGTACGGCGCGGAGGTGAAGGACCTCGACGAGGGTCTCATCGACTTTCCGGCCCTCCATCATGGAGAGACGGTGTTGCTGTGTTGGAGGCTCGGCGAGGACGAGATCCGCTGGTGGCACCGCAGCGAGGACGGCTTCGCAGGCCGCCGGCCGGTGGAAGAGTTGGACAGGCCCACGTCGAAGTAGGGCCGCATGCCCTTCTGGCACCGCCTCGTCATCGCCGCCGCCGTCTTCGTCGTCGTCTGGCTCGTCGAGCGCATCGTCGACTGGACGCTGCGACACCGGACGCTGCCGCCGGAGGCGATGACCCGCTATCGGGTCCTGCGCCGCAGCATCAGCGTCGCGCTCCTCGTCATCGGCTTCTTCTCGGCGCTCCTCGTCATCCCCGAGGTCCGTGCCGTGGCGGGCGGCCTGCTTGCGTCGTCCGCGGTCCTCGCGCTCATCATCGGCTTCGCGTCGCAGCGGACGCTCGCGAACTTCGTCGCGGGCATCCTGATCGCCGTCACCCAGCCGATCAGGCTCGGCGACCGCGTCTCGTACGACGGCGTCGACGGCGTCGTCGAGGACATCGGTGTCACGTACACGTTCATCCGCACGACCGACGGCGCTAGGCTCGTCGTGCCGAACGACAAGCTCGCGTCCGATACGATCCTCAACGCGTCCATTCGCAGCCGCGAGACGTTCGCAGACGTCACGGTCCAGCTGCCGCTGTCGTCGGATCTCGGGGCCGCCGTCCTCGCGTTGCAGGAGGAAGTTCGAGCCGAGCGCGAGGGAAGCGTGCTCGTCACCGGCCTCGACGGCGTCGCGACCGTGACGATCCGCACCGCCGCACCCGACGCGTCCGCGGCCCTGCGGCTCGAGAGCGAGTTGCGGCTGCGCGCGCACGGGCGGCTGCGCGCGCTCGGCATCTGGGCATGAGCGCCTATCGCAGGCGCAAGGTCCGCGAGAACCTGCGAAAGCAACGCCGCCGCAAGAAGGCGATCGTGCTCGGACTCGTTCTCTCTCCGTTCCTGCTCGTCGCCGCCACGCTCGGCGGCGAGGCCGCGTTCAGCTCGAGCTGCGATCTCAGCGCGCTGCGCCCGGTGGCCGTCGGTCAGAACTCGGTCGTCTACGCCGCGAACGGCTCCGAGCTCGGCGTCATCCCCGCGGAGCGCAACCGCACGCCGGTGTCGTCGGGCCAGATCAGTCCCTGGATGCCGCAGGCGACCGTCGCGATCGAGGATCGTCGCTTCTACCAACACGGTGGTGTGGATCCGATCGGTATCGCGCGCGCCGTCGTCGCGGACGTTCGCGCCGGCAAGATCGTGCAGGGCGGCTCGACGATCACGCAGGAGCTCGTCCGCAATCTCTACCTGTCGCGCGCACGCACGCTGCAGCGGAAGCTGACCGAGGCATGCCTTGCGATCAAGCTCGGCCACCACTGGTCGAAGCAGCGCATTCTCACCGCATACCTCAACCAGGTCTACTACGGCAACCACGCATACGGGATCGAGGCCGCGGCTGAGACGTACTTCTCCGAGCCCGCGCGGTCGCTCACGCTCGACCAGTCGGCACTGCTCGCAGGGCTGCCGCAGGCGCCGTCGATCTACGACCCGTTCGTGCGTCCCGATGACGCGCTCGCCCGCCGCGACGAGGTGCTGCACGCGATGCTCGTCAATCGCGACATCACGACCGGGCAATACGTCGCGGCGAAGGCCGACCGTGGTTTGCACCTCCATCCGGGGACGCGCTACTCGGCGATCCACGAGCCGTACTTCTTCGGCTACGTCGAGGACCTGCTCCAGCAGGCGTACGGGACGAACACTGTTCGCGAGGGCGGGCTCAAGGTCTACACCACCATTCGTCCGGGCCTGCAGCGCGCAGCGAACGTCGCGGTGACACACATCCTGAACCGGCCCACCGATCCCGCTGCCGCGATCGTCTCCATCGATCCGAGCAACGGGGCCGTGCGTGCGATGACCGCTGTGACGCCCGGTAAGACGGGCAACCAGTTCAACTTCGTCACGAGCGGCGCGCGCCAGCCGGGCTCGACGTTCAAGACGATCGCGCTCACGGCGGCCGTCTCGGAGGGGCTCAATCCCTTCACGACGACGTATCTCTCGGCGCCCTTCTACTACGCGCCGCTGAAGTGGAACGTCCAGACGTACGAGCACACGTACGCGGGCAGCGAGCTGCTCGTGAGCGCAACCTTGCAGTCGGACAACACGGTGTACGCGCGGCTGGCGCTCGACGTCGGCGCGCAGAACATCGTCGACATGGCGCGCAAGCTCGGTGTCCGCACGTCGCCACTGACGCCGGACCCGGCGATCGCACTCGGCGCCGAGAGCGTCACGCCGCTCGAGGAGGCGAGCGCGTACGCGACGCTTGCGGCTGGCGGTGTCTACTCGAAGCCGATGGCGATCACGAAGGTCGTGCTCCCCGACGGCAAGGCCGACACGAGCGTCGGCTGGGGGAAGCCGCAGCAGGAGCGCGTGATCCCTGATTGGGTTGCGAGCACGGTGACGCAGGTGTTGATGCAGAACATGCTGTACGGCACCGGCCGAGGCGCGCACGTCGCCGGGCGTACGGATGCGGGCAAGACCGGGACGACCGACAACTACGCGGATGCGTGGTTCTCCGGCTACACGCCTCGTCTCGAGGCCACCGTGTGGATCGGGTACCCGCAGGGCGAAGTGCCGATGCTGAACGTGCACGGGATCGCCGTTTCCGGCCCGACCTTCCCGGCCGACATCTGGCACCTGTTCATGGAGGCAGCGGACGGGAGTCGTCCTGACGTGCCCTTCCCCAAGCCGGTGACGGCGCCCACGTGGCTCCCGTGGAGGGGGCAGTTCGAGTACGGCCTCGCGTACGGCACGCCCGCGCCGGCCACGACGACGGTGACGACGGCGAAAACGACGCCGCCGACGACGAGGAAGACGACACCGGTAGCCCCCACGACCACCGCTTCGACGACGACGATCGCACCTCCGCCCGACACCACGACGACGGCGCCCGACACGACGGACACGACGCAGACGGCGACGCCGTAGACCGGGCCTGCGATCGGCGTTTCCGCCGCCGCTACGTTATGGCCGATCGTGAGAGCTCTACTCACCGTCGACGAAGCGCAGGCGGCGATCCTCTCCCGTTGCGCGCCGCTCGGCGCGGAGGCGGTGGCGCTCGAGTCCGCCGCGGGGCGAGTAACGGCGCAGGCCTCTGTCGCCGCGGTCGACCTCCCTCCGTTCCCGAGCTCGGCGATGGACGGATTCGCCCTTCGTTCGGGCGACGCGCCGGGGACGCTCGCCGTCGTCGGCCGCATCGCGGCCGGCAGTCCCGTCGGGCGCGTGCTCGGCGGCGGCGAGGCGATGGCGATCTCGACGGGAGGCGTCGTTCCCGAGGGTGCGGACGCCGTCGCGCCGATCGAGGTCGTCGTCGACAACGGCGACAGCGTCGAGGTGCCCGACGCGATCGCGACAGGAGCGCATGTCCGCCCACGCGGCGGAGACGTCAACGCGGGGGACGTTCTCGTGCCGGCCGGCGTCCTTCTCGGCGCAACGCAACTCGGCGCGCTGGCCGCCGCGGGTGTGGCCGAGGCAGTGTGCTCCCGCCGTCCGCGCGTCGCCGTGCTCGCCACCGGCAGCGAGCTCGTCCGCCCGGGGACGCCGCTCGCGGCGGGCCAGGTGTATGAAGCGAACGGGCTCATGCTCGCGACCGCGCTCGCGGCGTCGGGCGCGGACGTGGAGCGCCTGCCTGCTGTCTCCGACGACGAGGATGCGCACCGCGCGGCGATCGCACGCGGCCTCGAGGCCGATGTGCTCGTGACGTCGGGCGGCGTCTCGGTCGGGCCGCACGACCTCGTGCGCCGGATCGAGTCGGAGCTCGGCGTCGAGGAGATCTTCTGGCAGGTCGCCGTCAAACCGGGCAAGCCGGTCGCGTTCGGCATGCGCGGACGCACGCTCGTGTTCGGGCTGCCGGGGAATCCCGTGTCGTCGCTCGTCGGGTGCGAGCTGTTCGTCAAGCCGGCGCTGCGCGCGCTCCAGGGACTCGTGGAGCCGCTTCCGCGCTTCGAACGCGGACGGCTCCTCGCGCCGCTGCGCCGTGACGACGCACGCGACCAGCTGGTGCGCGCGCGCGTCCATCTCGACGGGGACGCCGTGGCGCTCGAGCCGCTCACCGGACAGGAGTCGCACATGATCGCCCGCGCCGCCGCCGCGGACGCGCTCGTCCGCGTCGACCGCGGTGAGGGAACGCTCGACGCGGGCGCGAGCGTCTCCTTTCTCCCTCTCTAGCTGTCGCTCAGCTGTGCAGCGCGCGGGCCGAGGGCTCGTATGCGCGCCGCCGCCGCGCGAGTACGAGGCGGCGGACGGCCTCCCGGATCGGGCCGCGCGGGGGGCGCTCGGCGGCGGTGGGGTACGGCGCGTACCGGCCGGCCGACAGCGCGACGAGCTGTCCGGCCGCGGCGGCCCACGCGAGACCGATGAGAAGGCCGGGAGCAGCCGCGTAGCGGAGTGAGTAGAGCCAGGCGATGTACCACGGAGCGTCGAGCCCGAGGCCATACCTCGTCGCGAAGGACCAGACGAGGAGCGCGGGCCCGGCGAAGCCGAGCAGCAGCACGCCCGCGCGCAGGGCGAGCGCACGGCCACGCACCTGCGGCAGCCAGAGCCAGAGATGGAGCGACGGCAGGAGGAAGAGCAACGCGAACGGGTTGGTTGCGACGACGAGGACGGCGACGACGCTGAGGGCGAGGAGCGCGCCGGTGTGACCGGCCAGCATCTCCTCCGCGCTCGGCGGCCGCCGCGGGACGAGCCGGTCCCGCGCCACGAGCCAGCCGAGAGCGACGAGGATCGCCATTCCGGAGAGGGCTGCCGCGGGCCAGTGCACATTTGTCAGCAGCGGCGGCCTCGCCGCGCCTCCGGGCCAGGCGCCGAGTGCCGCGAAGAGCGCGAAGAGCCCACCGCACCACGCCCAGAAGGCGAGCCGGCTTCGGTAGCTGCGCAACGCGGGCGCGATCGGGATCCGCCGCCGGCGGCAGCGCGCGAACAGGTCGACGGTCGCGACGAGGAAGGGCAGAAGTGCCGCGACGAGGACGATCTCGATTGCCCAGCCGCGCACGATGCGAGTGCCGAGGTAGACGTAGCTCGACGGGCCGGACGAGAGCGCGATCCCCTGCTCGAGCGCGTCGACGACGTTCTGTGTGGCACGGCCGATCTGGCCGAGACGGACGCTGTCCAGGCTCGCGGGGGCATCGCCGACGCCGGCCGGGGGCCGGTCGGGCGAGGTGGTGATCGTCACGGCCGGAATGCCGCGGGCGACGAGGGGTGCCTGCTCGTACGGGCTGTACGGGAAGCCGAGATCGACGAGCTGCCGCACCGCACTCGGCCGGCCGGGGTCGGTCCCGGTCTCGGCCGCGAGTTGTGCGCGAACCGTCTCGACGAGTCCCGAGGCGGGCGACCGCGAAGTGTCGCCCGTCAGCTCGAGCCGCGGGCTCCCATGGCCTGCGATCGCGTCGAGGTCGACGACGGCGATGACGTCCTGGCGCTCGGGCGACCGGGCGGCGAACTCCGCGGCACCGAGGCCGCCGTAGACGCCGCCGTCGGTGGAGAGGAAGAGAAGCGAGTACGGGAGCCTCAGCTGGGCGGCGCCGCCGGCGGGCGCGTACGCGCGGGCGAGCTCGACGAGCGCGGCGGTGCCCGACGCGTTGTCGTTCGCGCCGGGGCCGGTGCCGGTGTTGTCGCGGTGGGCGAGGACGACGATTGTCTTGTGCGACAACCCGCGCTTCTCGGCGACGAGGTTGAGGAGCCCGATGCGGCCGCGGCCGGGAACGGTGGCGGTGAAGGCCTCGCGCCGGACCGCGTAGCCGTACGGGGTGAGCTCGCGGGCGAACCAGCGGGCGGCGGCGGCCGCGGCCGGGGTTCCGGGGATGCGGCTCGGATAGCCGTTCGCGAGCCCGGTCGCGAGCGTGCGGGCGTCGGCGCGGTCGAACGCGGGCGGGAGGTTCGGGGGTAGGAGCGCGCTCGGCCTGGCGACGCTGAAAGCGAGGACGAGGAGCGGCAGGCCGACGAGAAGCCATGTGCCGCGGTACAGGCGGCCGTTCACCGGCAGGTCGAGCGAGCCGCGCCGCGGCCGGCGCACTGATTGCGGCGCAGGCGGGACGGCAGCCACGGCGCTCTATAGTAGGACGCGGATCCGGCAGGCCCCGCTTCCACGTGAAAACGCTGATGCCCGATGCCGCGACCATCTTGCTCGTGGATGACGAGGAAGCCGTGCAGATGCTGCTCACGTATCCGCTCGAGCGCGAGGGCTTTCGGGTGATGCAGGCCCGCGACGGCGAGGAGGCGCTCCGGCGTTTCGGGACCGAACGCGTCGATCTTGTCGTCCTCGATCTGATGCTGCCGAAGCTCGACGGGCTCGAGGTGTGCCGGCGCCTGCGCGCCCAGAGCACGGTGCCGATCATCATGCTCACCGCCCGTGACGACGAGCTGGACAAGGTCGTCGGGCTCGAGCTCGGAGCGGACGACTACATCACGAAGCCGTTCTCCATCCGGGAGTTCCGGAGCCGGGTCCGGGCCTTGTTGCGCCGAGCGGCGCTCGGCGGCCACGGTGACGAGCGTGACGTCATCCGCGCCGAGGGGATCGTGGTCGACCTCGCCCGGAGGGCCGTGACCGTGCGCGGGGAGCAGGTCGAGCTGACCTACGTCGAGTTCGAGATCCTCCGCGCACTCGCTGCGCGGCCGGGCAACGTCCTGAGCCGGCAGGCGCTGCTCGAGTCGCTCTGGGGTGACTACGCCTACCGCGAGCCGCGGACGATCGACGTCCACGTCCGCCACCTCCGGGAGAAGCTCGAACGCGACCCGCACGAGCCCGAGCTGATCCAGACGGTGCGCGGCGCCGGCTACCGGCTGCGGGGCTGACGCGTGCACCCGTTCCGCCGCGTCGGAGCCCGTTTGAGCCTCGCGCTCGCGGTCGTCGTCGCCGGCGCCCTCGCCGTCGTGTGGGTCGCGCTCGTTCCGACGCTCCAGCACCGGCTCGTCAACGGCCGCCTGGCGCTGCTCTCGCAGTCGGCACGCCAGATCGAGCGGTCGGAGAGCGCCGTGTCGGGTCGAGAGGCCGTCGACGACGTCGCGCGCACCGCGGACGCGAACCGGGCCGTGCTCCTCCGTCTCGCCGGAGGGGCGCGACTCCGCGTCCTCGTCGACACCCGTCGGGCCGGGAACCCGGCCGACGTCGTGGCCGACCCCGTCGCCCTCCGCGCAGCTCGGGCGCACGCCCTCGAGAAGGGCGTCGTCACGCGCGACGGCACGTCCTTCGCGGAGGTGGCCGTGCCCGAGCGGAACGGCTCCGTCCTCCTGTACGCCGCGTCGCTCCAGGCGACGCTGAAGAACGTCGACCTCGTCCGCTCGCGGCTGGTGTGGGCAGGACTCGTCGCGCTCGGGCTCGCGATCCTCATCGGCTTCGGCGCAGCGTCGGCGTTCGCGCGCCGTATCCGCCGGCTCGAGCGGGCCGCCGACCGGATCGCCGGCGGCGACTTCGACGAGCCGGTGGTCGACCGCGGCCGCGACGAGGTCGGCGAGCTCGCTGGAGCATTCGACCGGATGCGCGTCCGGCTGGCTCAGTTCGACGACGCTCGGCGTGCATTCATCGCCAACGCATCCCACGAGCTGCGGACACCGATCTTCTCGGTCGGCGGTTTTCTCGAGCTTCTGCGCGAGGACGACCTCGACCCGGATACACGGGCGGAGTTCGTCGAGGCGATGGCGGAGCAGATGGGCAGGCTGTCGAAGCTCGCGGCCGAGCTTCTCGACCTGTCGCGGCTCGATGCCGGCGGGATGCGCATCGAGCTCGAGCCGGTGTCGCTCGATCACGTCGTCCACGATCTCGGGGAGGAGTTGGGCGCACTCGCAGCCCGCCGCGGCCACCGCCTCGAGGTCGCCGTCGAGTCGCGCGGAACGGCGCTCGCGGACCGGGAGCGCGTCCTCCAGGTCGGCCGCGCTCTCGTCGACAACGCGCTCGTCCACACGCCGCCGGGCACCCATGTCCGGCTCATCGCCGACGGCGCCCGGCTGCGCGTCGAGGACGACGGCCCGGGCATCCCGGCCGAGTACCGCCAGCAGGTTTTCGCGCGCTTCACCCGGCTGGAGGGCTCGCGTGCCTCGGGGAGCGGCCTCGGCCTCGCGATCGCGCGGGAGCTCGCAGAGCGGATGGGGGGCGAGCTCCGGCTCGAGTCGCGGACGGGACGCACCGTCTTCGTGCTCGACCTGCCCGATTCCACGGGAAATCGACTCGTACATAGTGACAATCGGCACGAAAAAGTCCCGCGTTAGAGCCGCTCCGTGAGCGGGAAAGACGCGTTCGAGGCCGTTCGGTCGATGCAGTGGTGCAGATTTCGGCGGGTTTAGTTCTCCGAATCTAGGGAAAATGAAAGGCGAGGGATGGAGCTCGTCACCGATACGGCAGAGCTCGAGAGCGCGGAGGGCGTCCGTGCGGTGCGCTTGCGCATCCCGGCCAAGCCCGAGTACATCGCGCTCGGACGGCTCGCGCTGACGGGTCTCGCACAGGCCCGCGACCTCGACTCCGACACGATCGCGGATCTCAAGCTCGCTCTCACGGAGGCCGTGTCGAACTCCGTGCGCCACGCATACGGGACGCGGGGGGAGGGCCAGGTCGACATTCGGTACGAGCTGCGCGGAGATCGCATCACGGTCGAGGTCGCCGACGACGGTGCAGGCTTCGACCCCGAGGAGGCGCCGTCGTTCGACGGCGACGAGCTGTCCGAGGGCGGTCTCGGCATCATGATCATCCGGACGATCGCGGACGAGGTCGAGATCGAGTCGCGGCCCGGTGTGCGCGGCTCGCGCCTGCGCTTCGTCAAGATGCTCTCCTGACACGCCGTCGGCTCATCGTCGTCTCGAACCGCGGGCCGGTGTCGTACGGGCGCGACGAGAACGGCGAACGCATCGCGCGCCGAGGCGGCGGTGGGCTCGCGACGGCCCTGCGCAGCGTGCTCGCGCAGAACGACGTGACGTGGATTGCGAGCGCGATGACGGATGAGGACCGCGCCGTCGCCCGGGAGGACGCCGGCGAACCGGTTCGCTTCGTCGTCCACGATCCGGCGCAATACGAGCGTTTTTATGCCGTCGCGGCCAATCCGACGCTCTGGTTCGTGCAGCACATGCTGTGGAACCTCGGCACGACGCCCGACTTCGACGACGTGCGCCACAACGCCTGGACGAACGGCTACGTGCCGGTCAACGCCTCGATGGCGCGCACGACGATCGACGAGCTCGACCGCGATCCCGGGGCGTCGGTGTTCTTCCACGACTACCACCTCTACCTCGCCCCCGCCTTCGTGCGCCGCGAGCGACCCGATGCGCTCATGTCGCACTTCGTGCACGTCCCGTGGCCGGAGTCGGGCGCGTGGACAGTGCTGCCGCCCGCGATCCGGCACGAGGTGTTCGCGGGATTGCTCGCGAACGATGTCGTTGGGTTCCACACCGATCGCTGGCGGCGCAACTTCTTGCGCAGCTGCGCGGACGTGCTCGGCGCGCGCGTCGTCGGCGATGTCATCGACTACGAAGGGCACAAGACGACCGTCACGAGTCATCCGATCGGGATCGATCCGGGCGAGTTCGAAGCGCTCGCCAGGGATGCCGCCGTCCTCGAGCGCGAGCGTGAGATCGAGGCGTCGCGCCCCGAGCTGCTCGTGCTGCGCGTCGACCGCACCGATCCGTCGAAGAACGTCGTGCGCGGATTGCGCGCGTTCGGCCTCATGCTCGAGCGCCATCCGGAGCTCCGCGGGCGGGTACGGATGCTCGCGCTCCTCGATCCCTCCCGGCAGGACATTCCCGAGTACACGGAGTACGTCGCGGCGATCGAGCGCGAGGGGCGGCGGCTCGGCGACGCGGTCGACCTGCGTGTGGGCGACGACTTTGCACGCTCGGTCGCTGCGTACAAGCAGTTCGACGTGCTGCTCGTGAACGCGGTGTTCGACGGCCTCAACCTCGTTTCGAAGGAGGCACCGTTCGTGAACACGCGCGACGGCGTGCTCGTCCTCTCCGAGAATGCCGGATCGCACGAGGAGCTGGGGCAGTGGGCGCTCACCGTGAACCCGTTCGACGTCTCCGAGCAGGCCGACGCGCTCTACGCCGCGCTGACGATGGACGTCGTTGAGCGGCGACGCCGTCTCGACGCGATCCGCGCGCACGTGCGCGAGCACGACGTCGCGTCGTGGGGCGAGGCGCAGCTCGGCGACCTCGACCGCATACGATCCCGGTCGTGAGCGAGCTGTCGCACGTGGACGAGAGCGGGGACGTCCGCATGGTCGACGTGGGCGGCAAGCCGCTTTCCCGCCGGCGCGCGGTCGCGCGTGCCGAGGTGCGGATGGCAGCCGAGACGGCGCGGCGGTTGCGCGACCTGCCCAAGGGCGATGCGCTCGCGACGGCGCAGCTGGCCGGGATCATGGCCGCCAAGCGGACGAGTGACCTCATCCCGCTCTGCCACGCGCTCCCACTCACGCACGTCGAGGTGACGCTGGAGGTCGGCGATGCGACGGTCGAGATCGTCGCGTCCGCGGAGACGACCGCGCAGACCGGCGTGGAGATGGAGGCGCTCACGGCGGCGATGGTCGCCGCGCTCACCGTGTACGACATGGCGAAGGCGATCGACAAGGAGATGGTCGTGAGCGAGGTTCGCCTCGTCGAGAAGACGAAGGAGGCGATCTGAAGGCGGCAGTGCTCACCGTCTCCGACAGCGTGTCGCGCGGGGAGGCGGAGGATGTGAGCGGTGCCGTGCTCGAAGAGCTGCTGCGCGCCGAGGGCTACGACGTCGAACGCCGTCTCGTCGCCGACGAGCGTCCGCAGATCGCCGACGCCATCCGCGAGCTCGCGGCCTCGGCTGCGCTCGTGCTGACCACCGGCGGGACCGGTCTCGCGCCTCGCGACGTCACGCCCGAGGCGACGCGCGACGTGCTCGAGCGCGAGGCGCCGGGCATCGCCGAGGCGCTCCGCGCCGACTCGATCGCCAAGACGCCGCACGGTCTGCTCGGCCGCGGCGTCGCCGGCGTCAGGGGCGTCGCGCTGGTCGTCAACCTGCCCGGGTCCCCGGGCGGGTGCCGCGACGGGTTCGCGGTGCTGCGTCCCGCGCTCGACCATGCACTGCGCCTCCTCTCGGACCAGGCGACGGTGCACCGGCCGACATGACGGCTGCAGCTCCCTTGCCTGCGCGCTTTGCGCGCCTCGTGAAGATCGAGCACACGGTCTTCGCGCTGCCGTTCGCATACGTGGGAGCGTTCCTCGCCGTCGGCGGGACGCCGTCCGCGCACGACCTCGTTTGGATCACGCTCGCGATGGTCGGTGCTCGTTCGCTCGCAATGGCCCTCAACAGGCTGATCGATGCCAGGATCGACGTGCGCAACCCGCGCACTGCCGGGCGCGAGCTCCCGAGCGGGCAACTGTCGATCGTGCAGGTCGCGTTGTTCTGCGGCGCCTCGCTCGCGCTCTTCCTCGCGTCGGTGTGGCAGCTCGCGCCGAAGACCCACTACCTGTGGCCGATCCCCGTCGCCGGCTTCGTCATCTATCCGTACCTCAAGCGATTCACGTGGCTCTGCCACTTCTGGCTCGGCGCCGTCGACGGGCTCGCTCCCGTCGGTGCGTGGGTGGCGATCACGAACCATCTTCCGTGGCAGGCATGGATGCTCGGCGCCGCGGTTGCATTCTGGGTCGCGGGCTTCGACTGCTTCTACGCGCTCTTCGACGTCGACGTCGACCGCGCGCAAGGGCTTCATTCGATCGCGACCCGCTTCGGTGTCCGCGGCGCATTCACCGGGGCGCGTCTCTCGCATCTCGCAACCGTTGCGTTCCTCGTGGCCGCCGGGCTGGGGCTGCCGGTCGGCGCGCTCTACTGGACGGGCGTCGTTGCGGTCGCGGCATTGCTCGCATACGAGCACTCGCTCGTGCGGCCGACCGACCTGCGTCGCCTCGACGCCGCGTTCTTCACGATGAACGGGGTCATCAGCGTCGTGTTCGCAGCGTTCGTGATCGCCGACGCCAGCCTCTGAGCGGGACGCGGCGAAGCCGCGCCCCTCTTACGGCGCCCTCGCAAGCGACGACCTACTTGACGGCGATGTGCGGCGGCTCGCGTAGTGTCTGCAATACGACGCAATAGCGGAGCGTCTTCTCGATCAGCTCCTCCCGTCGCTCGCCCGCGCCCGCGACGTCGAAGTGCAGCGTGATGCTGTCGAACCCGACCGGGACGTCGCGGTCGATGCCGAGCGTTCCGCGCAGGTCGAGCTCGCCCTCGGCCGTCACGGCGATCTTCGTGGCTGGAATCCCGGACGACGCGGCCACCATCTGGCAGGTCACTTGGGCGCACGCGGCGAGGGCCCCGAGCAGGAGGTCGCCCGAGCAGGGCGCCGTCCCCTCGCCGCCGACGCCGGCATGCGCCTGCGCCGCGTACACGGCGCGGCCGATATCGACCGAGCATGCAGCCGCGCCCGAGGTCTCGGCACCCTTGGCGGTGAGCGTGATCCTCGCGTCTCCAGGCTCCGCCCGGTAGCGCTCCTTCAGAGGCCGCTGGGCTTCGCGCAGATCCACGCGCCTACACTAGCCCCCGGTGATCAGGGCACGAAAGCTCGGCAAGCGCTTCGGCGACAAGCGCGTCCTCCGCGGTGTCGACCTCGAGGTCGTCCGGGGCGCGTTCGCGGTCGTCACCGGGCCGAACGGATCGGGAAAGACGACGCTGCTCCGCCTCTGCGCGGGCCTCGCCATTCCGTCGGAGGGCGAGCTCGAGGTGGACGCGCCGCGGGCGGCTATCGGGTATCTCGCGCACGAGCCGCTCGTGTACCGCGAGCTGACCGCTCTCGAGAACCTCGACCTATACGGCCGGCTCTATCGCGTACCGGAGCGACGTGAGCGGATCGGGATGCTGCTCGAGCGCTTCGGCCTGTGGGACGTCCGACACGACCGCGTCGTCTCGTACTCGCGCGGGATGACGCAGAGGCTCGCGCTCTGCCGCGTGCTGCTGCACGAGCCGGAGTTGTTCGTGCTCGACGAGCCGTACACGGCGCTCGACACCGCAGGCGCGGAGCTGCTGGATGCACAGCTCGCCGAGCTGCGAGCCGAACGCACGGTGCTCGTCTCGACACACGACCCCGAGCGTGTCGCATCTCTGGCCACCCAGCGCCTGGCCCTCGCATGACGTATTTCTCGGACGTCGGGGCACTCGCGCGCAAGGATCTGCTGCTCGAGCTGCGTGCCCGCGACACGCTCCCTGCGATGCTGCTTTTCGTCGTCGCGACGTTCGTCGTGTTCCACTTCTCGCTTCCCTCGCACTCGTCGCAGCTGGCGGCGAGCGGGCTGCTCTGGGTGGCGATCGTGTTCACCGCACTGCTCGGTCTCGGCCGTGCGTTCGTCCCCGAGCGTGAGCAGCGCGTCCTCGACGGGCTCGTGCTCGCGCCGTGCGATCGAAGCGCCATCTGGCTCGCGAAGGGGATTGCAACATTCGCGTTCCTCGTCGCCGCCGAGGTCGTCGCGCTGCCGGTGTTCGCACTCTTCTTCCACGGCCTGCGCGGTGCGACGGTCGCTGCCGTCGTCCTCGCCGACGTCGGCATCTGTGCCGTGGGGACGTTCCTCGGGGCGATGGCGGTCGCCACGCGGGCGCGCGACCTCCTCCTCCCACTCCTCTTCCTGCCGCTCGCCATCCCGATCGTCGTCGGCGGTGTCGGCGCGAGCGTCGTCGGCGCCCCCGGCCGTTACCTCGGGTTTCTCGCCCTGTACGACGTCTTGTTCAGCGTTCTCTGCTGGGCGTCGTTCGAGTACGTGGTGACGGAATAATGGAGCTCGTGGTCAAGTCGTATCGCATCCCGCTGCCGGCGCTGGCGGCAGCATCGGCGGTGCTCGTGACCACCGCGCTCGCGATGGCGTTCTACGTCGTTCCGAACGACGCCGACCAGGGGTTCTCGCAACGCATCTTCTACTTCCACGTCCCGATCGCGATCACCGCGTACGCCTGCTTCATCGCCGGCGCCTGGAAGGCGCTGCACCATCTGTGGAAGCACGATCCGGCCGCCGACCTCGAGAGCTACGTCGCCGTCCATCTCGGCTTGATCTTCGGCACGCTCGTGCTCGTCACAGGCTCCATCTGGGCGAAGATCTCGTGGGGCCACTGGTGGCTCTGGAGCGAAGACCAGCTCGTGCTCTTCCTCGTGCTCTTCCTGTTCTACGCGGCGTACTTCATGCTCCGCTTCTCGGTCGATCCGGGACCGCAGCGGGCGAACTTCTCGGCGGTGTACGCGCTCTTCGGAGTCGTCCTCATCCCGGTGAGCTTCCTCGCGATCCGCATAGCGAAGCACTTCATCCATCCGGTCGTCTTCACGAGTAACGTGACGAAGAACCTTCCCGGGTGGATGCTCGTCACGTACATCGTCGCTCAGATCGCGCTGCTCGTTCTCGCGTACACGCTCTATCGCATCGAGCTGGCCGGAAAGCGCATCGACATTCGACTACGCGAATTGAGGCTCGCATGACCACCGCCGAGAAGTACGTCACCGCTGCGTACTGCGCCGTCTTCGCCGTCGTGCTCGTGTACGTCGTGCTCATCGCTCTGAAGCTGCAGCGGCTCGAGCGCGAGGTGGGCGAACTCGAGCAGGCGGAGTCGGAGGCGGCGGAGGACGAGCGCGAGACGGTCCCCGTTGGCTGAGCTCCTCTTCTGGCCCGCGCTCCTGCTGTACGGCGAGGCGGCCGTGGGGTATCTCGGTGACGCGCGCCGTCCCGGCGCGGCCGGTCGCGCGGCGACGTGGGGGGTGCGGCTCGGCTGGCTCGTGCAGACGGCGCTCCTCGCCGTCCAGGCGTCGCGCGACGACGGATTCCCCTGGGGGACATGGGCGGCATCGCTCAACCTGTTCGTGTGGCTCGTCGTCGGCGCCTATCTCATCTGGGGTTGCCGCCGGCCCTACCGGTTGCTCGGGCTCGCGGTCATGCCGCTGGCCGCAGTGCTGTTCGTCGTGGCCCGTGCGGGCGGCGGCACGGGCGTCGGGAGCCGCAGCCACTACTCCAATCTCTTCCTCGTTCTTCACGTCGGTCTCGTGCTCGTCGCGTTCGCCGGGTTCACGCTCGCGGCTTCGCTGTCGGCGCTCTACCTCTGGCAGGAGCGGCGGCTCAAGCGGCGGGAGGCGACCATCCTCCGGCGCCCGGCTCCCTCCCTCGCGGTGCTCGACCGGCTCGCCGGACGGACAGTCCTCGTCTCGGTCCCCGCACTCACCCTCGGGATCGGCGTCGGCATCGGCCGGCTCGTCAGCAGAGGCGATCGCGTGGACGCGCTCGTGGTCGCGACACTCGTCACCTGGGTCGTCTGGACCGCGTACCTGGGTGTCCGCGCAGCAGGCTGGTCGGGCCGGCGGGCCGCATATCTCGCGCTCGGCGGCTTCGCCCTCGTCATCGTCGTTCGTCTCGCCCTACCTGCGACCCACTTCGGATAGCCACTGATGCACCTGATCCTCGTCGGTACCTCGCACCATCACGCGCCCGTCGAGCTGCGCGAGCGGGTCGCGTTCGACCGCGACCAGGCGCGCTCGGTCGCGGGGCGTCTCGGCGCTTCGGTGTGCTTGTCGACGTGCAACCGGACGGAGCTGTATGTCGAGGCGGAGAACGCCGACGACGCGGAGCGTCGCGCGGCCGAGATCCTCGTCGAGCTGGAGCCTGCGCTCTACCGGCTGCGTGACCACGCTGCCGCACTCCACCTCTTCCGCGTCGCCGCCGGCCTCGACTCGCTGGTCCCCGGTGAAGGAGAGATCCTCGGCCAGGTACGTGCTGCGCACGAGACGGGCACGCCGGGACCGCTCCTCGATCGCGTCTTTCGACACGCGCTTCATGCCGGCCGGAAAGTGCGCGCGCAGACAGCGATCGGGGAGAGCCCCGCATCCGTCTCTTCTGCGGCTGCCGCGCTTGCCGAGCAGGTGTTCGGCGATCTCGACGGTTGTCGGATCCTCCTCCTCGGCGCCGGGAAGGTGAGCAGCCAAGCGGCGCGCAACCTGCGAACGCGCGGCGCGACCATTGCCTTCGTCGCGAACAGCAAGACCGACCGTGCCGAGCTGGAGGAGGAGCTCGCACGCGCCGACGTCGTCGTCTCCTCGACGAGCGCACCCGGATACGTCCTCGATGCGGCCACCGTCGATCGCATACGGCGCGGGCGGCAGCTGCTCCTCATCGACCTCGCCGTCCCACGGGACCTCGATCCGGCCATCCACGAGCTCGACGGGTGCTACGTGTACGACATCGACGACCTCGAGGCGATCGTCGCCGAGACGCTCGCCGGCCGGCGCAGCGAGGCCGAGCGCGCCGAGTCGATCGTCGCCGGCGAGGCGGAGAAGTTCCACGAATGGCAGGCGTCGCTCGACGTCGTCCCCGCCATCGCCTCGCTGCGCGCGCACGCCGAGGAGATCCGGGAACAGGAGCTCGCGAAGGCCGAGGGGGTGCTCGGCCGGCTCGACGACAGCCAGCGCCGCGCCGTCGAGTCGATCACCGCGCAGATCGTCAACAAGCTGCTGCACCTGCCCACGGTGCGGCTGAAACAGGCAGCGGCGGCAGCCGATGGGGTGATCTATGCTGAGGCGGTGCGTCACCTGTTCGGTCTCGGCGAGGACGAGCGCTGAAGCCGCTTCCGTTGCGGATGATCGGCCGGCCGTTGCCGCTGCAGGTCCCTACCGCGTTCGTTCGGGTACGACCGCGAGGCGCCTCGGTCTGCGGTCAGTCCGTCCGCCGTCGCGCACGCTCTTCCCCCAAGAGTGCTTCGCACTCGTCGGGGGCCCCTTGGATCTGTGCTGATTCGCGTCGGCAGTCGCGGTAGCCGGCTCGCGCTGACCCAGGCGGAGCTCGCTGCCGGGCGGTTGCGTGCACCCGGCATCGAGATCGCGCTCGTCCCGATCACGACCGCGGGCGATCGCGACCGGACGAAGCCGTTCGGCGAGATCGGCGCGCGCGGCGTGTTCGTCAAGGAGCTCGAAGAGGCGCTGCTCGACCATCGCATCGATGTCGCCGTGCACTCGGCGAAGGACATGACGTCGACCGACACCGAGGGCCTGCGCGTCGGGGCGTATCTCGCGCGCGAGGACCCGCGGGACGCGCTGTGCGGCGCCGATGCGATCCGCCCCGGGATGCGCATCGGCACGGCGTCCGTGCGGCGCACGGCGCAGCTGCTCGCGCTCGACCCGTCTCTCTCGATCGAGCCGTTGCGTGGCAACATCGATACGCGCCTGCGCAAGCGCCGCGAGCGCGATCTCGACGCGGTGGTGCTCGCAGCCTGCGGTCTCGACCGGCTGGGGCTCTCGCGCGAGATCGGCATGCGCTTCGATCCCGGGGAATTGCTTCCCGAGGCGGGCCAGGGCGCACTCGCGCTCCAGGTGCGCGAGGGCGAGTCGCACTTGGTCGCGGCCGCCGACCACGAGGAAACACGGCGACGCGTCGAGGCGGAGCGGACTGTCGTTGCCGCGGTCGGGGGCGGCTGCCTGGCGCCGGTCGCCGCGCATCACGACGGGGCGACGCTCACGGGGCTCATCGCCGCCGAGGACGGATCCTGGATCGAGCGGCGCACTGGGGATGACCCTGCCGCCCTCGGCCGGGAGCTGGCCTCCCTGGCCCGATGAGGGTCGTCGTCACGCGGGAGGAGCTCGTGCCGCGCCTCGAGGCGCTCGGCCACGAGGTCGTCGTCTGCGAGCTCATCCGGATCGAGCCCCTGGGTGACGAGATCCTCGACCTCTCTCCCTGGGACTGGGTCGTCGTCACGAGCCCGAACGGCGCCCGTGAGCTCGGGCGCCGGCTCGTCGCGCCGCCGCACCACCTGGCGGCGATCGGCCCGGGCACGGCCGAGGCGCTGCGGGAGGAGGGTCTCGAGCCGGATCTCGTCCCGCGCGTCCACACGCAGGAGGGACTGCGAGACGAGCTGCCGCCGGGGCGAAGGACGTTGCTCGCCGCCGCGGAAGGCGCGCGCCGCGACGTCCTCGCCGCCGACTTCCTGGCGCTCTACCGCACCGTCGAGCTTCATCCGCCGGCCCCCGAGGGTGACGTCGCAGTGCTCACGTCCGGCTCGACGGCGCGGGCGCTCGCGGCCACCGGCGCGCGCTTGCCCGTCGTCGCGATCGGCCCGCAGACCGCGGCCGAGGCGCGAGCCCGCGGGCTCGAGGTGCTCGCCGTCGCCGATAGTCACGATCTCGACGGCCTCGTCGACGCCGTAGGCTCGCTCTGATGTTCATCACGTTCTTGACGGACTTCGGCCTACAGGACGACTTCGTCGGTACCTGCCACGGCGTGATGAAGCGCATCGCGCCTGAGGCGCAGATCATCGACATCACCCACGGGATAAAGCCGGGACGGATTCTGCAGGGCGCGCTCGTGCTCGCGAACACGCTCGCGTACATGCCCGCGGGCGTGCACCTCGCCGTGGTCGATCCCGGGGTGGGCGGCTCGCGACGGCCGCTCGTCGTGCAGGACGGCGAGGGCCGCCTGTACGTGGGGCCCGACAACGGTCTGCTCCTGCCGGCCGTCGATCGCTTCGGTGGAGTCGCCGCCGCGCACGAGCTCGCCAATCCGGCCTACGCGCTCGAGCGTGTCTCGCGGACGTTCCACGGCCGAGACCTCTTCTCGCCCGCGGCGGCCCATCTCGCGGCGGGTGTTCCCATCGCCGAGCTCGGCCCTCCGATCGACCGAGGCGAGCTCGTGCGACTCGACGTCCCCGAGCCGGCGGTCGACGGTGGGCAGATCCGCGCCACCGTGCTCGCGGTCGACCGCTTCGGCAACGTGTCGCTGAACCTGACGCGCGACCAGCTCGAGGAGGTCGAGGTCGTTCCCGGCACGCGCGTCGAGCTCGGCCGCGACAGCGACCGCTGGTTCGCGGTCGCCGCGCGCACGTTTGGAGACGCTCGCGTGGGCGAGCTCATCCTGTACGAGGACAGCTACCGCAACGTCGCGGTAGCGGTCGCGCGCGGGAGCGCCGCCGACTTGCTCGGCGTCGACGAGGGCAGCGACCTCACGATCACGCCGCAGTGATCGACGAGAAGAAGGTCGCCCGCCTGATCACCGACGCGGTCGTGCGCCGGCCGGAGTTGTGGCGGCTGGTGCGCGGTCGGATGCACGACATGTTCGAGCGCATCGCGCCGACGTGGGAGGCGCGCATCGGTCCGCACCATCTCGGTGCGCTCCGGCTCGCGCTCACCGGTCTAGCGCCGGGCCGCGTGCTCGACGTCGGCACGGGGACGGGCGTTGCGGCGCATGCGCTCGCCGGCTGGTTTCCGTCCGCGGAGGTGATCGGCGTCGATCTCTCGTCGGCGATGGTCGCGGAGGCACGGCGGAAAGGCGGGCGTGCCCGGTTCGAGGTCGGCGACGCGTCGCATCTGCCCTTCCCGGATGGATCGTTCGACCTCGTCGTCCTCATGAATGCGGTCCCGTTCTTCGACGAGCTCGCCCGCGTCCTCGCTCCGGGCGCATACGTCGCGTTCTCGTTCTCGCGCGGCGTGGAGACGCCGATCTACGTGTCCGAGGAGCGGCTGCGACGCGAGCTCGGACGGCGGGGATTTGACGATTTCGAGAGGTTTGCCGCCGATCCGGCGACGGCATTGCGCGCCCGGAAGCGTTAGTCTCCGCTCAACGGACGTTCGCGACACGGTTGCACCGGTCCGGACGCCTGAGGCCCCCGAGAACGCTCGCGCGAGCTCGGGGGCCAACTTCTTCATACGCCGCGGAAATTGGCGTGCAGCGAAATGGCGAGGGCCGGACTCGAACCGGCGACACCCCGGTTTTCAGCCGAGTGCTCTACCAGCTGAGCTACCTCGCCGCGCGGCGGCGAAGTCTAGCGGGCTTCGTGCGCGGCCCGTACGGCGCGCAGGCGCTGGACGAGGCTGTCGACGAGGTCGCCCTTCATCAGGACCGCGTCTGCCCCTGCCTCGCTCACCGCCTGGTGCAGCTCCGGCGCGGGATCGCCCGTGAGCGCGATGAGGCAGAGGTTCGGATGATCCTTCCGCAGGCGCGCAACGGCGGTCACGCCGTCCACGACGGGCATGTGCAGGTCGATGACGACGGCATCCGGATCGAGCTCGTCCGCGAGCTCGATCGCGTCGAGGCCGTTCTCGGCGGTGCCGGCCACGGTCAGGACCGGCTGGTGCTCGATCAGGGGGAGCAGCGACGCGAGGAAGTCGCGATCGTCGTCCACGAGGAGGACACGTACCGGTACCGCGACCGTGCCGTCCGGCTGGTCCACGGACGGACGTTAGCCTTGCCACGGTGACCGTGCAACCGGCAGTTCGGGAGATCGCTCTGATCGGCGCGCCGCTCGATCTCGGCGCCGGTCGCCGCGGTGTCGACATGGGGCCGTCGGCGATCCGTTACGCGGAGCTCGAGCAACATCTGCAGCGGGCGCTCGGCATTCACACGGTCGACCTCGGCAACGTCGAGGCGCCCGTCGCGGAGTCGACCGAGGCGGGTGACGAGCGTGCACGCTTCCTGCCGCAGATCCTCGCGCTGTGCGACGAGGTCGCGCGGCTCGTCGCGGATGCGTGCAGAAACGGGCAGACGCCCCTCGTCCTCGGCGGCGACCATTCGGTTGCGCTCGGCAGCCTCGTCGGCATGGCGAACGTACGCGGCGCCGGCGGCGTGCTGTGGGTCGACGCGCACGGCGACCTGAACACGCCCGAATCGTCGCCGACCGGAAACGTGCACGGCATGGTGCTCGCCGCCGCGCTCGGCCTCGGCGGCAAGGCCTTCGCGCGCGCGGGCTGGACGCTGCCCGCGATCGAGGCCGGCCGCCTGTCGCTCTTCGGTGTGCGGTCGCTCGACCTGGGCGAGCGCGAGCTGCTGAAGCAGATCGACGCGAAGGTCTTCACCATGGCCGACATCGACCGCATCGGCGTCGAACGGTGCATGCGCGAGGCGATCGCCCACGCGTCCGGGGCCGGCTTCTTCCACGTCAGCCTCGACCTGGACGTGGTCGATCCCGAGACAGCGCCCGGCGTCGGGACTCCGGTGCGCGGCGGGCTGTCGTATCGCGAGGCGCACCTCGCGATGGAAGTCGTCGCGGAGTCGGCGCGGCTCGACTCCCTCGACGTCGTCGAGGTCAATCCGGTGCTCGATCGCGAGAACGCGACGGGCAAGCTCGCCGTCGAGCTCATCGGCTCAGCTCTCGGGGCGAGGATCCTGTAGGAAGCGGTCGACCGCGTCGGCGGTCTGGTCGAACGCCGACCACATCACCATGTGGAGGCCCGGTACCTCGACGACCTCGACGCGGCCCCGGTAGGCCTCGAGGTGCTCGTCGCGCACGAGGCCGTAGAGCGGCGCATACAGGAGCAGCGCCGGCATCGTCAGCGTGTCGACGGGCGGTGGAGTGGTCGCGAGCTCGCGGTAGATCGAGACGACCGCCTTCTGAGAGGTGCGTCGCTCGAGGCGTCCGTCCGGAAGGACGTCGTGGTAGAGGGGGATGTCCGCGAGCGCGCGGGCCATGTCGATCTCCCCGGCGTCGTGGCGGCTCTCGAGGTACGCGGTCGCAGAGTCGTACACCTGTTCCTGCTGCTCCACCTCGGCCATGAATTCGGCGACGTGCGGGAGGATGTCGAAGGCGGGATCGAGCAGCGCCGCCCGCCGGACCCGCTCCGGATGGCGCGCGGCGAGCTCGAGCACGAGCCGGCCGCCGAACGAGTGCCCGACCCAGTCGGGCTGCTCGAGGCCGAGCGCGTCGATCGTCTCGACGAGATCGGCGACGTGCGTCTCGAACGTCCACGGTGGGTCCCAGCCCGAGCGACCGTGCCCGCGCAAGTCGGGCGCGACGACGTGGAAGCGCGTCGCCCAGCGCTCCTCGGCCAGCTGCTTGTAGCGCTCGCCATGCGCGGTGACGCCGTGCAGGCATACGACGGCGGGCCCGTCCGGATCGCCCCACTCGTGCACGTGCAGGCGCATCGGGGCGACGATACTCCCGCCGTGGAGCTCGAAGTCGTCGCGTGCGACATCGCGTCGCTCGGGGTCGATGCGGTCGCGAATGCCGCCAACGACCACTTGTGGATGGGTGCGGGAGTCGCGGGCGCGCTGAAGCGGGCCGGCGGCGAGGAGATCGAGCGGGAGGCGATGGCGCTGGGGCCGATCCCGGTTGGTACGGCGGTGGCCACCTCGGCCGGCCGTCTGCCCGCGCGCTACGTCATCCACGGTGCCGTGATGAGCCAGGATCTGCGGACGAGCGCCGATCTCGTCGCGCGGACGACGCGCGCTTGTCTCGCGCTTGCCGACGAGCTCGGCTGCCACTCGGTCGCGCTTCCAGCGTTCGGCACGGGCGTCGGCGGCTTCCCGCTCGGGGAGTGCGCCCGCATCATGGTCGCCGCCGCGCGCGCCTTTCCCGCGGAGTCCCTCGACCGCGTCGTCTTCGCGGTCTTCGGCGACGACGCCTACGACGCGTTCGTTTCCGCGACACTCTCGTGACCAATACGTAACAGGGCCTGGCCCCGTTACGAAAGTGTCACGGTTGCGCTACGACTCTTCGCCGGAGCCGGAGGGCCGGTAGTACGTCCTGCCCTTCAGCTCGTCGGGGAGGTGGTCGACCTCGAACCCGGCCGGGTCGTCGTGCGGGTAGACGTAGCCCTTGCCGTGACCGAGCTTCTTCCCATACCAGCTCCCGTCGCGCAGCGACTTCGGCGGCTTGACGGTGCCGTGCTCGCGCACGTCGGCAGTCGCCTCGTCGATCGCGATGTAGCTCGCGTTCGACTTCGGCGCGCGCGCGAGGTAGACGGCCGCCTGTGCGAGATTGAGCCGCGCCTCCGGCAGCCCGACGTGCTCGACGGCCTGTGCCGCCGCGACGGCGACGAGCAGCGCGCGTGGGTCGGCGTTGCCTATGTCCTCGGACGCGAGCACGATCATGCGGCGTGCAATGAAGCGCGCGTCTTCTCCACCCTCGAGCATCGCCGCGAGGTAGTACACGGCCGCGTCGGGATCGGACCCGCGCATCGACTTGATGAACGCCGACGTGAAGTCGTAGTGCGCGCCCGACGCCTTGTCGTAGACGACCGGGCGCTTGCGGGCTGCGTCCTCGACGTTCTCCTCGGTGATGGGCCCCGTCGCCGTCTCGCCGGCGAGCTCGACGATGCTGAGCGCGCTGCGCGCATCGCCACCGGCGCGCCGCGCAATCAGCTCCACGATCTCGTCCGGCGCCTCCGCACCCACCTCGGCGATCCCGCGCCGCACGATGATCGCCATCTCCTGGTCCGAGATCGTCTCCAGCTCGTAGATCTGCACGCGTGACATGAGCGCCGAGTTGACCTCGTAGTACGGGTTCTCGGTCGTCGCGCCGATGAGCGTCACGAGGCCTTCTTCGACCGCCGGCAGCAGGGCGTCCTGCTGCGCCTTGTTGAAGCGGTGGATCTCGTCGAGGAAGAGGATCGTGCGCCGGCCGCTCGTCCCCAAACGCTCACGTGCGCGCGCGAGGACCTCGCGCACGTCCTTGACGGTCGCCGATACGGCCGACTGCTCCTCGAACGCCGCGCCGGTCGACGCGGCGACGATTCGCGCGAGCGTCGTCTTCCCCGATCCCGGCGGCCCGTAGAAGATCGACGAGCGGACACGGTCCTCGGCGATCGCACGCCGCAGTGCCGAGCCCTCGCCGAGGATGTGCTTCTGGCCCACCAGCTCCTCGAGCGTCCGCGGGCGCAGGCGCTGCGCGAGCGGGGCGATCTCGCCCGCCCGCTGCGACGCTGCATCGGCGAAAAGATCGGACACGCGCAGAAGTATGCTCCGCGCGTGTCCGAGGTCACGGATCTCCTCAGCCGGCTGATCCAGGTCGATTCGACGAACCCGCCGGGGAACGAGACCGCAGCGGCCGAGCTCCTGCGCGACTACCTCGTGGCGAACGGCATCGCTTGCGAGCTGTACGCCCGCGTTCCGGAGCGCGCCAACCTCGTCGCCCGCATCCCCGGTAGCGGCGACGGCCCGTCGCTGCTCCTGCTCGGTCACACCGACGTCGTCCTCGCCGATCCGGCGGAGTGGAGCGTTCCGCCCTTCTCGGGGGAAGTGCGCGGCGGCGAGGTCTGGGGGCGCGGCGCTCTCGACATGAAGAGCCAGGTCGCTGCGGAAGCGGTCGCGCTCGCCTCGCTCGCGCGAGAGGGCTTCGAGCCGAAGGGCGACCTCATCCTCGCCTCGACCGCGGACGAGGAGGTCGGCGACGGCTTCGGCCTCGAGTGGCTGTGCCAGGCGCATCCCGACGCGGTGCGCTGCGACTACGCGATCAACGAGGGCGGCGGCGACCGCGTGCAGCTCGGCGGCGCAACCTTCTATCAGTGCACGACCGCCGAGAAGCTGACAGCGCCGTTCGTCGTGCGCGTACACGGGCGCTCCGGTCATGCGTCGATGCCGTCGATCGCCGACAACGCGCTCATCAAGGCGGCGACGCTGATCGAGCGCATCGCCGCCTATCGGCCGGAGCAGCAGGTGCAGCAGGAGGTGGAGGCGTTCACACGTGCGGTGCTCGACGAGGTGCCTGCTCCGGCGCAGATCATCGAGCGCATCTGCGCGCTCGACGAGATCACGGGCGAGGTCGTCCGCGCGCTGCTCGCGCCGACGTTCTCGCCGACGATGATCGCAGCGTCGAAGAAGCGCAACGTCATCCCCGCGCTCGTCGAGCTCGAGGTCGACTGCCGGCTGCTGCCGGGGCAGACGCCCGCGGAGATCGAGCATGTCGTCCGCGCAATGCTCGGCGACGACATCGCGTACGACCTCGTCTGGGGCGCCGCACACGGCGGCACGCGCTCGCCGCTCGAGACACCGCTGTGGCACGCGGTCGAGTCGTTCGTGGCCGAGGTCGAGGCGGGAGCGCGCGCCGTGCCGCTCACATGCCCGGGCTTCACCGACAGCCACTGGCTGCGCGAGGCGTTCGGGACGGTTGCGTACGGCTTCTTCCCCATGCGCACGATGCCGCCCGAGGTCTCGGCGCAACTCATCCATTCCGCCGACGAGCGCATCCCGATCGACGATCTCGAGCTCGGCGTCGCGTGGATGCGGCACGCCGTGCACACAATGCTGTGACGGTCGAGCTCGCGTCGCTCGCGGAGCTCGAGGACGCGCTCGCCGCCGAGGACTTCGGCGTCGCGCGCGTGTTCGTCGCATACGGCGCGTCGGCGCCGTCCAAGGCGGATCCCTGTGCGCTGCCGAAGGTCGCGTACTCGCTCGACGCGCCTCGCGCCCAGCAGTCGTCGTTCTCGGTCGGGCCGTGGGAGGCGACGTGGAGCGCGGCCGAGTACGCCGCTGGAGTCGAGGCCGTGCGCGCCGCTATTTACGAGGGCGACGTGTACCAGGTCAACCTCGTCCAGCATCTGTGCGCCGACTTCGAGGGTGACCCCGCCGGCGTCGCCGCCGCGCTCGCTCCCCTCCGGCCGCACGAGCCTGCGCCGCTCGAGGGCGACGGCTGGGCCATCGTCTCCGCCTCGCCCGAGGTGCTGCTGCAGAAGCGCGGCGACATCGTGCGGACGATGCCGATCAAAGGCACGCGCCCGGCCGGCGTCCCGATCGAGTCCGTACCAAAGAGGGGTCCCCTGGAGGTGCGCAGCACTTCCTGGGGAATAAAGGACGCCGCGGAGCACGTGATGATCGTCGACCTGGAGCGGAACGACCTCTCGCGCGTGTGCGTGCCGGGGAGCGTGCACTGGCCGCAACTGCTCGCCGAGCGGCAGCTCGCCGGGGTCTCCCATCTCGTCGCCACGGTCGAGGGGCGCCTGCGCCCGGACGTGACGCTGACCGAGCTCCTCGACGCCGTCCTGCCCGGCGGCTCGATCACCGGCTGCCCGAAGTCGACCGCGCTCGAGCTCATCGCCGAGCTGGAGCCGGTCGGCCGCGGCGCGTCCATGGGCGCGCTCGGCCGCATCTATGCGAACGGCGATCTCGATCTGGCGCTGACCATCCGCACGTTTGCGATCGCCGAAGGCCGCATCCACCTATGGGTGGGCGGCGGGATCGTGTGGGATTCGGAGCCGGCTGCCGAGATCGAGGAGTCGTGGGTCAAGGCGCGTCCGCTGCTGGCGGCGGTATGAACCTTCTCGCCGTCGCAGTCGCAGGACGAGGGCTCGTCGACCCGCATACCCCCGTCTTCTCGGCGGACGACGAGGCGCTGCTCCGCGGGCGTGCGGTATTCGAGACGGCGCGCGTCTACGACGGGCGGCCGTTCCAGCTGGACGCTCACATCGACCGGCTCGCCCGGTCGGCGGCCCGGGTCCGGCTGCCAGAGCCGGACCGCGAGGAATGCGTCCGTCTCGCCGACGGCGTCGTCAAGGCAGCCGGCGTTCCGGATCTCTCGCTGCGCTTCTACTGGACGGGCACGACGCTCGTGTCCACCGGCGCCGCGCTTGCGCCCGAGCTGGAGGAGGTCCGCGCCCGTGGCATGCGGCTCGCCGTCGTGCGCTGGTCGACGGGGACACTCGCGTCGGCGAAGTCCACGAGCTACGCCGAGAACATGGCGGCGCAGGATCGAGCCGCGGGGCGGGGAGCCGACGACGCGCTGCTCGTCGCCCACGACGGCACCGTTCTCGAAGCCCCGACGGCGAACGTATGGTGGCGCGAGGCCGACACGCTCGTCACGCCGTCGCTCGACCTCCCGATTCTCGCGGGTGTGACGCGGGCAGTGCTGCTCGAGCTCGCGCCGGAGGCGGGTTACGACGTGGAGGAGGGAGCGTTCCCGCTCGAGCGGCTCATCGGCGCAGACGAGGTCTTCCTCTGCTCGTCCATTCGCGAGGTCATGCCCGTCGTCGCCGTGGACGATGCCGCGTTCCCCTCCGGGCCGGCTGCGGCATCGTTGCAGGCTGCGCTGCGCGAGGCTGCGCGGCTACCCTCCCGGGCATGAGCGAGAAGGTTCGTCTCGGTGGGATGGCGCTCGCCAACGGAGTGCTCGTGCACGGGCCGACATCGTGGGCCTGCGCAATCCGCGATCCGGACGGGCGCATCGAGGTCGCGGCGGCGCGGAAGCGCTTTGTCGCGGCCCGCGTGCACGCGCCGCTCCTGCGCGGCCCGCTCAGGCTCGTGGAGGCCCTCGCCGTGCTCCCCGAGGTGAAGCGAACGCTGCCGGGAGCGCGTATGCCGATGCAGGACGGCCGCACGCTCGTCTCCGTCGTCGGTACCGCGATCGCGGTGCGCGGTCTGCGCGAGTCGCGGTTGCGGCCCGCTGCGAAGGAACTGATCGCGAGCCTGGTGTCGCTCGCTCCCGCCGTGCTATCGCTCCGGGTCGGCGAGCTTGCCGCGTATCACGGCGCCGAGCACATCTCCATCGGCACGTACGAGCACGGCGAGGGAGCGACGAAGGAGCACGAGCGCTGCGGCGGTCACCTCGTCGGTCCGCTGCTGCTCACGTCAGCCGTTGGAAACGCGCTCGCGGAGCTCGCACCCGAGCGTGCGCGGAAGCATGCGCGCGCCGCTGCGCAGATCGGCGCGCTCGGTGCCTCGACCGAGATCTTCGGCTGGATGACCCGGCACCCGAAGAACGTCGTCGCCCAGGCGCTGTCCAGGCCGGGTCACGAATTGCAGCACCGGTTGACGACGGCCGAGCCCACACCGGAGCAGCTCGAGGTGGCGGAAGCGGCGCTGCGCGCCTGCCTGGAGCTCGAGCATGCCGACGGCACAAGCAGCACGTAGCCGCCTCGACCCGGAGGTCTTCGACCTGCCCGTCGAGAAGATGCGGGCCGGCTACTACACCGACGCCTACTTCAACCACTCGCGCGCGGCGCTGCTCGCGGATGGGCGGCACCCTCGCGTCGTCATGCAGGTCTTCCAGAAGAACGAGGCGTACCTCGGCGGCATCGACGAGGCGATCGCGATCGTCAAGCTCTGCAGCGACGACTGGGAAGCGATCACCGTGCACGCGCTGTACGACGGCGACCTCATCGTGCCGCACGAGACCGTCATGACGATCGAGGGCGACTACACGCTGTTCGCCCATCTCGAAACGCTCTACCTCGGCGTCCTCGCGCGGCGGACCCTGATCACGACGAACGTCGCCCGCGTGCTCGAGGCGGCGAACGGCAAGCCGATCATCTTCATGCCCGCGCGCCACGACCACCACCGCGTACAGACGGGCGACGGCTACGCCGCCCACGTCGCCGGCCTCGTCACGGGCGCCGAGATCGGCGTCACCACCGACGAGCAGGCGTCGTGGTGGGGCGGCCGCGCGCTCGGCACGGTGCCGCACTCGCTGATCGCGTCGTACGGCGGCAACACCGTGCTCGCCGCGTCGAAGTTCGCGGAGTGGGCCTCGCCGGAGACGAACGTGACCGTCCTCGTCGATTTCCAGAACAACTCCGTCGAGACCGCACTGGCGGTCGCCCGCGCGCTCGGCGACCGTCTGTGGGGTGTGCGGCTCGACACGTCCGAGAACCTCGTCGATTTCTCGCTCGTCGGCGAGATGGGCGAGTTCAAGCCCACCGGCGTGAACCCGCGGCTCGTGCAGCGCGTCCGCGACGCCCTCGACCGCGACGGCTTCGAGCGCGTGAAGATCGTCGCCTCCGGTGGGTTCACGGTGGAGAAGATCCACGAGTTCGAACGGCTCGATGTTCCCGTCGACGCGTACGGCGTCGGGTCGTCGCTCATCCGCGGCTCGAACGACTTCACGGCCGACGTCGTCCTGACCGACGGCCGCCCGTCGGGGAAGTTCGGGCGCCGCTACAGGCCGAACGACCGGCTCGGCCTCGTCGCCTGAACGCTTGCGTTTGTCGGCACAATACGGCGGCTAAGGGGTTCGGGGTCGTCTGCCGATGAGGTGAGTGCCCGATGGTGGGGAACTGGTTCCATCAAGCTGCGGATTTCGCCACCACGTGGCTCCCCCTCGCCTTCTTCGGCATCCTCGTCATCACCGCATGGCTGCTCTGGAAGACCGTCGGGATGATGCCGCGCATCCGCCCGACCCATCTCGACAGCGGCGCGAAGTCGCAGGTCACGTGGAGCGACGTCGCAGGCGTCGAAGAGGTTCGCGCGGAGCTGATGGAGGTCGTCGACTTCCTGCGCGACCCGAAGCGCTTCCAGAGGCTCGGCGCGAAGGTGCCGAAGGGCCTGCTGCTGTACGGCCCGCCCGGCACGGGGAAGACGCTCCTCGCAAAGGCGGTCGCGCACGAATCGGGCGCGCACTTCTATTCGGCCAGCGCGTCGTCGTTCGTCGAGATGTTCGCCGGATTGGGCGCGGCTCGAATCCGGAAGCTCTTCCTCGAGGCGCGCAAGCACGCGCCTGCGATCGTCTTCATCGACGAGCTCGACGCCGTCGGCGCCCAGCGCACCGGTCACGGCTTCAATCGCGAGCAGGATCAGACGCTCAATCAGCTGCTCGTCGAGCTGGACGGCTTCGAAGGTGCGGAGCAGGTCGTCGTCATGGGCGCATCCAACCGCATCCAGGATCTCGATCCCGCGCTGCTGCGCCCCGGCCGGTTCGACCGGCAGATGCTCGTGTCGCCGCCGGATCTCTCCGGCCGTGAGGCGATCCTCGTCGTGCACACGCGCAGCAAGCCGCTTGCGGCCGACGTCGATCTCAACCAGGTTGCGCGACAGACGAGCGGTCTCACCGGTGCTGAGCTCGCGAACATCTGCAACGAGGCCGCGATCTTCGCAGGACGCCGCGGCGAGCAGTACGTCACGCAGAAGGACTTCGACAACGCGATCGA
>CAZXZX010000204.1:0-4187 GCA_964645445.1 uncultured Gaiellales bacterium
GCGCCGCTTACGCGTAACGGGTGTCGTGCAGGGCGTCGGCTTCCGTCCGTTCGTGTACGGGCTCGCGCAGCGGCACGGGCTCGGCGGGTATGTCCTCAACGACGGTGCCGGAGTCATCGTCGAGGCGGAAGGGGCCGCGGCCGCGCTCGACGCTTTCGCGGCCGCGATCCGTGCCGAGGCGCCCCCGCTCGCACGGGTCGACTCCGTCGTCGCCGAAGGGGTCGCGCCGATGGGCGAGGCCGAATTTCGGATCGACGCCAGCTCGGCCTCGGGCAGGAGCGCGCTCATCCCCGCGGACGTCGCGACGTGCGAGGAGTGCCTGCGCGAGCTCTTCGACCCGGACGATCGCCGTTACCGCTATCCGTTCGTCAACTGCACGCAGTGCGGCCCGCGGTTCACGATCGTGCGAGGCATCCCGTACGACCGCGCGCTGACGACCATGGCCGGGTTCGAGATGTGCGCGGCCTGCCGACGCGAGTACGAGGATCCGCGCGACCGCCGCTTCCACGCCGAGCCGATCTGCTGCCCCGTCTGCGGGCCGCAGCTGTCGATGCCGCTCAGCGAGGCGGTCGGCCTCCTGCGCGCGGGGAAGATCGTCGCCGTCAAGGGCCTCGGCGGCTACCACCTCGCCTGCGATGCGACGAACGAGAACGCCGTCGCGCGACTCCGGAACCGCAAGCATCGTGAGGACAAGCCCTTCGCCGTGATGATGCGCGACGTGGACGTCACGCCTGAGGAGAGGGCGCTGCTCGAGTCGCGCGAGCGGCCGATCGTGCTCGTGCGCCGGCGCAACGACGGAGGGATCGCGCCGTCGGTCGCTCCCGGCACGGTGTGGCTCGGCGTGATGCTCCCGTACACGCCGCTGCATCACCTCCTCCTCCACGACGCACAGATCCCGCTCGTGATGACGAGCGGGAACGTGAGCGACGAGCCGATCGCGTTCGACGACGGCGAGGCGCGCGAGCGACTCGGTTCGATCGCCGACGCGTTCCTCTCGCACGATCGGCCGATCCACCGTCGCTGCGAGGACTCCGTCGTGCGCGCGTCGTTCCCCATCCGCCGGTCGCGCGGATACGCGCCGGCCGCGATCCCCCTCCCCGTTCCGGCGAGCCGTCCGATCGTCGCGGCCGGCGCGGAGCTGAAGAGCACGTTCTGCGTCGCGCGCGGCCCGGACGCCTTCATGTCGCCGCACCTCGGCGACCTGGACTCGGAGCAGGCCTACCGCGCCTTCCGCAACGACCTCGAGCTGTATCTCGACATGCTCGACGTTCGCGCCGACGTCGTCGCCCACGACCTCCATCCCGAGTACCTCTCGACGAAGTGGGCGCTCGAGCAGGACGCGGCGCTCGTCGGCGTCCAGCATCATCACGCGCACGCGGCAGCCTGCCTCGCAGAGCACGGCGAGACCGGCCCCGCGCTCGCGCTCGTCTTCGATGGGACCGGGTACGGCACCGACGGCACGCTCTGGGGCGGCGAGCTCCTCCGCTGCGATCTCGCCGGCTTCGAGCGGCTCGCCTGGCTCGAGCCCGTTCCGCTCCCGGGCGGTGAAGCCGCGGTACGCGAGCCGTGGCGCGTCGCCGCCGTGCATCTCGAACGCGCCGGAGAGCCGGTGCCGTGGGAGCGGTGGCCGGAAGTGCGCGCGAGCCTGGCCGTCAACGCGCCGCTCGCCTCGGGGATGGGCCGCCTGTTCGACGCCGTCGCCGCGGTGCTCGGCGTCCGCGACGAGGTGACGTACGAGGGCCAGGCAGCGATCGAGCTCGAGCAGCTCGCCGGCGACCTCGCCGCGGAGCCGTGGCCGTGGCGCTTCGGGGATGCGACCGGGCTCGTCGCCACCTGCTACTCGCGCGCCCGGGACGGCGAACCGCGCGAGCACATCGCTGCGGCCTTCCACGAGACGGTCGCTGCGGGCGCGGCCGCCGCCTGTGCGGAGGCCGCCGGCCCGCGCACGGTCGCGCTTTCCGGCGGGACGTTCCAGAACCTGCGCCTGGCGGCGTCGACGCGCGCGCGGCTCGAGCGCGAGGGCTTCCGCGTGCTCACGCACCGGCTCGTCCCGCCCAACGACGGCGGCGTCAGCTACGGGCAGGCTACGGTCGCTGCCGTCACCCGAGTGTGATACGGGTACGCACGATGACCGAGGAGTACGCCGTGGGCGCCGCATGCCGGATAGACGTGCCGGCGCACTGGCGGAAGGTCGCGGAGATCCCGGTCGGCCTCGACCCCGAGGGAGTCGGCGTCGACGTCGTGCGCCGGCGCGCGTACGTCGCGTGCTCGCGCAGCGACTGGGTGACCGTCGTCGACCTCGAGGAGCACAGGGTGATCGCCTCGGTGCCCGTCGGGGCGGAACCGATCGACCTCGTCTACGACCCGCCCACCGACCGCATCTTCACCGCCGACGCACACGCCGACTCGGTCTCCGTCGTCGATGCCGCGACGCTCACGCTCGCGGCCACCGTCCCGGTCGGCGGCTACCCGTCGGGGCTCGCCTACGACGCCGGCGACCGCCGCCTGTACGTCGGCAACTCGCTCGGCGGGACGATGAGCGTCATCGACGTCGACACGCTGGAGACGGTGGCGACGGTCGAGGCGGAGATCGGCGCAGGCGCGATCGAGCTCGACCGCGAACGCCGCGTCGTGCTCTGTGTCAACTTCATCGACGCCTCCGTCACGCTCGTGAACGCCGACACGAACGAGCCCTTCGGGCGCATCGAGGTCGGCACTGGAGCATGTGCGGTCGGCGTCGTGCCCGAGCGCGGCGAGGCGTTCGTCGTCAATTCCGTCGCCGGAACGGTCAGCCGGATCGACATCGCGACGGCACGCGTGATCGAGGAGCTGCGTGTCGGCGAGGCGCCCGTCGGCCTGACGGTGGCGCCCGCGCACGACCGGATCTACGTCAGCAACCGGGGTGCAGGCACCGTCAGCGTGCTCGGCGTCGCCGACGGCACCGAGTGGACGCAGATCCCGGTCGGCGACGGTCCCGGCGGCGTCACCGTCGACCCGTACGACGGCCGGCTGCTCGTCGCCGACGCCGGCAGCGGGACACTGACGATCGTCGAGGATCTTCTCGCCGGACGACCGCCCGCGCCCGCGCTCGAGGAGCAGTCGCCGCTCATCGGCATGCCGCTCCCCGAGTTCTCGCTCGTCGACCTGCGCACGGGCGAGAAGCGCTCGAGTCGAGAGTGGGCGGAGAAGCGCTACATCATCAACTTCTTCGCGAGCTGGTGAGGGCCGTGCAACGCTGCGGCGCCCTTCCTCGAGGAGCTGCGCCGCCGTGAACGGGACCGGTCGGGTCTCGACGTCGTCCACATCGACATCTGGGAGGGCTCCGACGCGAAGCCCGAGGTCGAGCGTTTCTGCGAGATGTGGGGCCTCGAGGGAACGGTGCTCCTCGACGAGACGGCCGAGTATGCGCGCGCGCTCGGCGTGCGCGGCGTGCCCACGAACCTCGTCGTCGATGCCGACGGCACGGTGCGCGCATTCGGCGTGAGCCGGCTCGACGATCTGCATCGGGCCGTCGATCTGATGCTGGGGAACTAGGCGCTCGCCGCAGCGGTCGCGACGTCGCGCGGATACGTCCGTCGGCCCACGAACAGCAGATATGCGCTCGCCGCCAGCGGGACGAGCATGACGACGAACGTCCACTGCAGTCCCGAGCGCCCGCCGCCGAACACGTGGTCGCTCGCCGCGCCGAAGAGAAGCGGAGCGAGCGCCTGCGCGAGCGAGCGCAGGAACGTGCGCACCGACTCGGCTCGGCCCCACAGGAGCGGCGGCATGATGTCGAGCCGAGCGGCGTCGAGCGGCGGGTTCTGCGCCGACAGGAGGAACACCGCACCCAGCAGGTACGGCAGCGCGGAGCCCGCGCTCCGGATGAAGAGCGCGGGCGCGAAGAGAACGGGCGTCAGCGCCGCCGACCCGATGGCGACGTAGAGACGCCCGCTCAGAACGCCCCGCCGCAGCAAGCGGTCGCCGAGCGCCCCGCCCGCGAGGACGCCGCCGACCGCGCCGATCCCGATGACGAGGAGGAGCAGGTTGGCAAGCGCTTGCGAGATGCCATATTGCTGCTTCGCGAACTCGGAGCCGAACGTCTGCACGCCGGCGAGGAAGTAGTACCCGAGCGCGCTGGCGGCGATCAGGACGAGGTTCGTCTTCACGCTCAGGACGTAGCGCGTCGCCGCGACGATGTTCATCCG
>CAZXZX010000205.1:0-22234 GCA_964645445.1 uncultured Gaiellales bacterium
GACGTGCTCGCGAAGGTCGACCCGTACATGCGGCCGCTCTTCGACGCGCTGTACGACACGATGGATCCGGAGCGGCTGAACACGTACATGGAGCGCGGCACGATCGAGGTCGCGCCTCTGGCCTTCATGCGCGGAAGGACGCTTAATGACAGCTTCATCATCCTCGACGAGGCGCAGAACACCTCGCCGGAGCAGATGCAGATGTTCCTGACGCGACTCGGTTTCGGCTCCAAGGTCGTTGTGACCGGCGACGTCACACAGGTCGACCTGCCGCGCGAGCAGGCGTCCGGGCTTATCCAGGTGCAGGACATCCTCGCCTCGATCGACGGCATCTCGTTCGTCCATTTCGGGCACGAGGATGTCGTGCGGCACAAGCTCGTCCAGCGGATCGTCGAGGCGTACAAGCGCCACTCCGAGGAGACCGGGACGGCCCGGCGCAGGTGATCGAGGTTCAGGTCGACAATCGCTCCGGGGTCACCGTCGACGAAGACGGCGCGGTCGACCTCGTCCGCCGCGTGCTCGTCGCCGAAGGAGTCGAGTCGGGGGAACTGGGACTCGCGTTCGTGTCGCCGGACGAGAGCCGTGCGCTGAAACACGAGCATCTCGGCATCGACGAGGCGACGGATGCGCTCGCATTCCCGGTCGACGGGCTCGAGGAGCTGCCGCCCGGGCTCCCGCGCCAGCTCGGCGACGTCGTCGTCTGCCCCGAGGTGGTCGGGGACGAGTGGCGCGAGCCGCTCGTGCACGCCGTGCTCCATCTCGTCGGCTACGACCACGGCGTCGAGATGGAGGAGCGCGAGGCCCTGCACCGGTGACGGTCACGACCCCGCCGCCTCGGGAGCGTCCTCCGCAGTCGCCGCCGCCGGCTCCGGGACGCGCCCCGACCCTGCTCGACAGCTTCAACTACGCGTTCGAGGGGGTCATCCACGTTCTCCGGACGCAGCGGAACCTGCGCATCCACTTCGTCATCGCGATCGTCGTGATCGGCGCGGCCGTCGCCGTCGGGGTCGGACGCGACGAGCTGATCCTCCTGCTCATGGCGATCGCGTTCGTCCTCGTCGCGGAGATGGTCAACTCCGCCATCGAGGGAGCGATCGACGTATCGACGACGTCGTTCGACCCGAATGCGAAGCTCGCGAAGGACATCGCCGCAGGCGCGGTGTTGATCTCCGCCGTTACCGCGATCGCCGTCGGGTACCTCGTCTTCGCGCACGCGATCGCGCATCGCTCGGCCCGCGTCCTCGACCGCGTCCGCGACGCGCCCGCAGAGATCACCCTCGTCGCTCTCGTTCTGGTCGTGCTCGTCGTCATCGCCACGAAGGCGTTGACGCGGAGCGGGACGCCGCTGCGCGGAGGTCTCCCCTCAGGCCACGCGGGCATCGCCTTCGGGGCCTGGATGGCCGCCACCTACGTCGCCGACGACCATCATCGGTTCCTCATCTCGTCGCTGACGTTCGTGCTCGCGCTCCTCGTCGCCCAGACCCGCGTGGAATCCGGCGTGCATTCTCGCCTCGAAGTGCTGTACGGCGGCGCCATCGGCGCGCTCGTCACGCTCGTCGTCTTCCAGGTGCTGACGTGACGGGAGCAGAGCTCGTCGAGCGAGCGCACGAGGCTGCCGCCAACGCATACGCGCCGTACTCCAGGTACTCCGTCGGCGCTTCCTTGCTGACGACGGATGGGCGCGTCTTCGACGGGGTCAACGTCGAGAACGCGGCGTACCCGCTCGGTGTCTGCGCCGAGAAGTCGGCCATCGTTGCGGCGGCGACTGCCGGTGTCCGTCCCGGCGAGATCGCGGCCATCGGGATCACCGCGTCGCCGTGCGGAGGCTGCCGCCAGTGGCTGCACGAGTGGCGGATCCCGCGCGTCGCGTTCTGCCATACGGACGGGACGATCGCCGAGTACTCGGCGGACGATCTGCTTCCAGATACGTGGGATCTGCCCGCGTGAAGTCGGGGATCGTCGCCGTCGCCGGACGGCCGAACGTCGGCAAGTCGACCCTCGTGAATGCGTTGTGCGGCGGCAAGGTCGCAATCGTGTCGGACAAGCCGCAGACGACGCGGCGGCGCATCTTCGGCATCGCGAACGGTGACGACTACCAGCTCGTCCTCGCAGACCTGCCCGGCTTCCAGCGACCGCGCGACGCGCTCACCGAGCGGATGCAGCACACGGTCGACGCGTCGTTCGAGGACGTCGAGGCCGTCGTCTTCGTGCTCTCCGCTCGCGAGCGGATCGGCGCGGGCGACCGCTTCATCGCGACGCGCGTCTTCTCACTCGGGGTACCGGTCGTGATCGCCCTCAACAAGGTCGACCGGCTGAAGCCGGGGCACATCGCGGAGCAGATGAACGCCGCGGCGCGCCTCGGCGACTTCCACGCGCTCCATCCGGTGAGCGCGAAGACCGGTGACGGTGTTGCGGAGCTGCGGGTCGAGCTCGTCGGGCTGCTGCCCGAGGGGCCGCTCTACTTCCCGCCCGAGCAGCGCACGGATCTCTCCGTCGAGGCACAGATCGGGGAGCTCGTCCGGGAGAAGGCGCTCTGGCTCACGCGTGACGAGGTGCCGCACGCGATCTCCGTCGAGGTCGACGAGATGGACGACAAGATGGTGCGAGCGCTCCTGCTCGTCGAAACGGAGTCCCAGAAGCAGATCCTCGTCGGCAAGGGCGGATCCATGGTGAAGGACATCGGGACGCGCGCGCGGCCCGAGATCGAGGCCCTGCTCGGCCATCCCGTCTTTCTCGAGCTCGTCGTCAAGGTGCGGCCGCGCTGGCGGCGCGACGAGGCCACGCTCGACCGCATCGGCGTCTAGCAGCTCAGTCCGAGCCAGGACTTCAACGCCGCGATGCGGGCGTTCGCCGTCGCGAGCTCGGCGCGCAGGACCGCGCTCGCGGCCGCGTCGTGGACGAGGCTCGCGTAACCGGCCTCGCTCGCAGCCGTGCGGGTGTACAGCAGAAGGTCCACACCGGCCGCGAGTGCGCGCGCCGGAGCGTGCTGCACGTGCGCGACCGCTTCCGCGTCGAGCGCGTCGGTGACGACCACGCCGTCGAAGCCGAGCTGCCCCCGCAAGAGGTCGGTGACGATCGCGTGCGAGAACACGGCCTGCGCGCCGCTCGGGTCGAGCGCCGGGTAGGAGGCGTTGGAAACCATCACGAGCTTCGTCCCGGCGGTTATCGCGGCGTCGAACGGCGCGAGACGTGCCGTGAGGAACGCCGTGTTCCGGGCGATCGTCACGGCGCGGTCGTCGGTGCTCGCGACCGCACTCCCGAGACCGGGGAAGTGCTTCGCCGTCGCCGCCACGCCGCCCGCCTGGAGGCCGCGGACGAAGGCGCCGGCGAGCGTCCCGACGAGCGACGGATCGCTCCCGAACGCGCGTGTGCCGAGGAAGCTCCTCGGCGTCGAGACCGTGTCGGCGACGGGCGCGAAGTCGATGCCGATGCCGGCTCGACGCAGGAGCGGCGCTGCCGCCGCCGCCTGTGCGCGCGCCTCGGCGGGTGTTCGCATCGCCGCTGCACTCTTGGTCGGCGGGGCCCACGGGAGCCGCCGCACCGTGCCCCCCTCCTGGTCGACCCCGACGAGGAGCGGCGAGCCGCGCCGGCATGCGACCGCCTGCAACTGCGCGATGGCATGCGCCGCCGTCGTGGGGCTCGTCCAGTCGTTTCCGAGGAGGATGACTCCGCCGACCTGGCCGGCGGCGACGCGTGCGAGCAGCGACGACGTCGGCTGACCGCGCAGCGGCGCCACGATCACCGTTCCGCTCGGTGACGCCGCAGCCGGTGAGGCGACGACCGCCGCGGCGACGACGCTAAGCGCGAGCCAGCGTCGGCGTCCCAGTGCCGGCGAGGCGGGCTCCCGTGTCCGGGTCGAAATAGTGGAACCGGGTAGGGTCGACCGCGAGTCGCAGGGGCCTTCCCGGCCGCGCCGAGGTCTGCGGGTCGACGCGTGCTGTGAAGTGCGTGCGCGCCTCGCCGATCAGCACCTCTTCCTCGTCGAGCTCGCGTGCTCCGCTCACGTCGACCGGCGCCGCGTCGACGGGGAAGATGACGTGCGTCTCCGCGCCGAGCTCTTCGACCACCTCGACGGTTACGTCGATCTGCGGGAGAGAGGGATCGGCGAACGCGGCATCCTCGAACGCCTCGGGGCGGATCCCGACGATGACGCGGCCATGCTGTGGGCCGCGAACGGGCACCCGGTAGCCGGCGAAGCTCACCATCCCGTCTGCGACCTCGGCCTCGACGAGGTTCATTGCGGGCGAGCCGATGAACGCGGCCACGAACAGGTTGTTCGGCGTTGCGTACAGCTTCTGCGGCGTGTCGACCTGCTGGATCTTCCCGTCGCGGAGGACGGCGACCCGCTGGCCGAGCGTCATCGCCTCGACCTGGTCGTGCGTGACGTAGATCGTCGTCGTCCGCAGCCGGGAATGCAGGCTCGCGAGCGAAGCCCGCATGCTGACGCGGAGCTTCGCGTCGAGGTTGGAGAGCGGCTCGTCCATGAGGAAGGCCTTCGGTTCGCGCACGATGGCGCGGCCCATGGCCACGCGCTGGCGCTGGCCGCCCGACAGCGCGGCCGGCTTGCGGTCGAGCATCTCCTCGAGGCCGAGGAGCTTCGCCACCTCGCTGACCCGGCGCTCGGCGTCCTTCTTCGGGGTCTTCCGGACGCGCAGCCCGTACCCGAGGTTCTCGCGCACGCTCATGTGCGGATAGAGCGCGTAGCTCTGGAACACCATCGCCACGTCGCGGGAGCGGGGCGGCAGGTCGGTGACGTCGCGCCCGTCGATCGTGATCGTCCCGCCGGTGGCGTCCTCCAGGCCCGCGATCATCCGGAGCAAGGTGGACTTGCCGCAGCCGGACGGCCCGACGAGCACGAGGAACTCGCCACTCTCGATCTCGAGCGAGACGTCGTCGACTGCGACGACGCCACCGCCGAAGACCTTGCTGACGCCTTCGAGCACGATCCCGGCCACCGGCATGCAGTCTATACCGGGCCACCGACGGAAACGCAATGGCATTGACCAATTTTGTCGGACTGGGCTATAGTCCGCCGGCGATGAGCGCGCAGAAAGTGACGAAGCAGAGTCATACGCGCCAGCAGGTGCTCGACCTCATCGAGCAGCTCGGAGTCGGCACCGCAATTCCCTCCGAACGGCAGCTGAGCGCCGACCTCGGCGTCTCCCGGCTGACCGTCCGCGCCGCGCTCGACGACCTCGCCCGTGAGGGCTATCTCGTGCGGCGGCGCGGCAGTGGGACGTACGTCCAGCAGCCGAAGAAGATCTCACAGGAGCTCACCATCACCTCGTTCAGCGAGGATATGCGACGACGCGGAATGGTGCCCGGGAGCCGCACGCTCTCCATGGAGACGATCCTTGCCGGGGCCCGCCTCGGCCGGTCGCTGCAGGTGTCTCCATCCGAGAAGATCCTGGTAATCAAACGGCTCCGGCTCGCCGACGGCGAGACGATGGCGATCGAGACGCTCCATCTTCCGCACGCGCTCGTACCCGGCCTGACCGCGGAAGACCTGACCGGGTCCTTCTACGAGCTCCTCCACGCGCGATACGGCATCCAGATCCTCTACGGCACACAGGCGATCGAGCCGACGGTGACGAACGAGGAGGAGTCGGCCGCCCTGGGCGTGCCCCTTCACTCGCCGGCGTTCCTTTTCGAGCGGACGAGCCTCGACCAGCAGGACCGCACGGTCGAGTTCGTGCACTCGGTCTACCGGGGCGACCGCTACCGGATCGTGACCGAGCTGCACCGCCCTCAGGGCTGACCGGTCCGCCGTCGTTCACCAGGGGTTGACACCGTTGGTCCGGTGTGCCAAGGTTCGGCCGTGGCCAACTGGTATAGACCAATCGACGCATCTGACGGGCCACATACGTCAGGCGTCGACGGCTCGAGGAGACTTGCATGAGACTACGCGTTGTCGTGGCGGCGGCTCTCGCCGTCGCGCTCGGCGTCATGGCGGCGACCGCCGGCGCGTCGACCGGGCGGCAGCAGGCCAATAAGTTGACGGTCTGGCTCCAGGTCGACGCCCAGTCGGGTTGGCCGGACATCGTCGCCGCTGCGAATCAGCAGTTCCAGTCCGATCATCCTGGTTGGACGGTCGACGTCCAGTATCAGAACTGGGGTGACCATCTCCAGAAGTTCGACGCGACGCTCGCCGGTGGCAATACGCCTGACGTCATCGAGATGGGCAATACCGAGATGACGAAGTACATGGCGGCCGGTGCGTTCGCCGACATCACGCCGAGCAAGTCGGTCTTCGACAACTCGTCCAACTGGCTCCAGGGGTTGGCGAAGTCCGGCATGTACGGCGGCAAGCTCTACGGCGTCCCGTATTACGCGGGCTCCCGCGTCGTGACGTACCGGACCGACCTCTGGAACAAGGCAGGAATCAAGAGCCCGCCCACGAGCCTCGCCCAGTTCACCGCCGACGCGGCGAAGCTTGCGAACGCGAACAAGAGCGTGAAGGGCTTCTCGCCCGTCTACCTTCCGGGCACGGATTGGTACTTCGCTATGGCCTTCGTCTACGACTACGGCGGAAGCATCGCGTACACGCACGCGCACAAGTGGGTCGGTGGGCTCAATAGCCCGCAGTCGATCGCCGGCCTGACCGCGTTCAAGAACTTCTGGAACGCGGTGTCCAAGGCGAGCACGACGTCGAACGAGGCCAGCCCGGCTCCGTACGACATCTTCTCGCAGGGCGGCGCCGGCGCCATCGTCGGGCCTGGTTGGTTCAGCTGCTGCACGGGTGCGAAGTACAAGGCCGTGACCGCGCAGTTCGTCATGCCGAGCCACACCGCCGGCAAGCCGATGCCCGGTTTCCTCGGCGGCTCCGACCTGGCTGTTCCCGCTCCGAGCTCGAACAAGGCTCTCGCGGTCGATTGGATCAAGGACTTCACCAGCACAAGCGCTGAGCGCGGGCTGCAGGCGAAGGGCAACATCCCGAATGCGACGAGCCTTCTCGGCAACAGCGTCAACGAGCGGGCTGCCGCACGCAGCTGGTTCGTTCCCGCAGCGAAGCACTGGGTGGACGTCGAGAACGGAAATATCCTCCGCACCATGCTCTCGGCGATTCTCAGCGGCAAGTTCACGGTCAAGCAGGCCGCGACGATCGCAAGTGACAACATCGCGACCACGTTGAATCAGCCCTAGCCGGCAGGCTGGGCTGAACGACGCAGATGGCAAGCGCCGCCGAGACCACACCTAGGTGGTCTCGGCGGCGCTCCTTTTCGTGGAGGCGCGTCGCTCGCGGGGCAGTCCCGTACGCGCTCATTCTCCCGGTGGTCGGCGTTCTCGCCGCCATCCTCGGATACCCGATCTACAGCCTCATCCGGCTCTCGCTCGAGCAGTACGGGCTGCCGGAGCTCATCCAGCACAAGGGCCGCTACATCGGCCTGCACAACTTCGGGCTCGTGCTGCACGACCCGGTCTTCTGGCACACGGCGCTGCGCACCGTCGTCTTCGCGGCCGTGAACGTCGGCTTCACCATGGTGTTCGGGACGCTCGTCGCGCTCCTGCTCGTGCGCGTCAGCGGATGGGTCCGGATCCTCGTCACCTCGGGGCTCGTGCTCGTATGGGCGATGCCGCCGGTCGTGGCCGTCCAGGTGTGGAACTGGATGACGAACTACCAGAACGGCGTCCTGAACTACATCCTCACCGAGGCGCACGTCGGCAACTTCTTCCAGCACGACTGGTACGCGACGCCGTTCTCGCAGCTCAGCATGGTGACCGTCCTCATCGTGTGGGGCGCTCTGCCGTTCGTCGTCATCACCGTGTACGCCGCGCTCTCGCAGGTGCCGACGGAGCTCATCGAGGCGGCCGAGATCGACGGCGCACGGCCGTGGCAGGTCTTCCTCGATGTGACGATGCCTGTGATCAAGCCCGTGCTGCTCATCCTCACGAGCCTCTCGATCCTCTGGGACTTCGGCGTCTTCACCCAGGCGTATCTCCTCATCGGCCAGCCCGCGGTCCAGCCGGGCAACTACCTGATGGCGATCTATCTCTTCGAAGAGGGCTATTTCAAGAACGACTACGGACGCGGCGCGGCGATCTCGCTGCTCATGCTGTTGATGGTCGCCGCTATGAGCGTCGTCTACGTGCGCAAGATGATCCGGATCGGAGACGTGGAATGAAGAGCCGGCACACGAACCGCACAGTGTGGAACGTCGTCGGGATCGCGTTCTTCGTGGTGATCATCTTTCCCGTCTTCTGGATGGTGTCGACGGCGTTCAAGCCGGATGACCAGATCAACAGCCGTACGCCGACGTGGTTCTCGAGCCATCCGACGCTGTCGCACTTCGGCACCGCGCTGCACAAGCCGTTCTTCTGGCAGGACGTGAAGAACAGCCTCATCGTCGTGTTCTTCACCGTCATCATCGCGATGGTGCTCGCGCTGTTCGCGGCCGTCGCGCTCGCGAAGTACAGGTTCACCGGCCGGAAGCTCTTCATCCTTCTGGTGATCGGCATCCAGATGCTTCCCGGCGTCGGCCTGATCATCCCGCTGTACGTCGTGCTCGCGCGCTACCACCAGGTGAACACGCTGACGGGCGTGATCGTCACCTACCTGACGTTCGCGCTGCCGTTCTCCGTGTGGACGCTCCGTGGCTTCGTCCTCGGCATTCCGAAGGACCTCGAGGAGGCGGCGATGGTGGACGGCAGCAGCCGGCTCGGCGCCTTCGTCCGGATCCTGCTCCCGCTCGTCGCGCCGGGGCTCGTCGCGACCTCGGTCTTCGCGTTCATCACGAGCTGGAACGAGTACATCTTCGCGCGCATCCTGCTCAACGACCAGGGCAAGCAGACGGCCACCGTGTGGCTGTCGTACTTCCTCGGCACGAGCCGGAACACCGACTGGGGCGGACTGATGGCGGCGTCCACCCTCGTTGCCATCCCCGTCGTCGTCTTCTTCCTCCTCATCCAGCGCCGCATCGCATTCGGGCTGACCGCAGGTGCGGTCCGGGGATAAGTGGTATTGACCACTGAGCCGAGATGCGCAAGGATGTCGAAGTGACCCTCCAACCGCGCGCCGCGAGCGTCGGTTGCTCGTACTTCGGAGTACGGGTGGTCCGCCACGTCCGGCGCGACATGGCCGACCTCGCGGCGCGCGGGTATACGGGGGTGCTGCACACGTTCTCGGAGAACGACCTCGCCTACTACCGCGAGACGTTCGCCGACATCGTCACCGCGTCGCACGAGGTGGGGCTGACGGTGCAGGTGAGCCCCTGGGGCCTCGGCCGGACGTTCGGCGGGGAGGCCGAGAGCCGCTGGGTTGCATTCCACCCCGGGGAGTGCCAGGTGATGGACGACGGCCGCCGCGTCGCCGCCGCATGCCTGAACAGCCCGGCGTATCGCACATTCTGCAAGGCGTGGGCGGACGCCGCCCTCGACGCCGGGGTCGACTCGGTGTTCTGGGACGAGCCGGCATGGGTCGTCCCGATCCACGTCGGCGTCGACGACGCGTCTCGCTGGACGTGCCGCTGCGACCACTGCCGCGAGCGGTTCGGCGGCGAGATCCCGCGCGAGCTGTCGCCCGAGGTGCGCGCGTTTCGAGAGGCCTCGGTCGTCGACTTCCTCCGCGACGTGGTCGCGCACGTGTCCGCCCGAGGCGGCGCGAACACGATCTGCCTCCTTCCGGCGACCGAGGGAGCACACGGGATCTCCGACTGGAGCTCGGTGGCATCGCTTCCCGGCCTGACGACGTTCGCTACGGATCCGTACTGGAAGCACTGGAACGAGCCGGCCGGTCCGTTCGTCCGGCGGTTCGCGCGTCTTCTGCGCGAGACGTGCGTCCGACACGGCGTCGGCGCGCAGCTGTGGCTCCCGAGCTTCGGGTTGACGCGCGACGAGATTCCGGAGCTCGAGGCTGCGATCGCCGGAGCGCGCGACGAAGGCATCGAGGATCTCTGGACGTGGGGCTACGAGGCGTGCGGGCACATGTCGGCGCTCGCGACACCGGACGCGCCGCTCGTCTGGGAGGCGGTCACCACCGCGCTCACGGGATCGGCTGCGCTCGAGTCGCGCTCGACGCGCTCCCTCGTCGGGCTGATGAATGCCGCCGACGACGCGGTCGCGGATGCGGTCGCCGCTTCGGGCGACGCGCTCGCGGACGCGATCGACGCGATCGTCGAGCGGCTCCGCCGTGGCGGGCGGCTGATCTACGTCGGCGCGGGCACGTCCGGCCGGCTCGGCGAGCTCGATGCGATGGAGTGCAGCCCGACGTTCGGCTCCCCGCCCGGCGAGGTGGTCGCTCTCGCCGTCGACGAGTTCGACGCGGAGGACGACGCCGAGCTCGGGCGCAGGCTCGTGCGGGAGGCGGGAGTCGGCGCTGACGACGCGATCGTCGCCGTGAGCGCGAGCGGCTCGACGCCCTTCACGCTTGCAGCGCTCGACGAGGCCCTCGGGCGTGGCGCGCTCGGTGTTGCCGTTGCCTGCGCTCCGGGCAGCCCGCTCGAGGCGGCGGCCGACCACGCCGTCGTCGCCGACGTCGGGCCGGAGCTCGTCAGCGGATCGACGCGCCTGAAGGCCGGAACTGCGCAGAAGATGATCCTCAACGCGATCTCGACCGTGTCGATGATCCGCCTCGGCCGCACCTACGCGGGCTTGATGGTCGGCGTCGTCCAGCACAACGCGAAGCTTCGCGAGCGTGCGCGGCGCAACGTCGTGCTCGCAACCGGCGCGCCCGAGGAGGCGGTGGACGCGGCACTGGCCGCCGCCGAGGGCGATGCGCGTGTTGCGCTCGTCGCGCTCCTCGCGGGTGTCGACTCGGACGACGCGCGGCGTGGTCTCGAGGGCGCGCGCGGCTCGGTGAGCGACGCGCTCGGAGCCGCGCGATGAGGATCGGCGTCGAGGCGGCGCTCGTCCGCGGCGAGCTCGTCGCAGGCGACATCGATGTCGAGGACGGCGTCGTCGTCGACGTCGGTCTCGCCGGCGGGACACGCGGACGCGTGGCCGTGCCCGGTTTCGTCGACCTCCAGGTGAACGGCTTCGGCGGCGTCGACTTCCTCGCCGCGGGGACCGAGGACTACCTGCGCGCCGGCGAAGCGCTGCTCCTCACCGGCGTGACCGCGTACCAGCCGACGTTCATCACGGCCGCCGAGAGCACGATCGTCGACGCGCTGCGTGCGCTGCCCGTGAACGGCGCGCGGCCCCGCATCCTCGGCGCGCATCTCGAGGGCCCGTTCCTGTCGCCCGAGCGGCTCGGGACGCACCCGCAGTCACATCGGCGCGACCCCAACCTCGAGCTCCTCGAGCGGCTGCTCGAGCCCGGCGGCGTGACCGAGATGACGGTGGCGCCCGAGCTCCCTGGCGCGGCGGGGATCATCCGCCGGCTGCTCGACCGTGGCGTCGTGGTCTCCGCCGGACACACGAATGCGACCGCCGAGGAAGCACACGAGGCATTCGACCTCGGAGTGTCCACGGTCACGCATCTGTTCAACGCGATGCGTCCGTTCCGCTCGCGCGACCCCGGTATCGCGGGCGTCGCGCTCACCCGCCGCGACGTCTTCGTGCAGATGATCGTCGACGGGCACCATCTCGCGGACGAGACCGTCCGGCTCTCGTGGGCCGCCGCAGCCGGTCGCTACGCGCTGGTCACCGACGCGACGGCCGGCGCGCCGAACGGGGGCGGCATCTATCAACTGGGAGACGTTGAGATCGAGGTCGCCGGCGGGCCGCCGACGCGCGAGGACGGTGTTCTCGCAGGGACCGTGCTCACGATGATCGACGCCGTGCGCAACCTCCACGCGCTCGGGATTCCGTTCGAGGACGCGATCGGCGCCGCAACCGTTGTCCCCGCCCGCATCCTCGGGCGAACGGACGTCGGCGTGCTCGAGCCGGGCGGCGCAGCAGACGTCGTCGTCATCGACGACCGGCTCGAGATCGTGCACGTGCTCTGCGCGGGGGAAGAGCGTGTCGTGGCTCGAGACTGAGCTGCGCGAGCAGCCGGCTGCTCTCGCGCGCCTGATCGAGCGGCAGGGCGAACATGCGGTCATGCTCGCGAAGGCTTTCCGCGACGACGGCGTTCGCTACGTCCTGATCGCGTCTCGCGGCAGCTCGTCGAACGCGGCGCGATACGCGCAGTACGTCCTCGGTCGCGCGAACCGTGTTCCGGTGATGTTCGCGACCCCGTCGCTGTACACGATCTACGAGCAGCCGCCGCGCCTCGACGGTGCCATCGTCCTCGGCATCTCCCAGTCCGGCGCGTCGCCCGACGTGCGCGCCGTCCTGGCGGAGGCGCGGAGGCAGGGCCGTCCCACGATCGCGCTGACGAACGATCCGGCCTCGCCGCTCGCGAACGAGGCCGAGCATGTGCTCCCTCTCGAGGCGGGCGAGGAGAAGGCGGTGGCCGCCACGAAAACGTACCTCAACTCACTCGGCGCGATCGCACTCTTGTTCGCCGGCATCGGCAACGACACGGTCGCGCGCCGCCAGCTCGAGCGTGTCCCGGAGCAGCTCGAGGAGCAGATCGGCCTCTCGTTCGCCACCGCGCCGGCGCTCGCGAAATACGGCGACGCCGCCGGGGCCACCGTCGTCGCCCGCGGCGTCAACTACGGGACCGCCTACGAGATCGCGCTGAAGATCCGCGAGCTCTCGGGCCTCATGGTCGAGGCGTACTCGCCGGCGGATCTCATGCACGGACCGATCGCTGCAATCCAGCCGGGGTGGCCGGTCATCGCCGTCGCCCCGACGGGCCCCGCGCACGAGAGCGTGGCCGACCTCGTGCCGGCGCTCGCTGCACGGCAGGCGCGGCTGCTCGCCATCTCCGACGTCCCCGAGCTGCTCGAGCAGGCGAACACCCCGCTACCGCTCGTCGCCGGAGTGCCGGAATGGCTGAGCCCGTTGGTTGCGGTCGTCCCCGGCCAGGTGACGGCGATGCGCCTCGCGGAGCTGCGCGGCCTGGACGTCGACAACCCGGCCGGCCTGCGCAAGGTGACGCTCACACGCTGAGGGGGCGTCGCAGGACGATCAGGTCCTGCGTCGGGTTCCCGCGTGCCCCTTCCGGCTCGATCGTCGCGAGGTCGAAGCCCTGCGCGAGCGTCGTGCGGATGTACGGCTCAGGGTGGTACGCGCTGCAGAGGTTGCTGCCGGGGAGATCGGCCCAGCGGACGATGAGCTCGCCGCGCTCGAAGCGCGCGCGCTCGGCGACGTCGAGGCGGGGCAGGTACGCGCGACCGTGCGTCGTGACAAGGAGCCTCCCGCCCGGGCGCAGGACCCGTCGTAGCTCGTCGCGCCAGGCCGTTTGCAGCTCCTCCGTGAGGTGGGTGAAGACGGAGAGGGCGTAGACGAGGTCGAAGCTCTCGTTCGCATACGAGAGCGGCGGCGCAAGCGCGTTGCGGCCGACCTGCGCGAACCGAAGGTTGCGCCGACACCACTCGACCGCTCCCGCGTCGCGGTCGCTGCCGGCGACCGTTCCCGAGTGGTCGCTCCAGTACCGGAGCACGCGGCCGCAACCGCAGCCGAAATCGAGGACTGCGTCGACCTCGCCGAGCGGGACGCTCGAGGCGATCGCGTCGTAGGCGGCGCGCCCGCTGCGCAGGAACCAGTCGCCGTCAGCAGTCCCTGCGACGCGGACCATCAGCCGGCGTGGGGGGAGGGGAGGGCCGTCGACGGGATGTGCGTGCGCCGGCCGCAGCGCGACGGCGATCTCGTACGCGCGGAAGGCCGGTCTGAGGAGGCCCGTTCGCTGCGCAAGTCGGAGGAGCCGCCGTTTCATCGCGCGTGACGGTACAGCGTGAGGCGTCGGGCAAACGGCCTCGCCTACACTTGTGCGCGTGGCGCAGGCGCCCGTCCTTCCTGCCGGATTCGAGCTGCCGCTCGAGCCGAGGCTGCCGCGTATCGGCTCGGTCGACGCGGTCGCGCTCGAGGAGCGCGCCGCATCGCTCGCAAAGCGCTCGATCAAGCGCGATGCGAAGGTGTTCGCGCTCGAGCTCGCGATCCGCACGACCGACCTGACGACGCTCGAGGGCGCCGATACGCCCGGCAAGGTCGCCGCACTCTGTTCCAAGGCGCTGCGACCCGACCCGACGGATCCGTCGATCCCGTCGTGCGCTGCGATCTGCGTCTATCCGAACCTCGTTCCGACGGCGCGCGAGCGACTCGAGGGGAGTGGGGTGCACATCGCCGCTGTGGCGACGGGGTTCCCGTCCGGTCAGTACCCGACGCCGATCAAGGTCGCCGACGTGCGCAGCGCCGTTGAGCTCGGCGCGGACGAGATCGACATGGTCATCGATCGCGGAGCGTTTCTCTCCGGCCGGTACGCGAAGGTGTACGACGAGGTCGTACGCGTGAAGGAAGCGTGCGGGGAGGCCGCGCACCTGAAGGTCATCCTCGAGACCGGCGAGCTCGGGACGTACGACAACGTGCGCCGCGCGACGCTGCTCGCAATCGCGGGCGGGGCAGACTTCGTCAAGACGTCGACGGGCAAGGTCTCGCCGGCGGCGACGCTGCCGGTCGCGCTGTGCATGCTCGAGGCGGTGCGCGACGTGTACGCGGAGACCGGGAGGCGCGTCGGCTTCAAGGCTGCAGGCGGCATCCGCCAGGCGAAGCAGGCGATACAGCACCTGGTCGTCGTGCACGAGACGCTCGGTCCGGAGTGGCTGACCCCGGAGCTGTACCGGCTCGGCGCGTCGTCGCTGCTGAACGACATCCTCATGCAACTGCGCAAGGAGAAGACCGGCGTCTACCAGAGCCCCGACTACTTCACGGTCGACTGACATGTGCACGAAGACTTCGCCTATCGGCACACATCCGCGTCGCCGCCGTGACACATGTCGGCCTACCGTTGTCCCCACCCAAGAGGGTGGGGGGATGGTGGTGGGAGGCCGCCGTGGCTGAGCTCGACCGCACCGGCGGAGCCCCTGCGATTCCGGCCGACTGGGCCTATGCGCCCGCACCCGAGTCGAAGGACATCGTCAAGCTGCGCGAGCGGTACGGTCTGTTCGTCGGCGGCGAATGGCTCGAGCCGAGCGAGACGTACGAGACGATCTCGCCCTCCACCGAGGAACCGCTCGCGGTCGTCGGACAGGCGACGAAGGAGGAAGTCGAGGGCGCCGTCGCCGCCGCGCGCGCCGCCTTCGAGAACGGCTGGTCGTCGCTCCCCGGCTCCGAACGCGCGAAGTATCTCTTCCGCATCGCGCGCATCCTCCAAGAGCGCGCCCGCGAGTTCGCGGTGCTCGAGTCGATGAACGGCGGCAAGCCGATCAAGGAGTCGCGCGATGTCGACCTACCGCTCGCCGCCGCGCACTTCTTCTATTACGCCGGCTGGGCGGACAAGCTCGAGTACGCGTTCCCGAACCGGCGACCGCGCCCCGTCGGCGTCGCCGGGCAGATCATCCCGTGGAATTTCCCGCTGCTCATGCTCTCGTGGAAGATCGCGCCCGCACTCGCATGCGGGAACACGGTCGTGCTGAAGCCGGCGGAGACGACGCCGCTCACGGCACTCCTCTTCTGCGACGTCCTCCGCCAGGCGGAGCTGCCGCCCGGCGTCGTCAACATCGTCACCGGCGACGGGCGCACAGGCGCCGCGCTCGTCGAGAGCGACGGTGTCGACAAGATCGCCTTCACCGGCTCGACCGACGTCGGCAAGGCGATCCAGCGCCGGCTCGCGGGAACAGGCAAGAAGCTCACGCTCGAGCTCGGCGGCAAGGCCGCGAACGTCGTCTTCGACGACTGCGCGCTCGACCAGGCGGTCGAGGGAATCGTCAACGGCATCTATTTCAACCAGGGCCACGTGTGCTGCGCCGGGTCGCGCCTGTTCGCACAGGAGTCGATCTACGAGCCGCTCGTCGACAAGCTGAAGCGCCGTCTCGAGACGTTGCGCGTCGGCGACCCGCTCGACAAGAACACCGACGTCGGCGCCATCAACTCGTCGATGCAGCTCGAGAAGATCAGGGAGCTCGTCGAGTCGGGCCGTGAGGAGGGTGCCGAGATCTACCAGCCGCCGTGTCGGCTGCCGGAGAAGGGCTACTGGTTCGTGCCGACGGTGTTCACGAACGTCGCGCAGAGCTATCGCATCGCGCAGGAGGAGATCTTCGGTCCCGTGCTGTCGGTGCTCACGTTCCGCACGCCGGACGAGGCGGTGGAGAAGGCGAACAACACGCCGTATGGGCTGAGCGCCGGCGTGTGGACGGAGAAGGGCTCGCGCATCCTCTGGATGGCGCAGCGGCTTCGCGCCGGTGTCGTGTGGGCCAACACGTACAACCGCTTCGATCCGACCTCGCCTTTCGGCGGGTACAAGGAATCCGGCTTCGGCCGCGAGGGCGGACTGCACGGCCTCGAGCCGTACCTGAGGTTCGACTGATGGCCCGCCTCCCCGTGAAGAAGACGTACAAGCTGTTCGTCGGCGGCTCCTTCCCGCGCAGCGAGTCGGGCCGGACGTACGAGGCCGAGGGCCAGAACGTCGCGCGTGGCTCGCGCAAGGACGTGCGCGAGGCCGTCCGGGCCGCGCGCGCCGCGCAACCGGGGTGGGCGGCGGCGACCGCGTACAACCGCGGTCAGGTGCTCTACCGGCTCGCGGAGATGGTCGAAGCGCGCGTCCCCGAGTTCGCCGAGCTCTCCACCGGCCGCGACGAGGTCGAGCGCACGATCGACCGCATCGTCTGGTACGCCGGCTGGGCGGACAAGCTCTCGCAGGTCCTCGGCGGCTCCAACCCCGTGGCAGGCCCGTACTTCAACTTCACCGTGCCGGAGCCGACGGGTGTCGTCGCCGTTCTCTCACCGGACGAGCCGCCGCTGCTCGGCCTCGTCACCCGGCTCCTGCCGCCGCTCGTCGGCGGCAGCGCCGTCGTGGCCGTCGCCTCCGAAGGACGGCCGCTGGCGGCGATCGAGCTCGCCGAGGCGATCGCGACGAGCGACGTGCCGGGCGGCGTCGTCAACCTCCTCACCGGTTTCCGGGCGGAGCTCGCTCCCGTCCTCGCCGCGCATATGGATGTGAACGCGATAGACCTCGGAGCCGCGAACGGCTCCGCGGTGGAGCTCGAGAGGCTCGCCGCCGACAACGTCAAGCGCGTCGTTCACGGCTCCGCCGATGCGCAGAGCCCCTGGGAGATCGCCGACTTCCTCGAGCTCAAGACCGTCTGGCATCCGATCGGCCAATGAACGCTCGATACGCTACGGGAGCAGGAATGGCCCAGCGCCGCTTCAGCCACGCCATCGCCGAAGGCGACGGCATCTCCGTCATCGCCGCCGTCGAGGACGCCGACTCCGCGCGAGCCGCCGAGGAACAGCGGGCCGAGGCCCTCGTTGTGCGGGGCGATCCCGCCGTTGTGCGCGAGGCGAGCTCGCTGCCGATCCTGTGGCGGGCCGATGTTCCGCTCGAGCGCGCATCCACGTCGGCCGACGCCTACCTGCTCGTGTTCGATGCGCTCGACGACGACGACGGACGACTCGAGGAGCTCCACGCGCACGCGCTCGACCTCGGCCTCGACTGCGCCGTCGAGGTCCGCGACGAGGAAGAGCTCGAGCAGGCGCTTGAACGCGTCGACCCGGAGATCTTCCTGCTGTCACCCGTCGAGCGCGAGAACGACGAGACCCCGCTCGACGTCGTGCTCGAGTTGCTCGCCGCGGTACCGGCAGGCAAGCTCGCGATCGCCGACCTCCAGCTCACGAACCGCGAGGAAGTCCAGGAGCTCGAGCGCGCCGGCTGCGATGCGGTCATCGTCCACGGGCACGACGTCTCACCGCTCGCCGGCGATCCGCCGCCTCCGGTTTAGAGCGCTACCCTTCCCTCATGAGGGTGACCGCGGCTGTCGGGTTTGTCGCGCTGGCGCTCGGCCTCGTCGCGCAGGGCGCTGCCGGCGCGCCGAAGGCGAGCTGCCCCGCGAGCTGGTCGCACGGTTGGCAGGCACTCGCCGACAAGGTCGGTGCCCCCGTCTACTGCCCGACGTGGATGCCCAACCCGCTCGACGCGAAGATCGGTGGCCAGTACCAGGACATCTACTCGATCGGCAAGGATCACAGCTACCTCGTCAGCTTCCTCGAGCACGGCGATCTCGGTAGCGGCGACGTGCACGTCAACTTCCGCGGTTACCCCGGGCGGACGAGCATTCCCAGGTGTCCTGCGCCGGTGGGGAAGGGGACGCTGCCCTGCTTCAGCGACCCGGTCGGGCATGTGACCGAGAACGGAATCCGCACCACCGTCTATCAGGTGAATCAAGGCGCGGATCAGTGGCACGTCCTTCTCGCCTGGCATCACCGAGGGGCGCTCTACACCGTCAGCCAGCACGTGATCAATCCCTACGACAGCGCCACCAGGGTGAAGCAAAACCTTGCGCGTCTGTTGAAGAGCCTCGTCCTCGTTCAGCCGGCTCGTTGATGCGCTTCACGCGGCGACGCTTCATCGGCGGGGCAACCGCCGCCGCGATTGCGGGCGGGGGCATCTACGAGCTCGTCGACCGGCTCGGTTCGCCGCCGGCGCGCGCGGCCGCCGAGCCCGCGGGAATGCCGCTCGAGCAGCATCTCCTCGATCTGACGACGACGCGCAGCGAGGGTGTCGAGGTGGTCGTGCCCCCGCTGCATCACGCCGTCGTGACCGCGAAGCTCGAGGTCGGCGATCTGCGAACGGCGCAAATGCAGCTCGAGCACGTGCTGCGCGACGTCGACGCGACGTATGCGCTCACGGCCTCGGGGCTCGGCGTCACCGTTGCATGGGGGATTCCGTACTTCGAGAAGTACGTGCCTGCGCAGGCGAAGACGCACCTGCCTCACGACCGCCGTGCTCAGAAGCCCGTGCTCCTGCCGACGCGCCGTTTCCCGAGCGATCCCTCGAGCACGATCCTCGAGACGAGCGACGTCGCCGTGCTGCTGCGCAGCGACCGTGTCGCGCACATCGAAGCCGCGCGCAAGGAGATCTTCGGTCTGCCGTTCCTCAACGTGACGAGTATCCGCCGCGGTTTCGCGGGCGGCGGTTTCGACGGCGGCCAGAGCCTGCCGAAGAAGATGGCGGTCGCGGCCGGCGTCCCGGGCGCCGACCTCATTCCCGACGGCGCCGAGCTCTTCCTCGGCTTCACCTCCACGCAGAAGGCCGGCCTCGGCCCCGGCACGATCGCGAATCACGAGACCCTCGGCTACGTCGACCTTCGCTCGGGCTACTTCCGCAACGGCACGCACATGCACCTCTCGCACCTCAGCGAGGATCTCGAGGCCTGGTACCTCAACTTCGACTTCGACGAGCGCGTCCTCACGGCATTCCGCCCGGGAATGACGCACGTGCGGCAAGACGCGCAGACCATTCCGCAAGGCCCGGCGCAGGTGTCGTCGGAGGCCGAGCTCGTGCGGCAGTTCCGGAAGACGGGCCGCTTCGGCCACAGCGCGTCCATCCAGGCGACGTCGCGCCTCCAGCAGGACACGATCGGCGTCGACGGGACGCACTACCCGAAGGGGACGGCGATCCCGCAGCGCGCCGACTTCAACACGCTCGACAATCCGTTCGCGTTCTCGGTCGATCCGAAGCGCGACGGGATGAGCAAGGAGCCGGCTGCAGGCGTCCACTTCGTCGTCTTCAACCCGTCGGGCGACGACTTCGAGCGCAACCGGCTCGCGATGGACGGGGTCCTCCCCGGCGGACGGAAGCTGTCCGTTCCGCCGCGCAACCGCGCACAGGGCTTCAACTCCGTCCTCACGACGACACATCGCCAGAACTTCCTCGTGCCGCCGCGCCGGCACCGCTCGTTCCCGCTCGCCGAGTTGTGAGCGCCCCCGGCGATCGTCGCTAGCCGAAGAAGGCCTGCGCGACCGCGTACCAGGCGGGCGGGACCGTCTTCAGCTCGGCGGTCGCCTCCGACAGCGGCACGGCGACGATGTCGTCTCCGCGCAACGCTGCCATCTGCCCGAACTCGCCGGCGAACGCCAGCTCGGCCGCCTTGAGGCCGAACCGGGTCGCGAGCACGCGGTCGCGCGGTGTCGGGCTTCCGCCGCGCTGCACGTGGCCGAGCACGGTCACGCGCGTCTCGAAACCGGTGCGACCCTCGATCTCGCGGCCGAGGACCTCGCCGACGCCACGGTTGCCGAGGATCACATGCCCGAACTGATCGAGCTCGCCGCTGTCCTGGACGCCGGGGAGCTCGCATCCCTCGCTGATCACGACGATGGAGAAGTTCTTCCCGCGCGCGTGGCGCTTGCGGATCGCCTCCGCGACTTCGTCGAAGTCGAGCGGCTGCTCGGGGATGAGGATGACGTCCGCACCGCCGGCGATCCCGCTCATGACCGCGATCCAGCCCGCATGTCGGCCCATCACCTCGACGACCATGACGCGGTTGTGCGACTCGGCCGTCGTGTGCAGCCGGTCGATCGCCTCCGTCGCGATCGTCACCGCGGTGTCGAAGCCGAACGTGTAGTCCGTCCCCGAGAGGTCGTTGTCGATCGTCTTCGGCACGCCGACGACCGGAAGTCCGTGCTCCTCGTACAGCTTCGCGGCCACGCCGAGCGTGTCTTCGCCGCCGATCGCGACGAGCGCGTCGAGCTCACGGTCGCGGAAGCTCTGGAGCACCTTCTCGACGCCGCCGTCGAGCTTGTACGGGTTCGTCCGGCTCGTGCCGATGATCGTCCCGCCGCGCGGGAGGATGCCCGACACCTCCTGGACGCCGAGGTCCTTGAACCGCCCCTCGACCATCCCCCGCCAGCCTTCGAGAACGGCCACCGAATCCCAGCCGGCGGCGTCAGAGCTCCGGACGACCGCTCGGATGACCGCATTGAGGCCGGGGCAGTCGCCGCCGCCCGTGAGCATGCCGATCGTCTTGGCCATCGGCCCTAGTCATAGCCGCTCGGACCAGGCCTCGCGTCCGTAATCGACGGTTAATGCGGCGGGTGGGACTCGAACCCACACGTCCCGAAGGACAATGGCTTTTGAGGCCATCGCGTCGACCAGTTGCGCCACCGCCGCGGGCGAGAACGTCATTGTAGGGCCGAAAACATGACGGCCCCTCCTTGAAACCCGGGCAAGACCGCGAAATACTCCCCGGACGCAAGGCAAGAGGGCAGGCACGCTCTTCCCGCGGAATGGACACATCGGGTCGGACAATGGAGGAGGGAACGTTGAGTAAGAAGTTCTCGCTGTTGGCGCTCGGCGTCGCGGCAGTCGCTGTCGCGGCCGTCGCCGGCTACACGGGCACCGCTCGAAGCGCGACGAGCAGCGTGACGCCGCTGCCGTCGTCGTCGTGCGGCCCCATCGTCTACAAGGGGTCCGGCTCGCCGGACTTCATCGTGGCGTCCGACCTGCCGCTGCAGGGCGCGATCCGGCACCAGACGGTGCAGGTCTCGCGCGCGGAGATCTGGGCGCTGGCGAACGCAGGGTGGAAGGCCGGCTCGTACAAGATCGGCTACCAGTCCTGCGACGACTCGACCGCACAGACGGGCGGCTGGGACACCGCGAAGTGCGCAACGAACGCGCACCTCTACGCGAACAACAGATCGGTCATCGGCGTCCTCGGGACGTTCAACTCCGGCTGCGCCAAGATCGAGGTGCCGATCCTCAACCGCACCTCGCTCCTGATGGTCAGCCCGGCGAACACGAACCCCGGTCTCACGAAGAAGTGGGACGTCGGGGAGCCGCAGAAGTACTACCCGACCGGCACGCGCAACTACGCGCGCGTCGTCGCGACGGACGACATCCAGGGGCCTGCGGACGCAATGTGGTCCAAGGCGCTCGGCTACAAGAAGGTCTATGTCCTGAACGACAAGCAGACGTACGGCTTCGGCGTCGCGACGACGTATCGCAACGCGGCGAAGAAGCTCGGCATCACGGTCGCCGGCTTCGAGGGCTGGGACGCGAAGGCGTCCAGCTACGAGGCGCTCGCGACCCGGATCAAGGCGTCGGGCGCGCAGGCCGTCTTCCTCGGCGGCATCGCCTGCAACAACGGCGCGAAGCTCATGCAGGACATCAAGTCGGTGGATCCCAAGATCCAGCTGCAGATGCCTGACGGCTTCAGTGATCCGAACGCGAACGGGGCGGTCGGGAACGGCGCGTACATCAGCGTCGCCGGCGAGCCGCCGAAGGCTCTGACGGGCCAGGGTGCAACCTTCGTCTCGAGCTTCGGCAAGCAGATCGGCACCACGCCGAACCCGTACGCGGCGTACGGCGCGCAGGCCATGGACGTCGCCCTCCAGGCGATCACCAAGGGCGGCGGCCAGCGGGCGGCGACCACGAAGGCCGTCTTCGGCCTCACGGTCACCAACGGCATCCTCGGCACCTTCACGATCAACGCGAGCGGCGATACGAACCTGACGCCGATCACGATCTACAAGGAGTCGGGCA
>CAZXZX010000206.1:0-17086 GCA_964645445.1 uncultured Gaiellales bacterium
AAGCACCGGGCCTGGGCGCAGCCGGCCGCGCTCGCCGAGGGGCTGGACGAGACCTTGCCGCTCGAGAGCGGAGACGAGGCGGCTCGTCGTGCTCTTCGGCAGGCCGGCACCGGCCGAGAGCTCGCCGATGGACGGCGGCTCGGCGGACTCAACGACGCGCACGAGGAGTTGTGCAGCGCGGTCGATCGCCTGCGTGCCGGAGGGTTCGCTTGCCATGCCACGATGTGGAACCATCGTTCCAGGCAAATTGTGGCGGCTCCACGGGCCGCCGTCAACAGACCAGAATGCACCAGCCCGCGAAGCCGGTCCCGATCCCCGAGAGGAGACGCATGGCCCTCGCTCTTCGAACGCTCGAGAACTTCATCGCCGGTGGCTGGGTCGCCGCCACCGGCGACCGCGTCCGCAGCATCGTCTCCCCCGTGACCGGCGAGACGATCGCCGAGGTCCCCGATGCGAGCTCCGCAGACCTCGATGCCGCGGTCGCGGCTGCGCGGCGGGCACAGCCGAAGTGGGCCGCGCTCTCGGCCTGGGAACGCGCGGACATCTGCCATGCGATCGCCGACCTGATCGAGGAGCGGCGGGAGGAGTTCGCACGCGCGCTGTCGCTCGAGCAAGGCAAGCCGTACGTGGCCGAGGCGCTGCCCGACATCGACGAGACGGCCGAGAACTTCCGCATCGCCGCCGAGGACGTGAAGCGGATGGAGACGGCCGTCATCCCGTCGCGGGACCCGAACAAGCGAATCCTCACCTTCCGCAAGCCGAACGGCGTCTACGCCGCGATCACGCCGTGGAACTTCCCGACGCTGATTCCGGTCGAGCTGATCGCTCCGGGCATCGCGGCCGGGAACACCATCGTGGTCAAGCCGTCGGAGTGGACGCCCGTGGCGATGGCGAACTTCATGCAGATCATGGCCGACGCGGGCCTGCCTGACGGCGTCGTGAACGTCGTCTACGGAGGCGGCGAGGTCGGTGAGCTGCTCGTCACTCACCCCGGTGTCGACTGCATCGCATTCGTCGGCTCGAACGCGACCGCGGACAAGATCGTCCGCGCGGCCGGGCTCAAGCGCTCGCTGATCGAGGCGAGCGGGAACGGCCCGGTGATCGTCTGCGAGGACGCCGACCTCGCGCGGGCTGCTCAGGGCGCCGTCTTCGGCGGCTTCTTCTGCGCCGGGCAGGTCTGTTGCGCGACCGAGCGCGTGCTCGTGCACGAACGAGTGCACGACGCCTTCCTCGACGAGGTCGTCAGAGCCGCGTCGGATTGGAAGCTCGGCGATCCCTTCGACGCCGGGACGAAGGTCGGCCCGATGAACAACGAGCCGACCGCGCGGAAGATGGACGCACACCTCGCCGACGCGATGGAGAAAGGCGCGTCCGTCGTCCTCGGCGGGTCGCGCGAGGCGGGACGGCCGACCGACCTCTACTACGAGCCGACGGTCGTCACCGACGTCGCGCTGGACACCCTTATCAACCGGGAGGAGACGTTCGGCCCGATCGTGCCGCTCATCCGGGTCTCGTCGGACGACGAGGCGCTCGCCGCCGCGAACGCCTCGCACCTGGGCCTGCAGGCGGCCGTCTACACGTCGGACCTCTCACGTGCGTTCCGCTACCTCGATCACCTGCGCGTGGGCAACGTCGTGGTCAACGACTCCACCGACTACTGGGAGGCGCACGAGCCGTTCGGCGGCGCGTCCGGGACGAAGACCGGCTGGGGACGCATCGGCGGGCGCTACACGATGCTCGACATGACCGATCTCAAGACGATCGTCCTTCACGTCGGCGGAGGGCGCGCCTGATCGCTACTTGAGGATGTTCACAGCCCGCGCGACCACCATCACCGCGAGCGAGAGGCTGATGGCCGACTGGACGAGCATGAGCATCTTCGCCCACCGGCTGAGCGGTAGCGCATCCGTCGGGCTGAACGCCGACGAGTTCGTGAAGGACACGAACAGGTAGTCGAGGAACTTCGGAGCCCAGCCGCCGACCAACAATGCCGGCTCGGTCTGCTGCGGAAAGAGGAAGTCACGCTCGTGCGGCGGCGTCGTCGGCCGGGCAAGCGGGCCGCCGCCGTCGAGCTGCCAGAACCAGAGCGCGAAGAGCAGGACGTTCACGACCCACATGTGGACGGCCGCGCGCAGCAGCACGGGCGCATTCGCGGACGCGCCGTTCACGAGCAGGTGGACGAGGAGGATGATGGACGCGCCGTTCGCCGCGCTCACGATCGCGATCACGGATAGTGACAGCCACCGTCGCGTCAGGCGGACCTGGTGCGGCAGCCAGCCGAGATGTCGCATCAGGCGACTGTTCGGCACGCTCACGAGCAGTGCCGCGAGCAGCACGACGGTCAGCGCCGGCACGACCCAACGCACGACCGAGAACGCGCCTGCCGACGAGCCCGCGATGAACCGGCTCGGAAGGTCGGCGTACAGGCCCGCCGCGCCGGCGATCGCCAGGGTCGGCCACAGCGGCGACTCGCCGAGAGAGGCCTCCGCCTCGCGCAACCGCGTCTCGACCACTGTCCTGATTCTGCCTGGCTGCCGGCCGCGGTCGGCATCACCACCGCGCGCGCCGCCGGGAAGGCCGGGTCGTCGGCCTCCCGGACGGCCGGCCCGTAAGGCTGGATCTTTGCGCCGCGCGTCCTGGCTGCGGGAAACCCGGATGCGACCGGGAGCCCTGTGCCCCATCGTTTCCGGGGAGCCGATGCAAACCCAGACTCCCGCCGGCCACGCTCGCCCCCACCGCGCCGCCGGTCGTCTGAGTAGACCCACGGCCGTCGGCAAGCTTGCGCCGGAGGACCTTCGGTCTGCGGCGGCGATGCCGGCCGAAGGCGTGCTGCGCGCTCTGGGAACGACCGACTCCGGCCTATCCGAGGCGGAGGCGCAGCGGCGTCTCCAGCAGATCGGGCCGAACGCCCTGCGGAGCCACGGCGCGCGGCCATTCGTCGTGCTCATGCGCCAGCTTCGCAACCCGTTGCTCGTCCTGCTCGTCGGCGCGGCGCTCGTGTCCGCGTTCGTCGGCGAGCGAACGGGCGCGTTCATCATCCTCGGGATCAGCGGTCTCAGCGTCGGGCTCGGCTTCGTCAACGAATACCGATCCGAGCGCGCCGTCGAGGCCTTGCACTCGCAGCTGCGCCATTTGGCGCTCGCCCTTCGCGACGGCCGGGCCGTAAGCGTCGACGTTACCGAGCTCGTGCCCGGCGACATCGTCCGCCTCGGGGTCGGTGACGTCGTCCCCGCCGACCTGCGCCTCATGCGCGCCGATGAGCTCGAGTGCGACGAGGCAATGCTCACCGGCGAGTCGCTTCCGGCCGAGAAGCAGGTCGAGTCCATCGTCAAGCCCGAGTCCGGCCTCGATCTCGGCTGTTGCGCGTTCATGGGAACCGTCGTGCGCGCCGGCAGCGGCACCGGCATCGTCGTGAGCACGGGTGCCCGGACCGAGTTCGGCGCGATCGCCGTGAAGCTGGGGGAGCGTCAGCCGCAGACCGCGTTTCAGCTCGGTCTGCGTGCGTTCTCGCTCCTGCTCGTGCGCGTCACCGCGGTGCTCGCGGTGACGATCCTCGTCGTCAACATCGCCCTCGGGCACTCCATCCTGACCTCCGTGCTGTTCGCGCTCGCAATCGCGGTCGGCCTCACGCCCCAGCTCTTGCCCGCGATCGTCACGGTCAGCCTTTCGACCGGCGCAAGACGGCTGGCCAAACAGTCGGTGATCGTGAAGCGGCTGGTCGCGATCGAAGATCTCGGCAACATCGAGGTCCTCTTCACGGACAAGACCGGCACCCTCACCGAGGGACGGATCAGCTTCGCGGCGGCACTGGACGCGACGGGACACGAATCGCCTGAACTTCTCCGCGCGGGTCTGCTCTGCAACGACGCCGTCGTCGAAGACGGCCGTGTCGTCAGCGGCAACGCCATGGACCAAGCGCTCTGGAAGGCGCCGCAGGGACGTGAGATCGACCTCGACGGCTACCGCTGCCTGGCCGCACGGCCGTTCAACTTCCAGCGCCGCTTCGCCTCCGCACTCGTCGCAGGACCCGACGGAGCGCACACGGTCATCGTCAAAGGTGCGCCGGAGATCGTCTTCACCCGCTGCCGAGCGATTCCGCCTCACGCACAGGCCCTTCTGGACAAGCAGTTCGCCGCCGGCAGTCGCGTCGTTGCGGTCGCGAGCCGGACCGCGGGCAGCGACACCGCCCTCGCCGACGACGACGAGGAGGGCTTGGATCTCCGGGGCTTCCTCTGCTTCCTCGATCCGCCCAAGCCCGATGCCGCGGACGCACTCGCGCGGCTGCATGCGCTCGACGTGCAGGTGAAACTGATCACGGGCGACAACGGCCGCGTCGCCGCCAAGGTCTGCACCGACCTCGGCCTCGAGGTGCGCGGCATTCTCACCGGCGCCGAGCTCGACTCGCTCGACGACGACGGGCTCGCAGCTGCCTTGCCGAGCACGACGGTCTTCGCGCGCGTCACCCCGGAGCAGAAGTCGCGCGTGATCAAGGCGCAGCGGGCGCTCGGCTCCACCGTCGGATTCCTCGGCGACGGCGTCAACGACGCGGTCGCCCTGCACGACGCCGACGTCGGCATCTCGGTCGAGACGGCGACCGACGTCGCCAAGGACGCCGCCGACATCGTCCTACTCGCAAAGAGCCTCGACATTCTCGCGGGCGGCGTCGTCGAGGGAAGACGGATCTTCGCCAACACGATCAAGTACGTGCTGATGGGCACCTCGTCGAACTTCGGGAACATGTTCAGTGCCGGCGGCGCTTCGCTGTTCCTCAGCTTCTTGCCGATGCTGCCGACGCAGATCCTGCTGAACAACCTGCTCTACGACGTGAGCGAGATGGCGATCCCGACCGACAACGTCGACGAGGAGCAGCTCCGCCGCCCGAACCACTGGGACACGCGAATGATCCGCCGTTTCATGCTCTTCTTCGGTCCGATCAGCTCGCTCTTCGACTTCGCGACCTTCGGCGTCATGCTCTGGGTCTTCCATGCCCACGCGCCGCTCTTCCGATCCGGCTGGTTCGTCGAGTCGCTCGCAACACAAAGCCTCGTCGTCTTCGCCATTCGCACACGTCGTGTGCCCTTCCTGCGCAGCCTGCCGAGCATCCCGCTGCTCGCATCAACGCTCGTCGCGGTGGCGGTGGGAGTCGCGCTGCCGTACTCGCCGCTCGCGCACACGCTCGGCTTCGTCAGCCTGCCCGCCAGCTTCCTCGCCGCCGTCGCAGGGATGATCGTCGTCTATCTGCTGCTGATCGAGCTCGGCAAACGGCGCTTCTACCGCGTCCAGCCCGTCGGTCCGCCACTCGCCCGTCCCCAACCCCCTCGCGTCCGTCGCATCCTCCACCGCGCGTCCCGCTGGAGCGTCCTCCATCGGCCGCGCGTACAACACGCCTGAGCCCCGACTGGAAAGGAGTCTGATCGGTCATGTCTGTCATCGTCGTCGGAGTCGACGGATCGGAAGGATCCAAACACGCACTCGAGTGGGCCGCCGCGGAAGCCCGTCTGCGCAACGCCGACCTGAAGCTCGTCAACGCCTGGTACCCGCCTCCGGCGCTCTACGGCGGGATGGGCTGGGCCGGATTCGACGCCGAGACGCTCTCGGGGCTACGCGAGCTCGCCGAGCAGCGCCTCGATGAGACCTGCACCGAGCTCTCCGACAACCTCGCCGGGCTCGAGGTCGAGCGCCGCGTCGTCGAGGACACGGCAGCCACCGCACTGATCGAAGCCGCGCAGGGAGCCGACCTCCTCGTCGTCGGAACCCGCGGCCACGGCGGATTCGCCGGATTGCTGCTCGGCTCGGTCAGCCAGCAGTGCGCCCACCACAGCCCCTGCCCGATCGTCATCATCCCACCGCGGACGAGCTAACGCGGTCCTCACTCTTCTTTGCGACGGTGCTCGCCCGGAAACTGCGATCGACGGCCCTGACCGGAGGCGATCGGACGCCCTACCACCAGGTGGAAGGAGGAGACGATGAAGACGTTGTTCGCCGTTGCCGTCTTCGTGGCTGCGGCTGCGCTTATCGGTGGCATCGGGCGTGCCGCACCGCCTTCGCGCTACCCGCTCGACCTCGACGTAGCGATCGGAAAGGCCTACGGGAGCAGCCTGAGCGGCATCGTGCGTAGCTGCACCGTCTGGCTGAATGGCGGCCGCGACGAGTATGCGCTCGCCGACGTCAAGCTCACGGGAGGCCGACGCGACGTCGGCGCCTTGCAGTTCATCAACACGGCGGGGTGGTTCGACATGTGGCGCTTCCACAAGGCGACCGCCGCGGTCCCGGCCGGAGCGCGGGCGACCGTGGCGAAGCTCGTGCGGGAACTCGCGACGAGATGCACAGCGCGATGGACACCGTCAGGCTGAGGCGCTTGCTGGTTGGGTTGCGGCGCTCGCGCCCGGGACAGCCACGCTCTCGGCGCAGGCGGGCGCTCCGCCTGTCGGGTCACTGCATCGTCCCTCCGGCCCGGTCTGGCTGAACGGCAAGGGCTAGCCCTCGCGCGCAAGCGAACACCAGCGCTCGTCGACGTGCGCTTGGATCGCCTCGATCGCCTCCGACGAGAGATGCTCGAAGCGTCCCTGCGTCACGAGATAGTCGCGCACCGGACGGGGACGTTTCGGCCGGAATGTGATGCGCCACCCGCCGTGATCGCATTCTGCGAGCGGGAACACGTGCGACTCGACGGCGAGCCGCGTGATGCGCGTGGTCTGCGCGGTCGGATACCGCCAGCCGGGCGGGCAGCCACCGAGGACGTGCAGAAACCTGAAACCGTCCATTCTGGCGGCCTTCGCGACCTTCGCGCGGAAGTCGCGCACCATCGGCACCGAGCCGGCGGCGAGCGTCGCGACGTAGGGAACGCCGTGCGCCGCGATGATGCGCGACATGTCCTTCTTCTGGCCCACGCGGAGCGCGCCGGCCGGCGTCGTCGTCGTCCACGCGCCCTCGGGTGTCGCGCCGGACTTCTGCACGCCGGTGTTCATATACGCCTCGTTGTCGTTGAGCACGTAGAGGATGTCCTCGTTCCGCTCGGCCGCGGCCGAGACTCCCGAGAACCCGATGTCGGCGGTCGCGCCGTCGCCGCCCCAGACGACGACGATCGCGTCCTCGGCTCCGCGCAACCGCAAGGCAGCCTTGATGCCGGATGCCTCGGCGGCAGCGGACGCGAATGGCGTCAGGTGCACGGCGACGTCGAAGGCGCTCTGCGGCCAGACACCGGCGATGATCGTCCAGCACGACGCGGGGATGACCAGGACGATGCGCGACTCCGGCTTCGCCTCTGCCAGCGCACCGAGCACGTGACGGAGGTTGACCGCGGGACCGCAACCGGCGCAGGCGCTGTGACCGGGCAGCAGCAAGGGCCGCTCCCCGACGACTCCGTCGAGCCACGCGGCGCTCATCGCAGACCCTCCGGGACGTAGGCGACCTCGGTCCGGTCGGCAGGCTGCTCGAGTGCCCAGCGCAGCGTCACGGGTGTGACATCCACGCCGCCGAGACCGCCGACGACGGCGACCGCGTCGATCCCGAGCGCGCGCACGTCGGCGGCGAGGGGGCCGAACGACCCGAACGCGGCTGCGCGATCGACGACGGTGACGTGCGCCGCGTGCGAGAGCGTCCCGACGAGCGCTGCACCGGGGAACGGCCTGTACGCGTGCACGCGCACGACGAGCAGGTCGTCGTTCTCCTCGAGCAGTTCTCGCGCGGTCTCCGCGATCGTCCCGATCGTCACGAGCGCGCGGGAGGCGCTCGGGTTTCCGGCGATCTCGAGCGCACCTACTTTCGGATGCGCAAAGTGAAGCGAGAACTCCATCGCGACCGCCTCGACGACGCCCGCGGCCTCGTCCATCGCTTCGGCTACATCGCGCTGAAACGCGTAATAGTCGTCCGCACCCGGCAGGGCGGAGAAGAGCCGCGGCTTGCGCGGATCTAGGAGCCAGTCCGCGGGCGGGGAGAGTGGCGGCAGGAACGCGTCGACTGCACGCTGCGAGGGGACCTCGACGATCTCCGATGTGTGCGACAGGAGGAACCCCTCGGCGCACACCATCACCGGCAGCATCACCTTCTCTGCGATGCGGTACGCGCACAGGACGGAGTCGAGAACCTCCTGCGCCGAGGAGCAGTAGAGCTGCACCCAACCGGTGTCGCGCTGACTCATCGCATCGGTGAGGTCGGGCTCGATGCTCCAGGGCGCGAACACCGCGCGGTTCACGTCCACGACGACGAGCGGGACGCGTTCGCGCGACGCGCGGTGGAGCTGTTCATGCGCGTAGAGCAATCCCTGCGAGGAGGTCGCCGTGAACGTGCGGACGCCGGCGCGCGCGGCGCCGATGACGTAGCCGAACATCGAGTGCTCGCTCTCGAGCTCCGCGAACTCGACGTCGTCACGGCCGGCAACGAGATCCGCGAGCCGTTCGACGATGAGAGTCTGCGGCGTGATCGGGTAGCAGCCGATCACGCGAGCCCGCGCGAGCACGGCTGCGTACGCGGCTGCCTCGTTCGCAGTCATCACGACTTGGCCGACAGGTGGCGCGCCGCTCATGCGACCAGCTCCTCCATCGCAATCGCGTCGCGCACCGGGCAAACGTCGACACAGATGCCGCAGCCTTTGCAGTGGACATAGTCGACGACCATGCCGTCGGCGGTCCGCGACATCGCGCCCTCGGGACAGAAGAGCGTGCAGACCGCGCACCCGGTACACGTGGGAGAGAGCAGCGGACGCTCGAGCGACCACGCACCCGTCCGGTTCGCGCGGGAGTCCGTCGTGCTCATCGGATACCGCGGCCTGTCTGCGTGAGGGACCGCATCGGGCTTCGGTATCGCCGTGTCGCCGGGGAGCGTCCGCTGGACGACGCAGCGATCGTATCCCTCGCGCGCGGCGAGGACGTTGCGCTCCGCACCCGAGCCGAAACGGGAACGGATTGCATCCTCGAGGAGATCGCGGCGGTCGGGGAGGAGCAACCGCAAGCAGCCGCCAAGGAGGGCGATGTTTCCCATCGCCCGTCCCTCCGCGGAGAGTACGGCGTGGCGTCGCGCAATCCGAGAGGCCGGGACGCGGGCCACGTGAAACGTGGCCGAGTGAGTGAAGCGCGACTCCGCGTTGAGCAGGAGCAGGCCGCCCGGCCGAATCCGCGCCAGCACAGCCGCGGACGTCGGCGACGGCGAGACGACGGCGAGTACGTCGCAGTCGCGCATCTTGTACCGCCGGCGAATCGGTCCTTCGTCCCAGCGTAGGTACGCGGCGATCGGCGCGCCCCGCCGCTCAGCCGTGAACTCCGGGAATGCCTGCACGTGAAAGCCGGCGCGCCCGAGCGTGTCAGCGAGGATCTGCGACGCGAGGACGACACCTTCGCCTCCCCGGCCCACGAAGAGCATCTCTTTCATTCGATCGCCCCGCGCCAAGGATCCACCGAGGCAAATGGTGCGGCATCGGGGAGAACGCCGAGTGCGCTCAGTAGTCACCGGCGCCGAGCCGGCCGACCCGCGGCGATTCAACCGACCGAGCACGAATCGGTGCGTCTTCGGATGCGAAACGGGCGGCCAGGCGCGACGCTCGAGTCAGCGAGAAGAGGAGGCGCAGATGGCTGGCATCGGAGCGATGGTGCGGGGAGCCGCCGGCGACCTCGTCGAGCTGAGCGGCCGTCGGGTGGGGGACCCTGGTCGAACCGGCGAGATCGTGGAGGTCCTCGGCACTCCCGAGCACCCGCACTACCTGGTGCACTGGGAGAACGATCACACGACGCTGCTCTACCCGGGCGAGGGAACGACGATCCGGAGACGATCCGGGCGCAGTCGGCGGCGGGCGCCGACGCCGAAGCCCGACGGCGCAGTGCAGGAACTGGTCGACTTCCTCCGCGATGCCAAGGTCGAGTTCGAGGTGCTTCCGCACCGAAGGACGATGACGGCGGTCTCGGAGGCGCGCGCACTCGGCGTGCTCGCGCAGACGGTCGCGAAGACGCTGATCGCCCGCGGCGAGGACGGCGTGTGCATCCGCGCGGTCGTCCCCGCGACGAGCCGACTCTCCCTCGCGAAGCTCGCCGAGACGGTCGGGGCACGAGGCGTGCAGCTTCTGAGCGACAGCGACCTCGTCAGCGCGTACCCACAATTCGAGCTCGGCGCCGTGCCGCCGTTCGGCGGCCCCGCCGGCGATCGGGTGGTTGTCGACCACGCGCTGGCCGGAAACGACCACCTGGTCGTCGAGGCAGGCGTGCACGTGACATCGCTGCGCCTTCGCACCGAGGACCTACTCACGATCACCGCGGCGCACGTCGCGGACATCGGCGCGTAGATGTCCAAGCCGGGCCGCTGTCGCAGACTCGAGGCGAGAGGAGCATCGCTATGACACTCGCGAGTCACCGCTGCTGCGTCGAGGGTTGCCCGAGCCCCGCCGCATACGAAGTTCATCGCTACGTCTTCGACCTCGACGAGGGGGCGGTGGCCCAGGTCGTCGAAGAGAGTTGCCCTTACATCTGCGTCGAGCACGCCCTCGAGAACGAGCGTCGCGTAACGACCGAGCGCAAGCCGTGGGCCATCATCGACTACCCGTTCACGAACATCAGCCGAGGCCCAGGGCTCACGATCTACGTCCAGCTCGAGCCTGCGTACATGGCATGAGCCTCGATGCGGAGCCGATCCGCCTAGGGCATTTCGCGGAGAGGAGCTGACCGTGCGCAAGGTCGTCATCATGGGCGCCGGCGGTCGCGACTTCCACGACTTCAACGTCGTCTTCCGCGAGAACCCCGGCACCGAGGTCGTCGCCTTCACCGCCACCCAGATCCCGGGCATCGCCGAACGCGTCTATCCGGCCGGGCTCGCCGGCCCGCGGTACCCGCGGGGCATCCCGATCCGACCCGAGGAGGAGCTGGCCGAGCTTGTACGCGAGCACTCCGTGGACGAGGTGATCCTCGCGTACTCCGACCTCAGGCACGAAACGGTCATGCACAAGGCCTCGATCGTGCTCGCCGCCGGCGCCGACTTCCGATTGCTCGGCCCCGGCTCGACGATGCTTCGTGCGGCGCGGCCGGTCGTTGCGGTCTGTGCGGTCCGCACCGGCTGCGGCAAGAGCCAGACGAGCCGGAAGATCGGGCACACGCTTCTCGAGGCCGGCCTTCGTGTGGCGCTCGTACGCCATCCCATGCCCTACGGGGATCTCGAGGCAATGCGCGTGCAGCGCTTCGCGACGATCGAGGACATCGACCGCTCGCATCCGACGGTCGAGGAGCGCGAGGAGTATGAGGAGCCGGTCCGCCTGGGCATGGTCGTGTACGCGGGCGTCGACTACGAGGCGATCCTGCGGCAGGCCGAGCAGGAGGCCGACGTCGTCGTGTGGGACGGCGGCAACAACGACTTCCCGTTCTACGCGCCCGACCTGCTCGTGGTCGTCGCCGACCCCTTACGGTCCGGCCACGAGCTCCTTTACCACCCGGGCGAGACGAACCTTCGTATGGCCGACATAGTCGTCATCAACAAGGTCGACTCTGCGGCTGCGCATGATGTCGAGGCGGTGCTCGAGAACGTGCAGTCCGTCAACCCGCTCGCGACCGTGATCTTCGCCAACTCGCCGCCGGTGCTCGAGCCCGGGCCTGATCTGCTCGGGCGGACGGTGCTGGTGGTCGACGACGGCCCGACGTTTACCCACGGCGACATGCCGTTCGGCGCCGGCCTAGTGGCGGCGCGCAGGGCCGGCGCCGCACGAATCGCAGACCCACGGCCGTGTGCCGTCGGATCATTGCGCGAGGTCTTCGCGAAGTGGCCGCAGCTTACGAACGTGCTGCCGGCGATGGGCTATTCGGCCGATCAGCTCCACGAGCTCGAGGAGACGATCAACGCGATCGACTGCGACGTCGTCGTGACGGGGACGCCGATCGACCTCGGCCGCCTCATCGACTCGCGCCACCCGATCCGTCACGTGCGCTACGAGCTCGAGGAGGTCGGCTCGCCGACGATCGCCGACGTTCTCGCTCCGGTCGTCGCAAAGGCTGCGCAAACGGTCGGGGCGCGATGAACGCCGTCGCTTCGTCGACCTGCAAGGAGGCCTTGCCATGAAGGCACTCGTAATCGTGGACATGCTCGAGGACTTCGTCCACGGGTCTCTCGCGAACCCCACTGTCGAGGAGATCGTCCCGCACCTGCAGCGGCTGCTCGAGCACGCCCGCGAAGAGGGCTGGGTCGTCGTCTTCGCGAACGACGCACATCAGCCGGACGATCCGGAGCTACGCGTCTGGGGCGAACATGCGATGGCCGGGACCCCGGGCGCCGCGGTGATCGGCGAGCTGGCGCCCGAGCCCGGCCCGCTCGAGGTCGTCGTGCCGAAGCGCGCATACGGCGCGTTCGACGACACCGATCTTGCAGAACGGCTGCATGCGCTCGGCGTCGAGGAGATCGTCTTCGCCGGGCAGCACACGCACATCTGCATCCGCCACTCCGTTTACGGTGCATTCCGAAACCGGTTCTCCGTGGCGGTGGCACGAGACGCCGTCTGTGCCTTCGCCGGCGTCGATGAGGATGCGGCGCTCGACTACATGCGCACTGTCTACGGCGCGCGGATCACGAGCACCTCTGAGCTCACGGGCGCTCCGCTGCGGGCCACGGTTCGGCCGCTCGGTGAGGGCTACGAGTGCGGCGACGTGCTCGAACACGAGCCCTAGGTCCAGCGCCTGACGCCTTTTCGATCCGTGGAAACGACCGATGCCCGGTCGCGGCGTCGGGCGGATGCTCGAGACACCTCGCGTGAGAGGAGGTGAGAAACATGCTCACGCTGGAAAGATGGACGCCCCTTCGTGAGCTCGACCGGATGGAACGGCGCGCGCGCCGGCTGTTCGAGACGGCCGGCTTCTTCCCGCCGATCGAACCGGCGACCGACATCTACGAGACGGACAAGGAGTTCGTCGTCGAGTTGGAGGTGCCGGGATTCGACGAGGCGGAGCTCGCTGTCGAGGTGACCGACCACACGTTGATCGTCCGGGGCGAGCACGAGCAGGACGTCGAGAAGAGCGAGCCCGAGCTCCTGCACCACGAGCGGCTCGAGCGCCGGTTCATACGACGCTTCCAGCTGCCCATCGAATCGGACAGCGAGCACGTCAGCGCGACCTGTGAGAAGGGCGTGCTGACCCTCCACGTTCCGAAGCTGGCGGCATCAACCGGTCACAGGGTCGAGATCACAAAGAGCTAGGTTCGGCTCTGGGGGCGGCGGCTCCGCCGCCCCCAGGGTTGCGATCTCGGCTGCAGTCGCCGCCCTCGTCGCCGTCACGCTGACGGGGATAAGGAACGCGAGGGGGCGCTCGAGGTTTCGACGCACGAGATCGACGTGCCCGAGGCGGCCGGCATCGCGATGGATGAAATAGTCGGCCTAGAATCCGCCCGTGCGGCACGACGTCCCACTCGCCGAGCTCGCGGACTTCCTTGCGCTCCCGCTCGTCGCCGTCCTTGCCACCTATCGCCGCGACGGCGGCGTCCTCCTCTCCCCCGTCTGGCACCTGTGGCGCGACGGCGGCTTCGACGTTCTCAGCTACCCGACGGACATCAAGGTGCGCCACCTGCGGAACGACCCACGGGCTTCGATCCTCGTGTACGACAACGAGCCGCCCTACCGCGGTATCGAGATCCGCGCGACTGCTGCACTCTCCGAGATCGACACCTCTGCGACCGTCCGCGACATGGCCGTCCGGTACCTCGGCCCTGAGGCCGGCGAGGCGTACGCCGCCACCTCCGGCGACTCGATTCTCATTCGGCTCGAGCCCGGCCACGTTCGCACCTGGGACTTCGCCGACGAGTCGTTCTGACGGGGCTAGGCGAGCTCGCGGGCGATTGCCCGTTCCAGCGCGTCCGGCTTGAACCCGAACGGCCCTTCGCCGCCCTGGAAGGCGATGCGCCCGTCCGAGCCGATGAGATAGAGCCGGTCCGGCCAGCCGCCGTAGGCGGAAGCGACGGCGTTGTCGACACCGTCGATCGCGACCGGCATCTCGACCTCGAGATTGAGTGCACAGGTCGAGGCGACCGAGCGCCGCTCGTCGTCGGTGGCGGGCTCGTGCACCGCGATTCCGGAGCGACGGTTCTCGGGCAGGATCCACCCTTCCTCGGGGTGCGCCTCCCGGATGTAGACGAGCAGGAAGTGCACCCGGTCGCCGTAGCGCCGGGCCAGATCCTCGAGCGTCCCAACCTGGGCGCGGAACGGCGGTCAGGTGTACGAGCCGAAGATGAGAGCGACGGGTCGCTCGGCCGCGAGCGCGCCGAGCCGCACCGTGCCCGCACCATCGAGACGGGGGAGCTCGAAATCGGGGGCGAGATCACCCACCGCGACCTTCGCCGTCATCAGGTTGCGGTACTCCGGGCTCGCGACCACATCTTGAAGGGTCAGAGGAGAATCCTTCGGCGCGTTGCCGCGCCCGTGCCGGAGCTGGGAGAGCACCATCCCGGGAACCGACCAGCGCCGATCGACGGGGCTCCCGCGGGAAACCGTGCGCATGTAACCGAGAATGTCCGCCGGCGTCGGCACCCCCTGAGACTATCGGTCGAGGACGGTCGCGCTCTCGCGTAGGTATTGGTGCACGAAGGCGATCGCCATGCTGCCCTCGCCGACGGCGGCGGCGACACGCTTGACCGGCCCTGATCGCACGTCGCCGCAGGCGAAGATGCCGGGGACGCTCGTCTCGAGGAGGTAGGGGTCTCGTTCGAGCGGCCAGGCCGCGCCAGCTTTCAGGTCGGGACCGGTGAGGACATAGCCGCGCTTGTCGAGCGCGATCTCGGCGGGAAGCCAGCCGGTCTCGGCGTCGGCTCCGATGAAGACGAAGAGACCGCCCGAAGCGAGCCGGGTGGTCTCGCCGCTGCCGGCGTCGCGTACGTCGACGGCCTCGAGCATGTCCTCGCCGTGCGCCGCGACGACCTCGCTCCGGTAGCGGACGTGGATGTTCGGCCGCGCTTGGAGCTGGTCGATCAGGTAGTGCGACATGCTCTTCTCGAGACTCTTGCCGCGGTAGACGATCGTGACGCTGCGCGCATGGGTGGAGAAGAACATCGCCGCTTGGCCCGCGGAGTTGCCGGCTCCGACGAGCTGGATGTCCAGGCCGTGCACGTTCGGCGCCTCGCTGCGGGCCGCGCCGTAGGAGATGCCCTTCCCGACCAGCCGCTCGAAACCCTCGATCTCGAGCCGTCGCCAGGAGACGCCGCAGCCGAGGATGATCGTTCGCGCGTGCAACACGTCGCCGCCGTCCAGGTGCACTTCCCGGACGGACGGGTCGATGCGGGTGATCGTGCGCGTCACGAGGATCTCGGCGCCGAGCCGCCGTGCCTGCTGGAGCGCGCGGCTTGCGAGCTCGTCTCCCGACACGCCCGAGGCGAAGCCGAGGTAGTTCTCGATCCGAGATGACGTGCCCGCTTGGCCGCCGGGCGCCTCCCGCTCGACGACGAGCGTCCGCAGTCCCTCCGACGCGCCGTACACCGCAGCTGCGAGCCCGGACGGGCCGGCACCGACGATCACCACGTCGTAGTCGACCTCCCGCGGCTCGGTGCCGAGCCCGAGCAATTCGGCAACGCGACGGAGCTGCGGCCGGATCACCGTCTTGCCGTCGACGACCCGGATCACCGGACAGTCGCCCACCGCCGGCAGCGGCCCGCCCCATCGCTCTTCGGCATCCTTCGCGTCCGGCTGCAACCACAGAGAGCTGATCTGGTTGCGATCGAGGAAATGGCGAAGCTGTGCACAGGCGGGATCCCACCGCTGACCGACAAGGATCACGCGTGGCGGCGGAGGCTCGGCGGCGATTCCCTGCAGCCCCCGCGGCCCGCTCATGCGCAGGGTCGCAAGTCCGCCGACCGCCTTGGCGACGATCGGATGGACGGCTGCGACGGCGTGATAGTCGTGCGGCTCGATCCGCAGCACCCGCGATGCCACAGCAGCGCGAAAACCGACGGGAAAGACCGTCCCGAGGACGATCGGCACCTCGCCGAAGACGTCGCCCGGCCGCCGCTCGCCGACCACCCGCTCGATCCCGTCGACGAGCTTCACCGCCTCGATCTGCCCCTCGAGCACGGCGAAGAGCGCGCGATCGTCTCCCTCGCTCACCGCGTATTCGCCCGATACGAGGCTGATGTCGGCAGCGGCGCGCGCAAGCCGCTCCTGCTCGTCCCGACCGAGCAGCGCGAAGGTCTCGATCCCGGCGACCTCCTCCGCCGTCACCACGACGACAACCCTCGCCTCAGACCGAGCACGCCGCCCACCCTACGCCTCGAGCGACTCGGCCAGCAGCGTCGCGACGTCCGCGACGCGCAGCTCCGTTCCCACCTCGCGCATCCCGTCGTCGAGCATGACCGTGCAGAACGGGCACGCGACCGCGAGCGTCTCCGCGCCCGTCTCCGCCGCCTCGCGCGCACGTTCGACGTTGATCTGGCTCCCCCGTTCCTCCATCCACATGTGCGCGCCGCCGGCGCCGCAGCAGAAGGTCTGCTTCCCGGACCGCTTCATCTCCACCGTCTGTCCGATGACGTTCAACAGCTTTCTCGGCTGGACGCGAACGTCGTTGTGGCGCGCGAGGTAACAGGAATCGTGATAGGTCACCGATGCATCGCCCCGCACCGGTGCGAGCCGCCCCGACTCGACGAGTTCCGCCAGCAGCTCCGTGTGGTGCAAGACCTCGTAGCTTCCGCCGAAGTCGCCGTACTCGTTCGCGAGCGTGTTGAAGCAGTGCGGACAGCTCGCGACGATCTTCGTCACCCCTTGCTCGTTCAGCGTCGCGACGTTCTGCTCCGCCGCAGCCTGGAACACGTACTCGTTCCCCATCCGCCGCGCAGGATCGCCCGTGCATCCCTCCCGCGGCCCGAGGATGGCGAAGTCGACGCCGGCCTTCTGCAGGAGCTTCGCCGTTGACTCCGCGCTCTTCTTCGCCCGCTCGTCGAACGACGCCGCGCAGCCGACCCAGTACAGGTACTCCGGCGCCGGATCGCCCGGCTCCAAGACGCGTACACCGAACTCCGCCGCCCACGCCGCCCGCTCCGTCTGGGGCTTCCCCCACGGATTGGACGCGCGCTCGACGTCGCGCAGCATCGGCTCCGCCTCCGCAGGGAACGCCGCGTCGACCATCAGCCGCGAACGCCGCAGATCGACGATGTG
>CAZXZX010000207.1:0-5523 GCA_964645445.1 uncultured Gaiellales bacterium
CGCTCCCGTCGGAGACCAACGGCTGAACGGTGAATGCGGCTGCGGCGGCGCGACTCTGCGCCGAGCCTGCGACTGTCGCTGCGAACACTGCTGCGACTGCCAAGGCGAATGCGGCGAAACTCCTGCTGGACATCGATACCCCCGGAGGTTGCTGAAGACGTGCGGACTCCGGGAATACGCGCTTGCACGGCGGATCGGTTTTGGTCGTTCAGCGAGCGTGCACCGGCTCGAGCTCCGGCGCGCGGCTCCGCTCACCGGGCACGAGCAGCGCAGCGAGCGCGCACACGACGAGGAACGCGGCGGCAAGAACGAACGAGTCGGTGAAGCCGGTGACCGCCGGCAGGCCGTCGCGGGCAATGTGCGCGGCGATGATCGTCGCAGTGATCTGACCCCCGATCGCACCGCCGATCGTGCGCATGACGGTGTTCATCCCGCCGGCGGCCCCCGTCTGCTCCGGCTTCACCGCCTGCACGATCAGGTTCCCGAGCGCCGCGAACGCGAGCCCGATCCCGATACCGAGCAGCGACGTCGCGATGAGCATGTCGTACGGGTGCGCATGCTCCACCGCGAGGAACGCGAACGCCGCGGCGGTGATCGCCGAGCCGGCCACCGCCGCCCGTTTCGAGCCGAACGTGCGCGCGATCGCGCCGGAGGCGAACCCGGCGATGACCATGCCGGCGGTCGAGGGCAGGAGGTAGAGGCCGGACGCGACGACCGACGCCCCGAAGCCGAAGCCGGTGCTCTTCGGCAGCTGCGCGAAGGTCGGGAAGACGATGAACGACGAGTACATCCCGGCACCGAGCAGGAACGCGGTGAGGTTCGTCGTCCAGACGCCGCGGATCCGCATCATCGCCATGTCGATGAGCGGCTCCCGGCTGCGCATCTCCACCGCGACCCAGGTCGCGCAGACGACGAGGCCTACGACGAGCAGGCCGAGCGTGCGCGGCGAGCCCCAGCCCCACGCCGTCGCCTCGCTGATCGCGAGCAGGACGGCGCAGATGCCCGTGCTCATGAGGACCGCGGAGAGCCAGTTGACGCGTCCGGGAACGCGCACCGGCGACTCGGGGATGAACCGCCACGTGCAGTACGTGGCGATGACGATCACGACCAGTGGCATCCAGAAGAGCCACTGCCAGCCCAGATGCTCGACGATCAGCCCGCCGGCGACGATGCCGAAGCCCGCGCCGATGCCGAGGATCGCCGACAGGAGGCCGATGCTCCCCGCCACCTTCTCGCGGGGGAACTCGTCGCGCACGATCCCGAACGAGAGCGGGAAGATGCCGCCGGCGACGCCCTGGATGACGCGCGCCGCGATCAGCACGGAGAGCGAATGCGAGAGCGCGGCGAGCAGCGTGCCGGCGCCGAGGATGGCGAGCGTCCACACGAGCACGCGCTCCTTGCCGACCATGTCGCCGAGACGGCCGAGAATCGCCGTGCCGACCGACGCGGAGAGCAGATAGCCGGTGAGGAGCCAGGCGACGCCGCTCTCGGACGTGTGCAGGTCGTGTTGCAGCGTCGGCAGCGCCGGCAGCACCGCCGAGCTGAGCACCGCGTACGCGACGCCGGACGTCGCGAGCACGGCAAGCGTGACCTTCGGGTGCGACCTCTTGCCGCCGCGCACTACGTGCGGTACCGCAGTCCGTCGAGGACGATCTGGAGCATCCGCTCCTTCTGGTCGGCGTCGGTCGTCGCCACGACGGAGACGCCGCCGACCATGCGGATGATGTCCATGAAGCTCGTGTCGGGACGGACGACGCGCGCCTGCTGCGCGCGCTCGACGAGCGGCGTGCCGGCGTCGAGGATCGCTGTGCGGCACGTGAGGAGCACATCGGAATCGGGCGCTGCCTCGAGGAGCGCCTCCATGAGTGCCCGCTTCGTGGCCGCGAAGCCGGCGTACTGGCGCAGCCACTGCGCGAGCGCGTCCCACGGATCGAGCGGCGAGAGCTCCTCGGCCGCTCGCGCGAGGGCGCCGACCTCGCCGGCATAGACGGCCTCGAGCAGTGCCTGCCGTGTCGGGAAATGCCGGTAGAGCGTGCCGATGCCGACACCGGCGCGCTCGGCGACGTCCTCGAGCGGCGCGGAGCCGCCGAGCTCCGTGAAGACGTCGCGCGCTGCGGCGACGAGCTTCTCGTAGTTGCGCCGGGCGTCGGCCCGCATCGGGCGCTGGAACTGGATGTCGGTCTCGGTCATCGGATTTGACAAGCGGAGGGTTCCTCCGTATAGTACCGGAGGTTGCCTCCGGATGTTGTGGAGGCGCCCTCCATTTTAGCGCATGGAAAGGAGGCCGATGACCGGCCGCTCCCGCCTGCTCGCAGTGATCCTCGGCAGCTACCTGATGATCGTGCTCGACGTCTCGATCGTCATCAACGCCCTGCCCCGCATCCACCATGCCCTCGGCTTCTCGCCCACAGGACTGTCGTGGGTGCAGAACGCCTACACGCTGACCTTCGGCGGGCTGCTGCTCCTCGGCGCCCGCGCCGGGGACATCCTCGGCCGCCGCCGGATGTTCGTCGCCGGCATCGCCCTCTTCTCGCTGGCCTCGCTCGCGGCCGGCGCGGCTCAGAGCGCCGCCTGGCTGCTCGCCGCGCGTGGCGTCCAGGGCGTCGGCGCCGCCGTCGCGGCTCCATCCACGCTTGCGCTGCTGATGACGAGCTTTCCCGAAGGGCGCGAGCGGAACCGTGCGATCGCGTACTACGCGGCCGTGGCGAGCGGCGGGGCCAGCGTCGGCCTCGTCCTCGGCGGCATTCTCACCAGTTGGCTCTCATGGCGATGGGGCCTGTTCGTCAACGTGCCGGTCGGAGCGCTCCTCGTCGTCGCCGCTCCGCGCGTCCTGCACGAGACCGAGCGGCGCCGAGGCCACTTCGACCTCGCCGGCGCGTTCACGTCGACGGCCGGGATGTCGGCGATCGTCTACGGCATCGTGCGCGCAGGGACCGCCGGCTGGAGCGACCGCATCACAGTCACCTCGTTCGTCACCGGCGTCGTCCTGTTGGCAGCGTTCTTCTTCAACGAACGGCGCGCCGCGCAGCCGATCACGCCGATGCGGCTCTTTGCCAGCCGTGAGCGTGTAGGCGCGTACGTCGCGCGCGTGCTCTTCGTCGGCGGAATGTTCGGCGTGTTCTTCTTCCTCTCGCAGTACTTGCAGAGCGTGCTCGGCTTCAGTCCCGTCGAAGCCGGCGTCGCATTCCTGCCGCTGACGCTCATGATCTTCGCAACGACGCACTTCGTGCCAGACCTCGTCGGACGCTTCGGAAATACACGCGTGCTGATGGGCGGGATCCTCGTCGCCCTCGTCGGGATGGTGTGGCTCAGCCGCATCGGCGCGGACACGCCCTACGTCACCGGAGTCGCGATCCCCATGGCGATCCTCGGCATCGGTGCGGCGTGCGCCTTCACGCCGCTGACGACGGCCGGCGTCGCCGGCGTTGCGGCCGAGGACGCCGGTGCGGCCTCGGGGCTCGTGAACGTCGCGCACCAGCTCGGTGGGTCGCTCGGGCTGGGCGTGCTCGTGACCGTGTTCGCGTCGACGCAGAGCAGCGGCCTCGCGCCCGCGATCTCGGCCTCGCTGACGGTGGGAGCGGGAATGCTCGCGCTCGCTCTGGGCGTCGTCCTCTTCGTCGTCCGGCGGCCGCGACCGGCGGTCGAGCCGGTCCAGCTCCGGCAGGGCGAGGCCTTCGTCGACGAGCTCGCCGCGTAGATTCACTCGACCGAGGGAGTTCTCTGCGGGCTGACGGCGGGAAACGATCAGCTCATGCTGAGGGCAGCGCTCGTGCTGGCCACGACGGCGTCGGCCGCAATCGCAAGCGCGCCCGCCGGGGAGGCGCCGCGAGGGCCGACGAGCGGCTTCGGGAGGCCGGTCGCGGTGCACCTGCCGCACGTCGGCCACATCGAGACCGATCTCGGCACCGCGGGGCCCGCCGGGCTCGTGCGGGTGCAGTGCGCCGGCCCGGCGAGCCCGACGACCGCATGCTTCGTCAGCCGCTGAATGCGGCACGATGAGGTGATGCGCGCGCCGGGCCCCGATGGGAACGAACGGCTCACGAGCTCGACCGGCCTCGTCCTGCTCGCGCTGCTCGCGGTCGAGACGCTGACGACGCTGGCCCTGCGGACATACCTGAACGTGCATCTCTTCCTGGGATTGCTGATCCTGCCGCCGCTCGCCCTGAAGCTTGCAAGCACGGGCTGGCGGTTCGTGCGGTACTACCTGCGCAGCCCGACGTACGTTCTCGCTGGGCCGCCGCGGATGCTGCTGCGGATGCTCGCGCCACTTCTCGTGGCTTCGACGGTCGCGCTCTTCGGGACCGGCGTCGCCATGATCGTCGTGGGGCACCGCGGCGGCGAGCTACGGACGTTGCACACGTTTTGCTTCGTCGCCTGGGGGGTCGTGATCGTCATCCACGTGCTCGCGTATCTGACGCGCACACTGCGCGACGGCACGACGGACTGGCGCCCGAGCACGGCGAAGCTCGTCGGAGCCGCGCGCAGCCGGCGGGCACTGCTCGCGGGCGCGCTGCTCGCGGGCGTCGTCCTGGCTTCGGCGACCCTTCCCGCGCAGCGGACGGTCCTGCGGCACGGCGGGCACCGGCACCACCACAAGGACGGCTAGACGAGGAATCCCTCGAGCCGGGGGGCGCGATTCAGCTCGCGCTGGTAGCACGCGTTCCGCCGTCTACGCGGCTTCGTCGCGCAGCCACGCGACCGCAGCCTCGAGTGTCGCGAAGGCTCGATGGCCCGACTTGCGTCCTCCCATGTGGGCGATCGCAAGCTGTGTCTGGGCTAGCGTGCGCGGGCTCGTCGCGACGATGGCGACTGCGCGCGGCGGGTAGTGCCACGTGTTCTCGCTCCCCCGCTCTGCGATCTGCTCGGCGTCCGCCTGGGGCAACTCGGTTACGTCGACGCCGGAGAGGTCGATCAGATACGCGAGCCCGGGCCGGAAGCGCGGGTCGTACATGAGGCGCTCGTTCATCGACGCGAAGCCCGCCGGGTCAGCCGCGCCGGATGCGGTGATCGTCACGTCCTGCGGGTCGCCGCCGAACTCGATCGAGAACTTCACTGTTACCGATGGTAATGAGCCTAGGACGTGCTCAGCGCGAGCGGATCGCGGGTCAAGCCTTGCCTGCGCACTCGCAGCGTTGCCGACCCTCACGTCGTCGGCCGCACGACGCGCATCGGCTCGCCGTCTTCACGCCGAGCGCCCTCTTGGCCGAGCCGGCTCGAACCATGAGCCAGCCGGCGGCGCCCGTTGCGACCCAGGCGACCGACTGCGCAAGCGTCAGGTGCATGAAGGTCATCGTCGCAGCGCCTGCCTGCTCCCGGCATCCGCGGATGGGCCGATCCGCTGCGCCATCGCACGGATACGGCCCGTCCGCGGAGGTCGTCACGGCGACGGTGCCGTTGTGCGAGTCGACCGAGAGGCCCTTCGCATCGAGCTTCGCATTGCGCTTCAGCGCCTGCTCGATCGAGTGCTCGACGTCATGCGGGCTCGGCTGGGGCTTTTCCAGGTCGATCTGGTCGTCGACGCCG
>CAZXZX010000208.1:0-9948 GCA_964645445.1 uncultured Gaiellales bacterium
GGCGGCGCCAATCCGAACGCGGGCGGGGCGAACGCGGGCGGCAACGGCAACGGTGGCACGAACGGCAACGGTGGCGGCAATCCGAACGCGGGTGGCGCCAATCCGAACGCGGGCGGGGCGAACGCGGGCGGCAACGGCAACGGTGGCACGAACGGCAACGGTGGCGGCAATCCGAACGCGGGTGGCGGCAACCCGAACGCGGGCGGTGCGAACGCGGGCGGCAACGGTGGCGCCAACCCGAACGCGGGCGGCGCCAATCCGAACGCAGGCGGCGCGAACGCAGGCGGCAACGGCAAGGGCAAGGGCCACTGATGGAGCGCCGCTTCAAGTCGCGGTACGGGCGCTTCGCCCTCGTGCGCGCTGCGGCGGTCGTCTTCGTCGTCATCGCAGGACTACTCGGTCTCGTGTTGTTCGCGGTCGATCGCAACGCGCGCGCGTCGAACGAGCATCAGGCGCGCACCGATCTCGCGAGTGCGGCGCGCGTCGCGGCGGCGGACGTCTCGACGATCCGCGCGAACCTGCGCACGCAGGCGGCAGAGGTGGCAAGCACCGAGAGCGTGCAGCGTGCAGTCCTTTCGCGCGACCCCAGGGAGATCAGTACCGTCGCGCGTGCGCATCATGCTCAGATCCAGATCGGCTCTCGCACGCTCGGCGTGCGTCTGCAGGGCATCCAGATGCTCGGGACCGCCACCATCGCGGACGGCCGTCGTCAGCTTGCGCGCGTCGTCGTCGGCGTGCAGCTCGACCGTTCGTTCCTCGATGCGCTTGCGTACGCAGCGCCGGTGCCTCCGGGGTCGGCGCTCATGCTCGTACGCGACGGTCACGTCCTCGCGGGCGGCCCTCACGGCGCCGTGGCAAGGCTCTCGAGCGGGCACCTCGAGCTGCTCGGGCTGACGTTTGCAGCCGAACGGCACCCGCTCGGCGTCGCGCGGACGAATGTCGTCGCCGTCGAGCCGGTCGCCGCCGTCGATGCCGCGATCGCGCCGTTCCGGCGCCGTCTCCTGCTAGCGGCTGCGCTGACGCTCGCTCTTGCCGCAGCGCTCGCGGCGCGACTCGCACGTCCGGTTGCGCGGATGCTCGGCGACCTGAAGCACCTGCGCCGGCAGGCGGAGACCGACGGTCTGACGTCGATCGCGAACCGCCGCAAATTCGACGAGCGGCTCGACGAGGAGCTCGAGCATGCACGCCGGCTGAAGACGAACGTTTCGCTCATGCTCGCCGACATCGACAACTTCAAGTCGATCAACGATCGCTTCGGCCACCAGACGGGCGACGCCGTCATCAAGGCAGTTGCGGAGGCGTTCGCCGGGTGCGTGCGTGACATAGACCTGGTCGCGCGCTTCGGCGGTGAAGAGTTCGCCGCGGTGCTGCCGGGGACGAATCTCATGGGCGCCCGCCGCCTTGCGGAGCGCGTCCGAAAGACGGTGGAAGGCCTGGTCGTCGAGCTCTCCGATGGGCAGCGCGTTGCAGTCACGGCGAGCTTTGGCATCGCGGCTTTCCCGACCTACGGCTCCCCCGGCGCAGTGATCGCCGCCGCCGACCTCGCGCTCTACGACGCAAAGGACCAGGGAAAGAACTGCGTGGCGACCGCGAGTGCCAAGGACGGCGCCCGCGTCGCCGCAGGCGCCTTCGCATCCTGACGGGACGGGACGCGAGGGGTCACGAACCCTCACACGGCGCTTACGGTGGCTCGGGTGGCTCCATCCCCGGCAGCGCGCCGTGGCTCGGCGGCTCGGTCGGAGGCGCGACGGGAAGACCTGCCTCGCGCCATGCCTCGAAGCCGCCGATCACCTCGCCGGCCGCGAGGCCGAGGTCGACAAGGGTCGCGGCAGCCAAGCTCGAGGAGCAACCGTGGTCGCACAGGACGAGGAGCCGCTGGTCGAGCCCACCGACGTACGGGTTGCGCCAGAGGCTGTCGGGGGCGATGCGCCATTCGAGCACGGTCCTGGGGATGTGAAGCGACCCCGGGATGACGCCGCCTCTGCGTGCGTCGTCGGAGCGGATGTCGACGATCAGCGCGCCGTCCGATGTCGCCGCGAGCGCTTCAACCGGGGTCAGCCGTTCGATTCGCGCCCGCGCCTCGCCGAGCAATTCGTCGAGCGTGCGCAACGTCAGTAGCGGTCGAGCTCGATCAGCCGCTCGTCGCTGATCCCGAAGTGGTGGGCAACTTCGTGCCACACGACGTGGCGAACCTCTGCGCGCAGTCGTTCCGGGTCGCGGCCATAGAGACGTTCGAGGGGCCGGCGATAGATGGTGATCTTGTCCGGGAGCGCTCCCTGGTAGCCGCTCGTGCGGCGGGTGAGCGGCACGCCCTGGTAGAGGCCGAGCAACGGCGCGCCTCCGGGCGGGTCGTCGTCGACCACGATCGTGACGTTCGACATCGCCGCCCGCAGTTCGGCCGGCAGATCGTCGAGCGCCTCGCGGATCGTCTGCTCGAAGTCGAGCTCGGCGGGCTCGCCGGAGTCGCTCATCGCGCCGAGAGAACCTTCACCAGCAGGGCTCCGGCGATCAGCAGCTGAGCGCGGGCGGACAACGGGCCGGAGCGGTGCCAGCCGCGCCGTTCGTGGAACAGCTTCGAGCCGCCCGGCTCGGGCAGGGGAACCAGGTGCTCGACGTCCGGCAGGCACGTCGCAATTGCACCGATGGTCGCCTTGTCGGTTAAGCCCCGGCGCGTGGCGACGAGGGCAACGACGAGAAGTCCGCTGCCGATCTCGAAGCGCCGATCCGGAAAGTCGCGATGCGGAACGCTGTCTCCGGCCAGGTGGAGCGGAATACCCAAGAGCGCGGCTGCCTTGCGTGAGCGCACACACGCGCCCATCGTCGCACCGGTCGCGGCGTGCAGGGAAACGATCATCCATCCATAGGCGTAGCAAAGTCAGCCTTCGCGCGTCGCCTTGGCCCGGTCCCCTCCGCTTCAGTCTTGATGTGAGCGGCAGAAGGCCCGGACCTGCTCCGGAAACGCGCGCACGCTGATCGGCTTCTCCAGATAGCCGTCGAAGCCCGCTGCGAGAAGGCGCTCGCGGTCGCCCTTCATCGCGAAGGACGTGAGCGCGACGACCGGGATCGCTGCCGTCGCTTCCCCCTCCTTGAGCCGGAGGAGCGCCTCGACTCCGTCGATGTCGGGGAGGCGGATGTCCATGAGGATCACGTTCGGGCGGTGGTCGGCGGCGAGCGAGAGGCCGGCCGTGCCGCTGGCTGCCTCGAGCGTTTGGAAGCCGGCGAACCGGAGCACGTCGCGCGCGAGCTTCAGGTTCTTCTCGTTGTCGTCCACGATGAGCACGAGCTCCTCCACCGCTCACGCGTCCTGACTCACTGGCATCGTGAACCGGAACGTCGTTCCTTGCCCGCGCGCGCTCTCCACCCAGAGCCGCCCGCCGTGCAGCTCGACGAACCTCCGCGCCAAGGGCAGCCCGAGCCCGCTCCCTTCCGGACGAGCCGCGACCGCCCCTCGGCGTCCCTGTTGGAACACTTCGAAGATCGATTCCTGCTCGTCGTCGTCGATGCCCGGTCCGGTGTCGGCGACCGCGACCTGCACGACCCTGTCCGTCACCTGCGCGCTCACGCGGACACGACCGCCGGGAGGCGTGAACTTGACCGCATTCGACAGCAAGTTGAACACGACCTGGCGGAGCTTCCTCTCGTCCGCCTGCAACACGATCTCCTCCGGTAGCACCTCTAGCCCGAGCGTCAGGGCACCGCGGGTCGCCTGCTCCTCGTGCATCGTCAGGCCGCTCTTCAAGATCTCGGAGAGAGAGACATCGGTCAGCTCGAGCTCCATGTGCCCGGCCTCGATCTTCGAGAGGTCGAGCACGTCGTTGATCAGGGAGAGCAGGTGACGTCCAGCGTCGAGGACGTCCTCCACGTACTCGAGCTGGCGGTCGTTCAACTCGCCGAACATCTTCTCCCGCAGGATCTCGGAGAAGCCGATGACGGCGTTCAACGGCGTCCGCAGCTCGTGCGACATGTTGGCGAGGAACTCACTCTTGTGGCGACTTGCCGCCTCGAGGTCGTCATACAGGCGTCGTAGCTCGTCGTTCATTCGGTTCACGTTCGCTGCCAGCGCGCCGAGCTCGTCGCGGTTCGGCACATCGAGCCGGCCGGAGAAGTCGCCCTCGGCGATTCCGGCGAGTCTGGCTTCCGTCTCCTGGATCGGGCGGATGACCGACCTCGAGAGGATCAGGCCCAGAACGAGTGCAAGTGCGACGCTCCCCGCGCTCACCGCGATGAAGAGGTTCCGCGAGGACGTGTACGCGCTGCGGTTCGCCGCGACCAGGGAAGCCGTCTGCGTCTTCGTGCCTTCCGCCAGGCTCGCCGTGCGTGCGGCGAGGTCGTTGTCGGCATCGATCGCGGCACGGATGTACGGCTGCGCCCTGTACCCCGTCACCCCGCTCCCGTCGAGCTTCCGGATCTGCGCCAGTGCGCTCACGATGGTGCGGTAGTCGGCCCTGATCCGGCGAAGTACGCGTTCCTCGGTCGCGGGCGGGACGAAACCGAAGAGCGCTTCGTCCGCGCCGAGCTCGACCTGTGAGAGCGTGTCGGCGATCTGGAGGTCAGCGAGCCTCCACTGCTCGCCGCCCTGCAGCGTCTTTCCACCGGTATACGGCGTAACGGCCGGCGTGCCGGCGGCGCGCACGCCGAGCGTCTGCTGCAGATCGGTGGCATAGGCCTCGAGCGTCTGGTATGTGGACGACCGAAGCTCCAGCGCGCTGAGCCGCTCGATGCGCGCGTTTCCGTGTCCGAGCACTTGTGCGCCGAGCACGCTGACGAGGACGAGCAGACTTGCGATAGCGAGGAACGCAACGAGCAGCTTCGTCCGCACCGTCGCGGGCGCACCGGCGACCCAGCCCGTGAGCCTGTTGTCGACCCGCACGAGGTTGGCCCACCTGCGGCGAGCGGGCGGCGTCGCGTCGAGCACCTGGGGCTGGGCCATGCGGCTCAGGCGGCGCTGAGCGTGGCGTTCACCCCGGCCGAGTCTGTGATCAGCCACTTCCCGTTGATCTTCTGAAGCGTGTGCTCGACCCCCGCGATCGCCATCACCTTCGATGTCTTGGGATCGATGTAGTGGCACTCGAAGTACATCGTGGCCTTGTCACCGGTCAGGTTGATCCGGATCTTGTACGACGGCGTGTCCGACTCCCAATGATGATTCGGCATGAACGCCTTGTTCTCGGTCGCGAACCAGTGCCTGATCTGCGCCTTGCCGGTCAACGTCTGCTGGTCGATGTTGAAGACGGCGCCCGGCGCCCAGAGCGACATCATCAGGTTCAGGTTGTGCGTCGACGTGGCCCGGTGGAACTTCACCTCGACCTGGTCGATCAGATAGAGATCGGCCTCTCTCTGGACGGTGTTGTCCTTCGGCGTGGCTTTGGCAGCTGTGCCGGCGGAGGCGGTGAGGGGGACGAACACGGCCAAGACGCCGAGCATGAGCAGCGTCCGCATCATCCGCATCGGGATTCGCATCTCCATCGCTCCGAGCTCCTTTCTCGGTCGTCCTTGAAGGAGCCTTGATCGTGTCACGAGCCGTGAGGCTTGACGAGGGTGCCAGCCCCCCTTTTCCCGGGAGCCTGCCTCGTATGCTTGCTCCATGCCGATCCGCGTCGTCCTCGCAGACGACCACTACCTGCTTCGCGAGGGTGTCCGCCGGTTGCTCGAGACGCAGCCCGATTTCGAAGTGGTCGGGGTGTGCGCCGATCTCGATTCGCTGCTCACCGCCGTCGAGGCCGAGAAGCCCGACGTCGTGGTCAGCGACATCCGCATGCCTCCGGGGGGAGCGGACGAGGGGATCCAGGCGGCGGCGCGTCTCCGCGAGACACATCCGGAGGTCGGCGTCGTCATCCTCAGCCAGTACGCACACCCGAGCTACGCGCTTGCCCTGCTCGAAGGCGGCACCGCCGGCCGCGCGTATCTCCTCAAGGAGCGAGTGGACGACGTCGGGCAGCTCGGTGCAGCAGTTCGCGCGGTTGCAGGGGGCGGATCGGTGATCGACGCGAAGGTGGTCGAGACTCTCGTCGCGGCGAAGGCGCGCACCGAGCAGTCGCCGCTCGCCGAGCTGACTCGACGCGAGCGCGACGTGCTGCAGGCGATGGCGGAGGGCAAGAACAACGCCGCCATCGCCGAGGCGCTCGTTTTGACCGAGCGCTCGGTCGAGAAGGTCATCCATTCGATCTTCCTCAAGCTCGGGCTGGCGTGGGAGACGGCGGTTCACAAACGCGTGAAAGCCGTCGTCTTCTACCTCGCAGAGGTGGGGCAGGGCTCCGGAGTCACCTCCTGAGCCGCGGCGGTCAGCGGGATCGCGCCCGAGATACGCACACCTCGCGCAGGCTCGACGACGAGCCGTCCGCCGAAGGCTGCGAGCCTGTCGCTCACGCTGCTCAGATCACGGGTCTGCCACAGTTCGAGGTCTGCGTTCTCGATTGTCAGGTCGAAGCGCAGCAGCTCGTGCTCGCTCCACAAGCGAACGGTTGCGTCGTGGCCGTCTTCGGCTGCGTGGCGCAAGAGCTCGACACAGCAGAAGTAGACCGACGCCTCGATCGCCGGTGTGCATCGACCGACGGCGACCGTCTCTACGCGCACCGGGATTCCGGCACCTTCCGCCGCCGTCCGGAGTGCATCGTCGAGGCCGCGATCGAGCAGCAGTGACGGGTAGACGCGCCACGCCAGCTGCCGCATCTCGTCCAGCGCGTCGTGGACGTTCTGCAGCATCTCGCCGAGCAACGCCGTCAGCTCGGGTGAGTCGTGGGGAACAAGTCGACCGGCGAGCTGCAGGTTCACACCGAGCGCAACGAGATGCTGCATGGCGCCGTCGTGGAGCTCGCGCTCGATCGCGCGGCGCTGATCGTCGGCGGCATTGATCATCCGCATCGCGCGCGCATCGATCCTCGGCATGCCGATAGTTGTCCGTGACTACGGGCGCGCCGTCAAGGGTGCGGGCTTCGCCGACAGAGGGGGCCAGCACCCTCAGTGATTCGCCGGTGGGCACCGTAGGCCGCGGCCCTCCTTCCTCCTAGCGTCTCTCTCCGTTGGGATCGGACTGCCCGATCCCTCGAGTGAAGATCGGAGGCAAGCCGAATGAAGCGACTCTTCCTCCTTCTCGGCCTCGTGGGCGCCGCTGTCTGGGCGTCGGTCGCACTTGCGACTCCCAGTCAGGGACAGTCATCGACCATCTTGTCCGTCGGTGCAATGAACGGTGATCTCGCGTTCTACACCGGTGGGAGCGTCACTGCGGACGGGCTCAAGTGGGGAACCACGCAGTACACGTCGAACCAGCTGCCGGAGTTCCTGAAGGCGCTCCGGGCAGAGGGAGTCACGAGCGTCGGCGCGTGGCTGGATCTGCACCCGGGCGTTGCAGCGAAGTTCGGGATGATGCCGATCGACATCCTGCACTCGCCGGAGATCGTCACCCAGACGGTCAAGTTCGCCCCCGGCGCGTACTCGGGCTGGCATAGCCACCCGGGCTTCCTCGTCTCGACCGTCCTCACAGGTCAGCTCACGCGCTACGCGACCGACTGCACGTCGCAGACGTACGGCCCGGGCCAGTCGTTCTACGAGACCGGTTCGAGCACATTCATCGTCAAGAACGAGACGAATGCCGACGCCTCCGACACCGTCACGTTCGTCGTCCCCGGAGGCACGCCGACCTCGGCTCTGCGCATCGACAAGGCGCAGCCGACGACCTGCAGCAAGTGATCGGAAGCGGCGAATGCCGCCAGTGGCCGCGGGGGCGACGAATCGGCCGCCCCCGCGGTTCGCGCCTCGGCCGGGCCTTGGTCCTCGCCGCCGTCGCTGCGTGTCTGACGGCAGCCGTCGCACGCGCCGACGGCGACCCTGCGAGCGACACCCTGCTCGTCCAGAACGTGTTCTTCCCGTACAGCTCGCCCGCTCCGTTGGCGCAAGCCGCCCTGCAGGGCGCGGTGGACGACGTATACGCGCACGGCGATCGCGTCAAGGTCGCGCTGATATACGACCCGACCGACCTGGGATCAGTCGGGTCGCTGTTCGGAAAGCCCGACGACTACGCCCATTTTCTCGCGATCGAGCTCAGTCTCTGGTACGTCGGCCCGGTGCTCGTCGCGATGCCCGCGGGGTTCGGCGTCTACGACGGCGGACGCTCGACCGCGGCCGAGGAGACCGTGCTGCGCTCGCTTCGCGTGGGCGTTGCGAGTCCCGACGACTTCGCGCACAGCGTGACGGTGGCGGTGCAACGTCTCGAAGCAGCTGACGCCCTCGGCTCTTCCGACATCAGGGCGCCGCTCGTGACGGCCCACCCTGCGTTCGCGCAGCGGGGGAAGGAAGCGACGTTGCGCTTCGACGTCTTCGACGACAGCGGCCGGAGCAAGGCGCTTGTCCGTGTCTACGAGAGGCGTCTCCTGCTCGTGACGCTCGTCTCGCCGATGGGCTTTGCGATCGGGACGCGTAAGGCCAGCGTGAGCTGGCGCGTCCCCGTGAAGCTCGCCAGCCGGCAGTTGCGGTATTGCGTCGTCGCGGTCGATCCGGCCGGGAATCGGAGCGCTCAGACCTGCGCACCGTTCCTCCGGGTCAGGTAGCGCCTGGGCGGCCTCGGCTTTGGTCAGACCCCGAGTGCATACGCCGACTCGCCGTGCATGGCCGCGTCGAGCCCCTCCTCGGCCTCGGCGCCGACCCGGACGGGCGTGATCTGGTCGATCACCTTCAGCATCACGTAGGTGAACGCGAACGCATACGCCGAGCAGCCGATGCCCGCCGCGACCTGCTTCCCGAGGAAGGTCGCCGAGCCGTGAACGAGTCCCTGCGCGCCGCTGGGGTTGACCGCCGTGCTCGCGAACACGCCGAGTAACACGATTCCGAGCAGACCACCCATCCCGTGTACGCCCCAGACGTCGAGCGCGTCGTCCCACTTCAGCTTGTTCTTCAGCTGGATCGCGTAGTAGCAGACGACGCCTGCCGCGATCCCGATCACGACGGACGCGTAGATCGGCACATAGCCGGCGGCGGGCGTGATCGTCGCAAGGCCGGCGACGGCGCCGGTGAGCAGGCCGACGAAGTGCGGCTTCTTCGCGTACCACCACTCGACGAACAGCCAGGTGATGGCTGCGAACGAGGCGGCGATGTCGGTGTTGAGGAACGCCTGCGCCGTGATGTCGTCGACCTTGAGCTCGCTGCCGGCGTTGAAGCCGTACCAGCCGAACCAGAGCAGGCCGGTGCCGAGTGCGATGAACGGGATGTTGTGCGGTGCGTCCGTGAACTTGCGCTTGCCGACGTACAGCACTGACGCGAGCGCGGCCCACCCGGCGCTGGCGTGGACGACGATGCCGCCGGCGAAGTCTCGCGCGCCCCAGTGCGCGAGCATGCCGCCGCCCCAGAACATATGCACGAACGGGTAGTAGACGGCGAGCTGCCAGACGACGAGAAACAAGAGGTACGCCTTGAACGTGACGCGGTTCGTGAACGCGCCCGTGATCAGCGCCGGGGTGATGATCGCGAACATCATCTGGTACGCGATCAGCACTGTGAGCGGGATCCCCGACGGCTTGTAGAGCGTGTGCACACCGACGTGGCGCAGGAATGCGAGATCGAAGTTGCCGTAGACGCCGTTCGTGCCGCCGTTGAAGCAGAGCGAGTAGCCGATCGCCCACCAGAGGATGGTGGTGATGCCCATGGACGCGAAGCTCTGGATCATGATCGTGAGGGTGTTCGACCGCCCCACGAGCCCCCCGTAGAAGAACGCGAGCCCGGGTGTCATCAACATCACGAGGCTCGCGGCCAGCAGCATGAAGCCTGTGTTCGCGCCGTTGAACATCGCGGCAGTTGTTCGACGCCGGAGGGGGAGCCCCTGCGGGGCTCGGCGCCGGCATTTCCTCGGCCGGCAGGACATCCCGCACGGGCGCTGTAATGATGGCGCGGTGAGCCGGCCGTGACGTCACTCTCGACCCACGTCCTCGACACCGCCCTCGGCCGGCCGGCGGCCGGCGT
>CAZXZX010000209.1:0-6785 GCA_964645445.1 uncultured Gaiellales bacterium
GGCGTACCTGTCGGGGACATGTGCGAGCACCGGCGAAACGGGCAGCATCGCAGGACTTCGAAGGCAGTCTCCCGGTGATTCACCTGCTGCCACGGTAGGCCGCTCTCCTTACGGCTGCTTTCGTGCTTGCTGTCACGGCAACTTCTTACGAGAGGAGGTGTGTGCGATGCGCAAGTGGTTGGTGGCGGCCCTCTGCGCGACCGTCGTCGCTGGTCCGAGTGCGGGCATTGCGCTCGCGGGTGAGGTGCAGGGGCCTCCGGGGACTCCCGGTGTTGCATTCTCCGGCTCGGGCAATCGCACCGACGCGCCGGCGAACTCCAACTCGATCTGCTCCTACAACGGGTTGAACGACATGAACCCAAGCCAGGGCCAGATCACATCCATCGTCCAGACGCCCCACGATCAGGGGGTTCCTGGCGAGGCTGGTGCGGACGCGGCGGGGACGGGAACGCCCGGTTCCCCGCGATGCGGAGGCGGAAGCAACCCCGAGAACCCCTAAACGCCGAAGCCAAACGTGGGTTGGCCCTGACTCGGTCACGGTCGGGGCCAACCTTGGTGCCTGAGCGGATGTCGAAGCCCGGTAACCGGCGGCGCGCCTGTCGCCGCACCCCGCGCTTGCGGTTCCTCTGGCTCCCGAAGCACCTTCGCAAAGCGCTTTGCAGATACCCCGAACGTGCGGTCGCGAGCGCAGGAAATGGCTACAGTGCTGGCCTCCGGGCGCGTAGCTCAGCGGGAGAGCACTCGCTTCACACGCGAGGGGTCGCTGGTTCGATCCCAGCCGCGCCCACTCACGTCCGGCTCCACCGAGGCTGAGCCCAGAATGTTGGAACACTGAGCGATATTTCGCTCAGTGTTGACGGATCGGGTTATGCTCGCCAGCGTGGTCGTGAGGGCTCCCGCCGGCGCGGAAACGGCCGTCCGATGACGGTTGCGCCGGCAGCGCTCGAGTCTCCTCGCCGCGTTCGGCGTGTGCCCGGCCTCGCCCGGTTCGTCATGCGTCGGCTGGCCGCGCTCGTCCTCCTTTCGCTCGGGATCACCGCCGTCGCGTTCGTGCTGACGCAGCTCGTTCCGAGCAACGCGGTCGCGACGAACCTCGGCGAGCAGGCCGCCGGCGACCCGGCCGCCGTGGCCGCGTTCAAGCACCACTACGGCCTCGACCGGCCGTTCCCGACGCGCTACCTCCTCTACCTCGACCACCTCGTGCACGGCGACCTGGGCCAGTCGACGCTGACGCATGACGCGGTCACGCACGATCTCGGTCAGTTCATCCCCGCGACCGGCGAGCTCGCGCTCTACTCCGTCGTCTTCGCGGCGATCGTCGGCATCGGATTCGGCGTCCTCGCCGCGTTGCGACGCAACCGCCCTACCGATCACGTGCTGCGCGTGACCTCGCTCGCCGGGATCTCGATGCCGACGTTCTGGATCGCGCTCGTCGCGCTGTACGTCGGCTTCTACAAGCTCGGTTGGTTTCCCGGCGCCGAGCGGCTCGACCCGGGGGTGCAGCCGCCGCCGAGCGTCACCGGCCTCTACACGATCGACGCGCTGATCGCCGGGAACTTCGGCGTGTTCGTCCAGGCGCTGCATCATCTGATCCTGCCGGCGCTCGTGCTCGCCGCCTTCAACGTCAGCCTGCTAACGCGATTCACGCGGTCGGCGGTGCTCGAGGTGATCGGCAACGACTACGTCCGCGCGGCCCGTGCCAAGGGCCTGCCGGAGCGCATCGTCGTCGTGCGCTACATCCTCCGCGCGGCGCTTCCCTCGGTGGTGACGGTGCTCGGGCTCGTGTTCGCGAACGTCCTGACCGGCGCCGTCCTCGTCGAGAAGATCTTCTCCTGGCCCGGCATCGGCCAATACGCGTACGAGGCGGCCGTGAACCTCGACGTGCCGGCGATCGCCGGCGTGAGCATCTTCGTCGCCGTCGTGTACGTGACCGTGAACTTCGTGGTCGACGTCCTGTACGGCGTCATCGACCCGAGGATCCGCATCGCATGAGCGAGCTCGCGCTCGGGATGGAACGGATGCGGCTTCGGCTCCGTGTCCCCGCCGCGTGGCGGCAACCGCTCGCGGTTGCCGGCGTCGTCATCGCGGCGGCGTGGATCGTGATCGCGATCTTCGCGCCGTTCATCGCCCCCTACAAGCCGCTCGCGCTCGTGACCGCGTCCGCCGAGGCGCCGTCGCTGCATCACGTCTTCGGCACGGATGAGCTCGGCCGCGACGTCTTCAGCCGGGTGGTGTACGGCGCGCGGGTGTCTCTCCCGATTGCGCTCATCCTCGTCGGCCTCGCGGCGACGATCGGCAGCATCGTCGGTGCGACGGCGGGCTACTTCCGCGGCGTCGCGGACGGCGTGCTCATGCGTGGCGCCGACCTCGTCTTCGCCTTCCCGCCGATCATCCTCGCGATGGTCGTCGCCGCGGTGCTCGGCCGCGGGCTCTTCAACGCCGCGCTCGCAATCGTCGTCGTCGCCTGGCCGTCGTACGCGCGCGTCGTGCGCGGGCTCGTCCTGTCCGTGGGCGAGTCGGAGTATGTCCAGTCGGCGCGCCTCCTCGGCGCGACGAGCCGCAGGACGCTCGTCCGCGACGTCCTCCCAAACGTCGCCGGGCCGGTCTTCGTCCTGGCGACCCTCGACCTCGCGAACGCGATCCTGCTCCTCTCCGGCCTCTCGTTCCTCGGCCTCGGCGCCCAGCCGCCGAAGGCGGAATGGGGTTCGATGGTCGCCGAGGGGACGCAGTACTTCCAATGGTGGTGGATCGGGACGTTCCCGGGGCTTGCGATCTTCACCGTCGTTCTCGCCTTCAACTTCCTCGGGGACAGCCTCCGCGACGTCTTCGACCCGCGCACCGCGCGGCGCTCGGAGGGAGAGACACGATGAGCGTGCTCTCGGTCGACGGCCTGCGCGTCCGGCTGCCGACGCCGAGCGGGCACGTGACCGTGGTCGACGGCGTCGACTACGAGGTGCAGCCGGCCGAGGTGTTCGGGATTGCCGGCGAGAGCGGCAGCGGCAAGACGGTGTCGATGCTCGCCCTGCTCGGCCTTCTGCCGGAGCAGTCGATGGTGGAGGGCAGCGCGCGCTTCGACGGGCGCGAGTTGATCGGCATGCCGCGACGCAGCCTGCGCGAGATCTCCGGCCGCGACCTGGCGATGGTGTTCCAGGACCCGTTCACGTCGCTGCACCCGATGCTCTCCGTCGGGAAGCAGCTGACGGAGCACGTCCGGCTCCACCTCGGCGTCGACCGGCGCACAGCGGAGCAGCGGGCGCTCGAGCTGCTCTCGGACGTGCGCATCCCGGACCCGCACGCGGCCCTGCACCGCTTCCCGCATCAGTTCTCCGGCGGGATGCGGCAGCGGCTCGCCATCGCGATCGCGCTCGCATGCCGGCCGAAGCTCCTGATCGCCGACGAGCCGACGACCGCGCTCGACGTGACGGTGCAGGCGGGCATCCTGCGGCTCCTCGACCGTCTGCGCAGCGAGCACGAGCTCGCGGTCATCCTCATCACCCACGACCTCGGCGTGCTCTCCTCGCTCGCGGACACCGTGTCGATCTTCTACGCCGGTCGCGTCGTCGAGTCGGGCGCATGCGACGAGGTGCTGAGGCGACCGCGCCATCCGTACACGAAGGCTCTCCTCGACGCGCTCCCACACCCCGAAGTCGCACGAGAAAAGCCGCTCGTCGCGATCGCGGGGGTGCCGCCGGCGCCGGGATTCGTGCCCGAGGGCTGCGCGTTCCACCCACGCTGCGCGTACGCGATCGAAACGTGTCGCACGCTCGTGCCCCTGCTCGCCCCCGCGGGAGAGCGTCTTCTGGCCTGTCCCGTCGACCCGTTCGAGGCATGAGCGCGCTCGAGCTGCAAGACGTCGTCGTCGACTACGAGGGCCGCGACGGCCAGGTGCGGGCGGTCGCCGGGGCGAGCATCTCTGTCCCCGCCGGGCGAATCGTCGGGCTCGTCGGCGAGTCGGGCTGCGGCAAGTCGACGCTCGCCCGCGCAGCAGTGGGGCTCGTGCCTGCGACGAGCGGCACGGTCTCGTTCGAGGGCAAGCCCGTGAAGCCGCTGACGCGACGCGCGCGCCCACGAGCGCTCGTCCGGCTCCAGATGGTCTTCCAGAACCCGTACTCGTCGCTCAATCCGCGCCGCACGGTCGGGTCGCAAGTCGGGGACGGAGTCGCCGGCCGCGACCGTGCGGCGCGCGTGCGCACGCTCTTCGAGCTCGTCGGCCTGCCGGCGACCGCTGCTGCGCGGTATCCGCACGAGTTCTCGGGCGGCCAGCGACAGCGCGTGGCAATCGCGCGCGCGCTCGCGGCCGACCCGTCCGTCATCGTGCTCGACGAGCCGCTCGCGTCGCTCGACGCGTCCGCGCAAGCGCAGTTCGCGAACCTGCTCACGAGTCTCTCGCGCGAGCTCGGCGTGGGCCTGTTGCTGATCTCGCACGATCTCGCCATCGTCAGGCACGTCGCCGACGAGGTCTCCGTGATGTATCTCGGCCGGATCGTCGAGAACGCAGAGACGCTGCCGCTGTGGACGCAGCCCGCGCATCCGTACAGCGAGGCGCTGATCGCGGCGGTGCCGCGGCCGGACGGGCGCGGCGTCCTGCCCGAGAGCCTCCCCGGCGAGGTGCCGAACCCGGCGGACCCGCCGCCCGGGTGCCGCTTCCACCCGCGTTGCCCGTATGCGTTCGAGCGGTGCCTGGTCGACGACCCCGCGCTCGTGGCCCTCGCCGGCGGACGCAGCGCCGCGTGCTGGCTTCAGCAACCCGATGTGCCTCCGGCCAACTTGGGTCGTGCGGGAGGCGTCAGATAACTAACCGACCCAGAGGAGGGTAACCAGGTGCAGCACAGATCCCCCGCCCGCCGCTCGTGGCTGATGGCGCTCGCCGTGGCCGTCGCGCTCACATGCGCGACCGCCGCGTTCGGCGCCACCGCACATCGCGCGGCCGGCTCCACGCTCGTCGTGGACAACTCGTTCACGATCAAGACGTCCGACCCGCAGCGCGCGTTCGACCCGACTGCGTCGATCATCGACCGTGCGATCTACGACACGCTGTTCACGTACAAGAGGGGCGACCTCGCACATCCGATCCCATTGCTCGTATCGTCCTGGAAGGCGTCGAACGGCGGCAAGACGTTCACCTTCGCGTTGAAGAACAACGTCCACTTCGCGAACGGCGATCCGCTCACGTCGGCGGACGTCGTCTTCTCGCTCGATCGCCTGATCAACCTCAAGGGCAACCCCGCGTTCCTGCTCGCGGGCGTCACCGTGAGGGCGAAGGGCAAGTACGGCGTCGTCATGACCTCGAAGACGCCGGCGACGCAGCTGCTCTCGATCCTCGCCAACCCGTCCACGGGCATCGTCAACTCGAAGCTCGTCAAGGCGCACGGCGGAACCGCGGCCGCAAACGCCGCGACGGCGGACAAGGCCGAGCAGTGGCTGAACACGTCCGCGTCGGTCGGAGCGGGCAGCGGCCCGTACACGCTGCAGTCGTACAGCACGACGTCGCAGATCACGCTCGTGCCGAACAAGAACTACTGGGGAGCGCCGAAGCCGGCGTTCTCGACGGTCGTCGTCCGCAACATGATCGCGGCGACGCAGCTCATCAACGTCCAGCGCGGCACACACGAGGTCGCGATCGACCTGTCGTCCGACCAGGCGCAGACGTTGCGCAGCAACTCGCACCTGCATGTGTCACTCCAGCCGTCGACGTGGGTGTTCTGGCTGCTGGCCAACAACGACCCGAAGGTGTCGGCGGTGACGTCGAACCCGCAGTGGCAGCAGGCCGTCCGCTACGGGCTCGACTACAAGTCGCTGCTCTCGGTCGCGGGTCCGGGCGCGTACCAGACGCCGGGCATCATCCCGTCGATGTTCCTCGGCGCCCTTCCCGCGAAGGATGCGATCAAGCAGGACGTGACGAAGGCGAAGGCGGCGCTCGCCGCTTCGGGCGACGCAGGCCAGGCCGTCACGCTCCAGTATCCGAGCGACCTCACCATCAACGGCGTCCCGTTCACCACGCTCGCCGAGAAGGTGCAAGCGAACCTGCAGTCGCTCGGCATGAACATCCAGCTGTCGGGGTCGCCGACCTCGAACTGGCTGACGACGTACCGCTCGGGCCAGATGGCCTTCGGCCTCTCGCTCTGGGGACCGGACTATCCGGATCCGGCGGACTACCTGACGTTCGCTCCCGGGCAGCTCGTCGGCCTGCGCGCCGGCTGGGCGAAGGGATCGAGCCAGGCGATCGAGAGCCTCGCCGCGAAGGCCCTCATCACGACGGACCCGACGCAGCGGCAGAAGCTGTACCAGCAGTACCAGCTCGACCTGAACGCGAGCGGGCCCTATTTCCCGCTCATGCAGCCGACGCAGGTGTTCGTCTCGACGTCCGACCTGAGGAACGCCGTCTACAACGCGGAGTACTCGATCGACGTCACCCAGGTCTCGCCGAAGTAGGCGCGGCCTAGGCGTTCGCCACGAGGGCGGCGGGATAGGAGTTGAGCTTCCTCCCGCCGCCCTCGGCGACGACGATCACGTCCTCGATCCGCAGGCTGTAGCGGCCGGGGATGATGATCGACGGCTCGTCCGTGAACGTCATGCCTGCTTCGAGCGGCGTCTCGTCTTCGGCCGAGAGGAACGGGCGCTCGTGGACGTCCATGCCGATGCCATGGCCCATGCGGTGCCGAAAGTGCTCGCCGAGGCCCGCATCTTCGATCGGAGCGCGGCAGGCGGCGTTGACCTCGCGCGCGGGAACGCCGGCCTGCGCGGCCGCGCGGCCGGCTTCCTGCGCCGCGAGCATCACCGAGTAC
>CAZXZX010000210.1:0-21691 GCA_964645445.1 uncultured Gaiellales bacterium
GTGTCCCAATGGAAGAGCGTCGCGAAGGGCTCGATCCCCTGCTCGAGGAGCGCGTCGACGAGACGGTCGTAGAAGTCGAGGCCGGCCTTGTTCATCGCGCCGCGGCCCTGCGGCAGCACGCGCGGCCACGCGATCGAGAAGCGGAACGCGTCGATGCCGAGCTCGCGCATCAGCCGGATGTCCTCCGGGTACCGGTGATAGAAGTCGCACGCGACCGCGCCGGTGTCGCCGCCGCGCACCTTCCCCGGTGTCGCCGAGAAGCGGTCCCAGACGCTCTCGCCGCGGCCGTCCTCGTGCACGGCGCCTTCGATCTGGTACGAGGCCGTCGCGGCCCCCCAGACGAAGTCCGCGGGGAAGGAGTCGATTCTGGCGGTGGACATGGTTTCCTCGATTCAGTTCGCGGGGGCGGTTACATGGCAGCGCGCCGCCTGTCCCGGATGCGCCTCCACGAGCGGCGGCGTCACTGCGGAACAGACGGATACGGCGAGCGGGCAGCGTGAGACGAAACGGCATCCCTCGACGGGATCGATCGCAGCCGACGCGCTTCCACGCCGGTCGTCGATGCGCTCGCCGTGGACGGCGGCGAGCAGGAGCTGCGTGTAGGGATGCAACGGCTCGGCGAGCACCTGCTCCACCGGGCCGCGCTCCACGATCTGACCCGCGTACATGACGAGGATGTCGTCCGCGATGTAGCGGGCACTGGCGAGATCGTGCGTGACGTACAGAAGCGCGAGCCCGCGCTCCTCCTTCAGCTTCAGCATCAGGTTCAGGATCCCGATGCGGATCGAGACGTCGAGCATGCTGGTCGGCTCGTCGGCGAGCACGACTTTCGGCTCCACGGCGAGCGCACGCGCGATCGCGACGCGCTGCCGCTGTCCGCCTGAGAGCTCGTGCGGATATTTCTCCGCGATCTCCTCCGGCGGCACGAGCCCGACCGTGCTCAGGAGGTCGTGCACGCGCTCGTCGACATCCGACGGCGGCACGATCTTGTGGATTCGCAGCGGCCGCGCGAGATGGTGGCGGACCGTCTTCGCCGGGTTCAGCGAGCCGAACGGGTCCTGGAAGATGATCTGCACCTGCGAGCGGTAGTTCAGGACGTCGCGGCGCCGGCGGACGCCGGCGATGTCTCCGCCCTCGTACATGACCGAACCCGATGTGGGGTCGTACAGCTTCGCGAGCAAGCGGGCCACCGTGCTCTTGCCGCTGCCGCTCTCACCGACGAGGGCGGTGATCGTTCCGGGGCGCAGCGAGAAGGAGACGTCCTCCACTGCGTGCACCTGCGACCGGCGCAGCGAGCGCCCGACCGCGAAGTTCTTCGAGAGATCGCGTACTTCCAGGGCGCTCATGCGTCCACCAGGTGGCAGGCGACGGAATGGCCCGGTGCGATCTCTCGCAGCCGCGGCCGCTCGGTCGTCTGGCGGAGATAGAGCGCGGCGTTCTCCGGCAGGCAGTGCGGACAGCGCGGATGGAAGCGGCAGCCGCTCGGCGGGTCGCCGAGGTCGGGCGGCGAGCCGGGGATGCCGGTGAGCCGCGCCTTCGGCCCCGTCAGCGGCGGGAACGACTGGAGCAGGCCCTGCGTGTAGGGATGCAGCGGGCTGTCGGCGAGCCGGGCCGCCGGCCCGGTCTCGACGATCTCGCCCGCGTACATGATCGCGATCCGGTCGGCGAACTCGAGCAGCAGCGACAGGTCGTGCGTGATGAAGAGCACCGCGAACCCGAGATCCCGCTTCAGGGCCTCGACCTCCTGGAGGATCTCCCGTTGCACCACGACGTCGAGCGCGGTCGTCGGCTCGTCGAGGATGACGAGCTCCGGGCTGAGCGCGAGCGCCATCGCGATGATCACACGCTGCCGCATCCCGCCGGAGAGCTCGTGCGGGTACGCACGCACGAGCCGCTTGTCCATGCCGACGAGGTCGAGCAACTCGCCGGCGCGCACGATCGCGTGGCCCTTCGAGATGTGCTCGTGCGCCTGCATCATGTCGACGAACTGGTCGCCGACCCGCATGACCGGATTGAGCGCGTTCATCGCGCTCTGGAAGACCATCGAGACGTTGCGCCAGCGGAAGCGTCGCAGCTCTTCGGTGCTCTTCCCCGTGAGCTCGACGCCCTCGAAGCTGATCGTCCCGCCGACGATGCGGGCGGGCGGGCGGAGGATCTGCATGACCGCGTTCGCAACGGTGCTCTTGCCGCAGCCGGACTCGCCCGCGAGCCCGAGGATCTCGCCGGTGCCGACAGTCAGGTCGATGCCGTCGACCGCGCGCACGCGGCCGTACTCGACCTCCAGCCCGCGTACGTCGATCAGCGTCTTCGTCGCGACCGCGCTCATGCCGCCGCCTTCCCGAACAGCAACGTGACCAGGCGGGTGCGCTTCTGGACGTGCTCGCTGCGCAGCCGCGGGTTGCTCACCTCGTCGATGCCCGCGAGGACGAGGACGAGGCCGAGCACCGTGATCCCGAGCGCGAGGCTCGGGAACATGAACGGCCACCACTCGCCCTGGAGGACCGTCGAGTTCACCTGTGCCCAGTAGATGGTGACCCCCCAGCTCGTGGCCGACTGGTCGCCGAGCCCGAGAAACTCGAGACCGGAGTCGACGAGGAGGGCGACGTAGAAGACGAGCACGAACGCTGCGGCGATGCGGCTGATCATGTTCGGCATCAGCTCGCTGAAGACGATGCGCCACGTCGGCTCGCCCGCGGCCTTCGCCGCGAGTACGAAATCCCGGTTCTTCAGGGTCAGCGCCTGGGCGCGGAGGATGCGAGCCTCGAAGGCCCAGAGGACGAGTGCGATCACGGCGATCATCGTCCACATCCCACGCGTCTTCAAATAGCCGGAGGCGACGACGAGCAAGGGAATCGCCGGGATCGTGAGGAAGACGTTCGTGAGCAGGTTGATGATCTCGTCGACGACCCCACCCACGTATGCGGCGGTGATGCCGAACACCGCGGCGACGACGGTCGCGAGCGCGCCGGCGAGCGCGCCGAGCGCGAGCGAGCGGCGTGCGCCGACTACGACCTGCGAGAAGACATCGCTCCCCTGGTCGGTGGTTCCGAACAGGTGATGCCACGACGGCGCCTGGCGCGTGGCGAGTATGTTGAAGTCGTTCGGGTGTGCGACCGAGATGAGCGGGGCGATGAGCGCGACGATCACCATGAACGCGACGATCAGCAGTCCCGTCCGCGACTTGCGATTGCGAAGGAGGAGCGCGAGCCATCCGGGGATGCGCAGCCGCCCCCAGGCGAGGCCGCGGCGTGGTGCGGCCACCCTGAGGTCGAGCGCGGTCGGATCGAGCTGCGCCATCAGCTCGTGCGGAGCCGCGGGTCGAGGACGAAGTTGAGGACGTCCATGATCAGGTTCGCGACGATCACGCAGACCGAGAGGACGACGAGGATGGCCTGCGCAAGCGGGTAGTCGTTTCCGAGCACGGCGCTCTGAAGCGTGTAGCCCACGCCGGGATAGCTGAAGATGATCTCGACGAAGACGAGGCCGCCGACCGCACTCGCGAACTGCGCGGCGAAGCCGTTCAGCGGTGGCAGGATGGCGTTGCGTCCCGCATAGCGTGTCATCACGCGCCTGTCGCGTAGGCCTTTCGCGTGCGCCATTGCGACGTAGTCCTCGCCGATCGTGTTGATCATGACGGTGCGCATGTTCAGCACCCAGCCGCCCGTGTAGGCGGCGACAATCGCGAGGATCGGCAGCTGCGCGTGCCGGAACGCACTCCAGATGAACGTCCAGCTCCACGCAGGGATGACGTCACTGTCGTAGGCATGCTGGATCGGGAACCACCCGGCCTTGAGGCCGAGGAAGTAGAGGCCGAGGAGCGCGAGAACGAACGCGGGGAACGCGCTGATGGTCATGAACGCCGGCACGACGATGTTGTCGGTGAAGCCTCCGCGCCGCCAGGCCGCGACCATTCCCGTCGCGATTCCGATCGCGAACGCAACGAGGAACGCGACGCCGACGAGGAAGATCGAGTACGGGAGCGTCCGCCCCACGACCTCGGAGACCGGGGTCGGGTAGTTCGAGGTCGAGAGCCCGAAGTTGAAGTGGGAGATCCGGCTCAGGTACGTGACGTAGTCCTGCCAGAGCGAGTGGTGGCCTCCGCCGAGCAGCGCCTCGTACGTCTGGACGATTCCGGGGTTCGCCGCGAGCTGCGCCGGGCTCAGGTGCTGGAGCAGACCGGCGATCGGACTGCCCGGCATCAGCCTCGGGAGGAGGAAGTTCAGCGTCAGCGCGACCCAGATCGCGAAGACGTAGAAGGCGAGGCGACGGGCGAACCAGCGCATTGCGTTCCTCCGGAGGGTAGACCGGCGGGCGGCGCGGGAGCCGCCCGCCGGTGGAGGGTCCTACCCTACGGCTACGCCCCGGCCTGCCCTCCCGGGCAGATGCGGGTGAAGGACAGGATGTTGTCGGGGAACGTCGTGAAGATCGGGTCGCCCCAGAAGTTCTTCGGGGTCTCCCAGCAGTGGAAGTACTTCGTGCTGAAGGTATCCCAGCGCGGCCCGATGTAGATCGGGATGATCGGCATGTCGTTGAGGAAGATCTTCTCGAGCTGCGTTGCTGCCTGCTGCTGCTTCTTGGGGTCGAGTGAGGTCTTCCACTGGTTCAGATACGGCGTCGCTGCGGGATCTGCGAAGTGCTCCCAGTTCCCGGTCGTCTCGCCGTCCTGCCCTGACGGGATGTATGCGTTCTGCGACAGGTTGGCATAGAGGAAGCCGTACGCGGAGCCCTGCGATCCGTTCTGCCAGAGCAGCGACGGGTTCTTCGTCGCATATGCGTTCGGCTGCCACGAGCCCCAGTCGGGCTCGAGGACTTCCTTCGAGTTGATGCCGATGTCGCTCAGGTTCTTGGCGATGATCTGATCCGAAGCGACCCAGTCCGACCAGCCCGAGATCACGTGGATGTCGAGCGAGACCGGATTGCCCTTCGGGTCCATCAGCTGGCTGCCCTTGTAGGTGAATCCGGCGTCGGTGAGCATCTTCTTCGCCGCCGTCGGGTTATAGGTCCCCTGCTGCTTGGCCTGAGCCTTGACGGACTCGTCGGTCACCGAGGTCGGGAAGAGGAACTGCAGCCCGAGCGCGTCGGTCGGCGGCCCGTAGCCGTACTCGCCGAGCTTCGACACCGAGTTCCGGTCGATCGCGAGGCTGAGTGCCTTCCGGAAGGCGACGATGCTGTACGGGTACTGCGTGTCGTCGAAGACGAGCGACGTCGGATACGCCTTCGTCGCGTAGAACGAATGGAAGTGCTTCGGGTCCTTCGCGGTGTACGCCGTAGCGACGTTCGGGACGAAGTTGTGCGTCCAGTCGACCTGGCCGCTCTGGATCAGCGCGAGCGCGCTGTCGTTCGAGGCGGCCTGGACGTACTCGAGGCACGGGACCTTCGGCAGGCCCGGCTGCCAGTAGTGCGGGTTCTTCGAGAGGACGTAGTCCTGCGTCGTGAAGCGGGAGATGACGTCGAACGGGCCCGAGCCGACAGGATTCGAGTTCGTGAACGTCGCCGGATCGGCCACCTTCGACCAGATGTGCTGCGGGACGATGAACTGGCGGTTCAGCGTCCCTGCGATGAACTGCGAGTCCGGCGTCTTCAGCGTGATCGCCACGGTGTAGGCACCGTGCGAGCGGATCGACTGCACGTTGTTGCCGGTGCCGACCAGGCCGATGCGGTCCATCGCCGCGTTCTGGTTGCCGGCGGTGAGGCTGTAGACGACGTCGAGCGAGGTGAGCGGCTTGCCGTCCGACCACTTGACGCCCTTCTGGAGCTGCAGCGTCAGCGTCTTGTTGCCGTTGCTCCAGGCCCACGACTTCGCGAGCCACGGCACCGGCTTGAGGCCGCCCTCGCCGACGACGATGAGCGGCTCGTAGAAGGCGCCTTGCACGAACGAGCCACTCGGCAGGCCGGTGGCGGTGTAGGGGTTGAAGTTCTTGACGAAGGCCGGGTCACCGGATCCCGTCATGACGACGCACTTGTGCGCCGCCGTCAGGGACGTCACCCCGTGCGTGGCCGCCGGGGCCGTGGCGGTCCCGACGAGGGCGATGGTGGCGAGGCCTGCGAGGACTCCGACGGCTGTGAGCCGTCGTCTTGAGCGGAAGCTGCGTCGCATCTGCAGTCCTTTCTCGCCCGGCGTGGGGCGATTGGGGCGTGGGTGGGCGCGACGGCCCGTAAACGTTTCCGGAAGTTGTTACCACTGATGGACATTGAAAGTCAAGAGATGGTGACAACGAATTATCGGGCCGGGACCGAAAAAGTTTCCGGAACATGCTTCAATGGGCACCATGGCCGATCTCGCACAGTCGCGGGTGACGATCCGAGAGGTCGCAGACGAGGCCGGCGTGTCCATCGCCACCGTCTCGCGCGTCCTCAACGGCCGCGACGACGTGGCCCCCGAGACGCGGGAGCTCGTCTCCCGCGTCATCCAGAGACGCGGCTACATCGCCAACCGGGGCGCCCGCGCGCTCTCCGCCGGCCGCACCGGGCTCGTCGGCCTACTCGTCCCGCTCGTCTTCCCGGCGTACTTCTCGGCCATCCTCGCCGGAGCGACCGAGGCGCTCCAGGAGCACGACCTCCGCGCCGTCCTGTCACCCACCGGCCACGAGCACGATCGCGAGGTGACGCTCCTCGACCGGCTCATGCACGGGTTGACGGACGGGGCTCTGATCGTGCTGCCGGAAGAGTCGAGCGACGAGCTGGAGCGGCTCGTCGACGCGGGCTACCACTTCGTCGTCGTCGATCCGCTCATGCCGCTCGACGACCGCATCGCGTCCGTCTCCGCCGCGCACACCTCAGGCGCCGACCAGGCGATGAAGCACCTGCTCGCGCTCGGTCATCGGCGCATCGCCATCATCACCGTCCCCCGCGGGTGGGTCGCGACCGAGGACCGGCGCCGCGGCTACCAGGCCGCGCTCGCAGCGGCGGGAATCCTCCCGGATCCCGAGCTCGAGGTCGAGTCCAACTTCGAGATCGACGGCGGCGAGTTGGCCGCCGGGGTGCTGCTCGACCTATCCGAGCCCCCGACGGCGATCTTCGCGTTCAACGACAACCACGCGATCGGCGCCATCCAGGCAGCGCGCGCCCGCGGCCTGCGCGTCCCCGAGGACCTGTCGATCGTCGGCTTCGACGACGTCGAGCACGCGACGATCGTGACGCCGCGGCTCACGACCGTGCGCCAACCGCTCGCGGAGATGGGCCGCACGGCGGTCAGCCTGCTGATGCGTCTGCTCGAGCGCCACAGCCTCGAGACGCTCCACGTCGAGCTCGCGACCCGCCTCGTCGTCCGCGAGTCGACTGCGCCGCCTCGCTAAGCCGAAAGTGCTGCGCACTTTCGGCTTGGTGGAGCTTCCCGCTTCGCGGTAGCGCTCGCGGGCGAAGCCCGCGAGCTCTTGGGTCCGCAGAAGAAGGGTCGGCTCTGCGCACGCCGTGGCGGGCTGCGCCCGTCCCGGCGTGCTGGTCCGCCTGCGCGTAAGCCGGCTTTGCCCGGCTTACGCTCCGGCCTCTGTGGTGGCATGGGGCGGGAGGTCTACTGCTCTAGCCGTCTCGCCCAGGGCGGCCGTCTCGGGCCGGAGCTAACGCGCAGCGTTAGCGGAGGCCGGACGAAGCGTGCGGGGATGGGCGAAGCCCACCCCCGCACGCGCAGAACGAAACCGTCTCCCACGCTCGTAACAGCTTGCGGGCTTCGCCCGCGAGCGCTCCCGCGAAGCGGACGCAACCCAATCGGTTGAAAGTGCGCAGCACTTTCAACCGGAGCAGGCCTCGCAGACCCCGCGGAGCACGACATCATGCGCGACGGCGTAGCCGGTCTCGTCCTCGACCTTGTGCAGCGCGCGCTCGAGGTCCGGGTCGGCGAACGCCTCTACCTTGCCGCAGTCGGCGCACACGAGATGGTGGTGGTGCTCGCCGTCGGGCTGGACGGGCTCGTAGCGGGCGGTCGGCGACCCGACGTCGACACGCTGGACGAAGCCGTCGCGGGTCAGCTGCTCGAGCGTCCGGTACACGCTCGCGATCCCGACCGGCCGGCCCTCGGCGCGGAGCCCGTCGAAGATCTCCTGGGCGGTGAGGCAGCAGGTCTGGCGGCCGAGGAGGTCGATCACCGCGCGCCGGGCGGCGCTGTTCCGGCGGCCCGTCCGCCGCAGCGACGTGCTAGTGGCCTCGATCCAGTCGGTCATGCCGGAAAGAATACATAGCGAGAATGATTATCGGTAGACTCGCCCGATCGTGCACGCACTCGTCGCAGTCCTCGCAGCCGCCCAGATCCATGTCGTCGCCGCCGAGAATTTCTGGGGCAGCCTCGCCGCGCAGCTCGGCGGCAGCCGCGTCCAGGTCACGAGCGTCATAACGAACCCGGCGACCGACCCCCACGACTACGAGCCGAGCGCCGTGGACGCCCGCACGATGGCCGGCGCGCAGATGGCGATCGTCAACGGCGTCGGCTACGACCCGTGGGCGCAGAAGCTCATCGCCGCCAATCCCGTCAACGGCCGCATCGTCCTCACCGTCGGCGAGCTCGTAGGCGTCAAGACCGGCGGCAATCCGCACCGCTGGTATTCGCCGTCGAACGTGCAGCAGGTGATCTCCGCAATCGTCGCCGACTACTCGAAGCTCGACCCGAAGGACGCGGCGTACTTCCGCGCGCAGAGGGCGCGGCTCGAGACGAAGGGCCTCGCGCAGTACAAGGGGCTCATCGCGACGATCAAGCGCCGCTACCACGGCGTCGCGGTCGGCGCGTCGGAGAGCATCTTCACGCCGCTCGCGCAGGCGCTCGGGCTCAACCTGATCACGCCGTACTCGTTCCTGAAGGCGATCAGTGAAGGCACCGACCCGACAGCGGCGGACAAGACGACCATCGACCGCCAGATCGCGAAGCGGGAGATCAAGGTCTGGGTGCTCAACAGCCAGAACAGCACGCCGGACGTCGCACGGCTCACCGAAGCGGCGCGCAGGAAGCACATCCCGGTTGTATCGATCACCGAGACGCTCGCGCCGGCGAACGCGACCTTCCAGCAGTGGCAGGTGCGGCAGCTGAGAGCCCTGCTGGTCGCGCTTGCGCGATGACCGCCCTCGACTTCCAGGACGCCGCGACACGCATCGACGGGACGACGATCTGGAGCGCCATCTCCATCACCGTCGAGCGAGGCCGGTTCGTCGCGGTGCTCGGCCCGAACGGCTCCGGCAAGTCGACCTTCATCCGCGCGGTGCTCGGCCAGCAGCAGCTCAGCGCCGGGACCGCATCGGTGCTCGGCGGACGGCCCGGCGAGGCCAACGCGCTCATCGGCTACCTGCCGCAGCGACGGAGCTTCGACGAAAGCACGCGAATCCGCGGAATCGACCTCGTCCGCCTCGGCCTCGACGGTGCGCGCTGGGGGCTCCCCCTTCCCGGCCCGCGCAGCCGCACGTCTGCGCAGCGCGTCGCGCATGCGGTCGAGCTCGTCGGCGCCGCCGAGTACGCGCGCCGGCCGATCGGCGAGCTGTCCGGCGGAGAGCAGCAGCGGCTCCTGATCGCACAGGCTCTCGTCCGCCGGCCGCGTCTGCTCCTTCTCGACGAGCCGCTCGACAGCCTCGATCTGCCCAACCAGATCGGCGTCGCCGCGCTCGTCCGCCGCATCTGCCAGGAGGAGGACGTCGCGGTGCTGCTCGTCGCGCACGACGTCAACCCGATCATCGGCTACCTCGACGCCGTCGTCTATTTCGCCGGCGGAACCGCCGTGCAGGGCACCCCGGAGGAAGTCATATCGAGCGAGACGCTCTCGGCGTTGTACGGCGTGCCGATCGAGGTGCTGCGCGCCTCGGACGGCAGGCTCGTCGTCGTCGGCGCGCCGGACCTGCATGGCCACCACGTCCATTGACTCGGTGTTCACCGGGCTCTCGTGGAACCCGGTGGACGACGTCGACGCGCTCTTCACCTACCCGTTCATGCAGCATGCGCTCGCGGCGGGGACGATCGTCGCGGTCATGGCGGGCGTCGTCGGCTGGTTCATGGTGCTGCGCCGACAAACGTTCGCGGGACACACACTTTCCATCACCGCGTTCACCGGCGCCTCAGCGGCCGGCCTCGCCGGCGTGCCGGTCGTCGTCGGGTACTTCGGCGTCTGCGGGCTCGGCGCGCTCGCCCTCGCTGCATCCGCGGGCGGACGGCGCGGCCTGAGCTCCGAATCGGCCGCGACCGGCTCGATTCAGGCGCTCGCGCTTGCGTTCGGCTTTCTCTTCGTCAGCCTCTACCACGGCATCCTGAACGGGCTCGACTCGCTCCTCTTCGGGACGTTCCTCGGGATCACGAGCTCGCAGGTCCTCGTGCTCCTCGTCGTCGCCGTCGCCGCGATCGTGGTGGTCGGCGTCGCCGCGCGACCGCTGCTCTTCGCCTCCGTCGACCCCGACGTCGCGCGCGCGGGCGGGGTTCCGGTGCAGCTCCTCGGCCTCGGCTTCCTCATCGTGCTCGGCCTGTCGGTGGCGGAGACGAGCCAGATCACCGGCGCGCTCCTCGTCTTTGCCCTGCTCGTCACGCCCGCGGCCGCAGCACAGCGGATCACGAGCCGCCCGCTCCTCGGGGTCGCGTTGTCAGTCACGCTCGCGCTGGCGATCACGTGGCTCGGCCTCGCGCTCGCGTACTTCTCGATCTACCCGGTGGGCTTCTACATCACGTCGATCGCGTTCGCCGTCTACGTGCTCGCGCGGGTGCTGACCTGATGCTCGCGCAGGAGTTCATGCGCAACGCGCTCGTCGCCGGCAGCTTCGTGGGGATTGCATGCGGGCTCGTCGGCTGGTTCGTCGTACTGCGCGCGCAGGTCTTCGCCGGGGACGCGCTCAGCCACGTCGCATTCACCGGTGCGCTCGCAGCCGCCGCATTCGGCCTCGACATCCGCGCCGGCCTCTTCGCCGCCACGATTCTCGGCGGCATCGCCATGGGGATGCTCGGCGATCGCGCGCGCGAGGACGATGCAGTCATAGGGACGCTGTTCGCGTGGACGCTCGGCCTCGGCGTCCTCTTCCTCTCCATCTTCACCACGAGCTCGAGCGGCGCGAACGGAACGGCGGGCGTGCGCGTCCTCTTCGGCTCGATCTTCGGCCTCAGCAGGACGGACGTCGAGATCTCTGTCGCCCTGGCGGTGCTCGCTGCGGGCCTGCTGACCGTGATGGCGCGGCCGTTGCTCTTCTCCTCGCTCGACTCGGCGGTGGCAGCCGCGCAAGGCGTTCCCGTGCGCACGATCGGCGTCCTCTTCCTCGGCCTCCTCGGCCTCGTGGCGGCGCAGGCGACGCAGGCGGTCGGGGCGCTCCTGCTCCTCGGCCTGCTCGCTGCGCCGGCCGGGGCGGCGCATCGGCTGACGGCGCGGCCGTGGCTCGGAATCGTCCTCTCGGGGCTCTTCGCGCTCGGCTCGGTCTGGCTCGGGCTGTCCCTCTCCTACGTCTTCCCGACGCTGCCGCCGAGCACGATGGTCATCTGCACCGCCGTCGGGATCTACGTCTGCTCGCTGCTCGTTGCGAGCCGTTCGAGTATCCGCTCCTGGCCGCGCCGCATCGTCCACGCGTGATTCGCGCGAAAGAGCGGTCGTAGCAGCGGCGACAACTCTCGGACGAACGGCTTGTTGACGGTCGGCCGCCAGTCGAGCTCGCATCGGGTGGAGTCGCCGTCGTCATACAGGCGCCACTCGCCCGATCCCTCGAAGTCGCCGGTGAGGACCGACCGGATGCGCGTCGGGCGCTCGGCGGCGACGCACTCCATCGTGAACCGCAGGCGATAGGGCAGGAACCCGCGCGCGAGGACGGCGATTCGCTTTCCCGGTGCGGGCGGTCCGGTGTCGCCCTCGGCCTCGAGAAAGACGTCGTGCCACCACTCCGGATACCGGGCGGGCTCGCCGATCGCGTCGTATACCGCCTCGATCGGGTAGCGGACGATCCAGCGGTCGAGGAAGCGATAGTCGGCGGGCACCGATGAATCTTGCGGAGCAGGGGAGTCGGAATGCAAGACTCCGAGTCAACGGAACCCGGGAGGAGAGGACAGATGCCGAAGACGCTGCTGCTGGTCGGGACCCGCAAGGGCGCATTCCTGCTGGAGAGCGACGCCGACCGGCGCGACTGGAACGTGCGCGGCCCGTTCTGCGAGGGGTGGCCCGTCTACCACGCCATCCTCGACGCGGGCTCGGGCGCGATCTACGCCGCTGCCGCAAGCGAATGGCACGGCTCTGCCGTGTGGCGGAGCAAGGACATGGGCGAGACGTGGACGCTGTCGAGCGAAGGGATCGGCTATCCCGAGGACAGCGGGCGCAAGGTGTCGAAGGTGTCGACGCTCGCCGCGCGCAACGGGCGCGTGCTCGTCGGCGTCGAGGCGCCGGGCATCTTCGAGAGCACGGACGGCGGCGAGACGTTCTCCCTTCTCACGACGCTCGCGGGGCAGCCTGGAAGCGAGTTGTGGGACGACCCGGCGAACCAGCCGCCCGGTCATCTCGGCATCTCGGCGATCGCGCTGGACAAGGACGACGACTCGCGCTTCTGGGCGATCGTGCAAGGCGTCGGCCTCTTCGAGACGACCGACGACGCGAGCTCGTGGACGCCGCGCAACCGGGGATTGCGCGCCGACTGGCCCCGGCCGCACGAGGAAGTCGGCTTCTGCGTGCACAAAGTCGTGCGCGCTGACGACTCGCGCCTCTACCAGCAGAACCACGTCGGCATGCATCGCAGCGACGACGACGGCCACACGTGGACCGAGATCACCGAGGGCCTGCCGACGGAGTTCGGCTTCGCCGCGGCGGCGCACCCGCACGATCGCGACACGTTCTACGTCGTGCCGCTCGACCCCGGCCACGGCCGGACGATGCCCGAGGGGCAGGCCACGGTGTGGCAGACGCAGGATGCCGGCTCGAGCTGGAAGCCCCTGCGCGACGGCCTGCCGCAGGAGGACGCCTGGCTCGGTGTGCTCCGCGAGGCGATGGCGGTCGACACGTACGACTCGCCGGGGCTCTATTTCGGGACGAGCACGGGCCAGCTGTTCGCATCGAACGACGAGGGACGAAGCTGGAACGAGATCGCCAGTTACCTGCCGGCGATCTCGTCGGTCGAGGTCGCGGTCATCGAGTAACGGCGATGGCCGACCTGCACCTTCCTGGGACGCTCACACCGCTGTTCGCCGGCCTGCCGCGCCGCCTCGACGTCGAGGCGGCGACGGTGGACGACGCGATCGCGGAGCTGGAGCGACGCTGGCCCGGCCTGCGCGATCGCTTATGCGAGCCCGGCCCCCACCTGCGTTCGCACATTCACGTGTACGTCGACCGGGAGCGCGCGAGTCTTTCGACACCACTGGACGCGCGCTCCCGCGTCGACGTGATCGCCGCGATCAGCGGCGGTTAGCGGATCCCCTCCTGCACCAGCCGACGGGTCGAGACGCCGGCGAGCAGGCTGTCGCCCGGCTTGCGCGCCCGGATGAACATGACGAGGTCGCCGCGACGCAGCGGCATGTTCCGGGTCGGGCGGATGGTGAGCGTGGCCCAGCCGTTTGCGTCCGTCCCCTGCTCAGGAGCGTTGTACGTCCAGCCGTACGGAAGCCCGAGGGCGAAGACGAGGGCGCCCTGCACCGACAGGCCCTTCGTGTCGGCGACGTGGAAGCGAGCCGTGATCGGCGTGTTGCGCGAGGTCGCCGGATTCGGCGAGAAGCTCACGCCGTCGATCACGAGCCGGTCGGGAAGCGAGACGTTGCTGACAGCGACCACGGTCGCACTCTGGGTCTGCTTCGGGGCTTCGACGACGCCCGTCAGCTTCGTGTAGACGTAGCTCGAGCCGTTCGCGTTCTTCGCCTGCACCTCGACGCGCACCGTGTGGCCGACGTCCGCCGAGCCAAGGGTATAGCTCGTTGCGCCGGCGTTGTGCGTGATGAACGTCGAGCAGTTGTTGCCGTTCGCATCACACCGCTGCCACGTGTAGTCGTACGTGATCGGCGTCGTGCCCGACCAGGTGCCCGGATCGACCTTCAGTGTCGAGCCCTGCTGTGCCGCGCCGGAGAGCGTCGGTGCCTTGGTGTTCGCCGGGGCCGTACCGCTCGGCACCACGACAGCGGTCGGATTCGACGAGGCGGAGCCGCTGCCGTTCGCGTTGCTCGCGGTGACGACGACGCGGAGGCGATGGCCGACGTCGACCAACGCGACCGTGTACTGCTTCGAGGTCGCGCCTGCGATGACGACACAGCCGCCACCCTCGCTGTCGCACCGCTGCCACTGGTACTGGTACGAGCTGGGCGAGCCGCTCCAGGCGCCGTTGTCGGCGCTGAGCTGCTGCCCGTCCTGCGCCTTGCCGGTGATCGCCGGCGGCTTCGTGTTGGCGGGAGCCGGGCCGGCGGTCGTGGTCGTCATGGCCGTGGTCGTCGCCGCAGGACCGGCGGACGCGGTGCTGATCGCAGCCGAAGCGGCGATGCCGCCGACGAGTACGAGGGACAGCGCGAGAGTCTGGAACCGTATGCGCAGATGTCGTTTCATGCGTTCTGCCTTCCCGGCAGACGCAGCGCCATTCCATCGTACTACGAACTTTACAGATGCCTTACGCGAGGGCGCGCAGGATCTTCGGCGTCGCGTACCAGCGCAGGACATTGTCGTCGACGCGAACGACGCCGCCTTTCTTCAGGTCGATCCCGACGGCATCGAGGTCGCCGGTCAGCAAGATGGAGATGAGCTGCGAGAGATACGGCTCGTGCCCGACGACGGCGATCGACGACGCCCCGACCCGCGCGGCGATCGCATCGAGAGCGTCTGCGGGCGCGCGAGATGCGCCGAGGAGGTCGCTGCTCTCTGGGGGAGGCCAGCCTGCGACTTCGTGCAGGATCTCGGCCGTCCGCCACGCGCGCACGTACGGACTCGAGAGCACGACGTCGACGGACGGGACGAGCGCGCGAAGGCCGCGCGCCGCCTGCCCGAAGCTCCTCTCGCCGTCGGCGGTGAGCGGCCGAGCGTCGTCGTCGGGCCACCGGTCCGCGTCGCGTTCCTCCGCGATCGCATGACGAACGACGTAGATCGCAGTCATACGTCTACGCGAGCACGCGCGCGAGCAGCTCGTGCGCGTGCAGCATCCACATGTGCCCGCCTGCGAGCGTGAGCTCGCGGTAGTCGGCGCCCAGCGCGTCTGCGAGCGTCTGCGAATGGCCGCGGGTGACGAGCGTGTCGGTCGAGCAGCCGACGACGAGAACGGGGATGCCGGCCGCGCGCACGCGGGCGCACTCACGGCGAAGGTCGAGGGCCCGTACCTCTTCGGCAAGCGCGAAGGCCGCGCGAGGCGCGCGCGCAACCGCGGCGAGCGCGCGGGTGGCCGCGCCGCGCGGATAGATGCCGCGACCGACCTGGCGGACGAACTCGATGATGCTCGCCGAGATCGGCTTCTGCAAGGGCATGCCTGCAGGCCCGACGAGCACGAGGCGCTCGACGAGCTCCGGCGACTCTGCCGCGGCGAGGATCGCCAGCGCCGCGCCCATCGAATGACCGCCGAGCGGCGAGCGGCCTGCTCGGATCAACTCGACGCCGAGCCAGCGGCGATACGCCTCGAGGGAGCCGCGCGACGCGGCGAAGCTCGGCGGCTCGAGCGCCCTCCACGCGTCCGGCAACCCGGGCTCGTACAGCGCCGCGGGCGCGCCGAAGCCGGGGAGGAACAACGCCGAGGGTTGCATCGGCGCATCCTAGTCCTGCCGAAACGAGCCACTCCCCATCGTCACCAGATCGTAAGAACATCTACGCCGCGAGCGCCGCCGCCGCGTCGAGGCCGAGCACCCGGCGGTAGACGTCCGAGACCTGCGCGATCGCGGCGTCCCACGTTCGCGCGCGGGCGGCCGCGAGCCCCGCCCCGCCCATCTGAGCGCGGCGAGTCTTGTTGTCGGCGAGCTCGAGCAGCGCCGCCGCGAGCGGTCCGGGCTCCTCGGGCGGCACGAGCAAGCCCGTTCTCCCATGTGCGACGAGCTCGAGTGCGCCCCCGGCGGCCGCCGCGACAGCGGGCAGCCCGGACGCGCCCGCCTCGAGCAGCACCTGCCCGAAGGTGTCGGTCGTGCTCGGGAAGCAGAAGAGGTCGGCGCTCGCGTAGTACGCCGCGAGCTCACGGCCGCGGGCCTCGCCGGCGAACACGGTGCCGGCCGGAGCGGTCCGCTCCAGCTCCCGTCGCGCCGGTCCCTCGCCGACGACCACGAGCCGCGCCTTCGGCCGAACGCGCGAGACCCGCGCGAACGCGTCGAGCAGGATCCCGATTCGCTTCTCCTGCGACAGGCGGCCGACCGAGAGAATGAGCAGGTCGCCGCCGTCGAGCAGCCGCCTGCGAAGGTCCTCGTCGCGCCGCTCCGGTGCGAAGAGGTCCGTATCGACGCCGCGACCCCACACGCCGACGTCGGGCAGGCCGCGCGCCGTGAGCGCCTCCGCAACACCGCGCGTCGGCGCGAGCACGGTTGCGCATCGGCCGTAGAACCAGTCGACGTACACCTCCATCGCCTCGGCAACGAGCAGGTCGCGCGTCAGGTGCAGCGCGTACGGGCCGAGCTCGGTGTGGTACGAGCCGATCACCGGGACGCCGAGGAGTCGGGCGACCACGAGGCCACAGAATCCGACCGGGCCAGGGGTGGCGACGTGGACGACGTCGGGCCGCTGCTCTTCGATGCACTCGAGCACGTCGGTCGGCAGGGGAAAGCGCAGATCGAGCGACTCGTAGCTCGGCAGAGGCAACGACCAGTCCGGCGGGAGCGCGATCGTGCCGGGTGTGTCACCGTCGTGTGCGGCGACGACGACGGTGCCGGGGTAGCCGCCTTCGGCGGCCGCTGCGGCGAGGCGCCGCATCGTGCCGGCGACGCCGTTCACCTCGGAGAACGTGTCGGTGAAGAGAAGAGCACGCGGCGTTCGGTGACTGGTTGCGCGCGACCCGAAGAAGGCGTGCTCGATCTCGGCGAGCACGCTGCGCGACTCGGCGTGATGCCGCGCGGTGGCGAGATAGGGAAGCTGGAGGCCGGCGGCGAACGCGAGCGCGCCGAGCCGCCTCCCAGCGCCGGGAAGCTCCGCGAGGGAGACGCCGCCCAACCGCGCGCGCTCGCCGAGGAGCCGCACGAAGCGGGAGCTCTGGTCGGCGATCTCGCGATGCCGTTCGCCCGCATCGGCGGCGTCGACGTCGAAGAGATGCTCGACCTGCGCTGCGATCGTGTCCGGGAGCTCGGCGCCGGAGATCCGGTACGCGTTGACGAAGAGCGCGGCGACCGCGTGTGCGAGCTTCGCGGTCGATCCGTGTGCGCCGTTCAGCAAACACTCGGCACGTCCGATCGCGGCGAGGAAGTCGTCGACCGTGGCCCCCGGCGCGTCGGTCCATGTCGTCGCGATGTCGAGCGCACTGTGGTCATCGGAGCCGCCGGTGAGAGCGATGCGGCCTGCGTGCGCGGGCTCAATCCCGTGCTTGTCCGCGATCGCAGCGAGGAAGTCGGGCCGCACCGCGGCGGCCAGCCGGCATGCGAGCTCGTTCGACTCCCGCGAGCGTGCGCCGTTTCGTCCCTCCCAGACGCCGAAGAGGAGCATCATCCGCTCGACGTGGCCGGCGGTGATCGGCGGGCCCATGCGATAGAGCGGATGCGCGAGCGCGTGCGCGAGCCCGCGCTCCCTGAGGAACGCGACGAGCTCGTACACGGATGGGCGAGACGGCTGGAGGTCTCGATGATCCTCCTCGCTGAGGTTCCAAACGAGGACATGGAGCGGAACTTCGTCTTCCGGGAAACGCGTCGTGACCTCGACGGAGAGGAAGGTGTCCGGTTCGTGCGCGATGCGGAGTGCGCCCTCGACCGTGTTGTGGTCGCTGATCGTCACATGGGTCATGCCGCGTTGGCGGCAGACGCGATAGATCCGCTCAGGCTGCGTGTACGACTCGCCGAGGCGCGCGCGACGGAGCGCGTAGTTCCCGCTGTCCGTCGAGTAGATCGAGTGGACGTGCAGGTCGCAGCGGCTCACTGCCCTCACATGTAAACCGGCGCGCGGACGACTCCTGCGCGTTTCGGGGCAGTGACACCATCCTGCAACCGAGTGGTTACTGCATCGTCGCCGCTACGGACTTCTCGCGGCAGAACGCTGGGTCAGCGCGTCGACCTCGCCCTCGGACAGCGGGAAATGGCAGGCGGCGATGTCGAGGGGGCCCTTGGGCTCGAGCGGCGGCTCGACCTCGCGGCAGACCTGCTCCGCCTTCCAGCAACGGGTGTGGAAGCGGCAGGCGGGCGGCGGTGCGACCGGGCTCGGCACGTCTCCCTCCAGCACGACGCGCTTCCGCCCGCGGCCGGCGGCCGCCTTCGGGACCGGCACAGCAGAGAGCAGCGCGCCGGTGTACGGATGGCGGGGATGGTCGTACAGGCGGTCGGCGGAGGCGAGCTCGACGATCTTCCCGAGATACATGACCGCGATGCGGTCGCACATGTGACGGACGACCGACAGGTCATGCGCGATGAACACGAGCGTCAGCCCCATCTCGTCGCGGAGCTCCTGGAGCAGGTTCAGCACCTGAGCCTGGATGGAGACGTCGAGCGCCGACACCGGCTCGTCGGCGACGATGAGCTTCGGCTCGAGCACGATCGCGCGGGCGATGCCGATTCGCTGCCGTTGCCCACCGGAGAACTCGTGCGGATAACGGTTGTAGTGCTCTGGATTGAGGCCGACGCGCTCCATCACCTCGCGCACGCGCGCGCGGCGTGCATCGCGGTCGTCGACGCCGAGGAGACGGAGCGGCTCGCCGATGATCGTGCCGATCGGGCGCCGTGGATTGAGCGAAGCGTAGGGATCCTGGAAGATCATCTGGATGTCGCGACGGAGCGGACGGAGCTTGCGCTCCGGCCAACTGCTGATGTCCTGCCCGTCGTAGACGACGGAGCCGCTCGTCGGCGTGAGCAGCCGCGTGAGCAGCCGCGCGGTCGTCGACTTCCCGCAGCCGCTCTCGCCGACGAGCCCGAATGTCTCGCCGAGCCGTACGTCGAACGAGATCCCGTCAACCGCGTGCACGCGCGCGACCTCGCGCTGGAGCACGCCCTTCCGGATCGGAAAGTGCTTGACGAGATCGCGAACCTCGACGAGGTTCTCGCCTACCGCAGTGCCGGGTGCTCCTGCTGCAGCGACTGCCACAGGCGCTTCCTTTCGTCGATCGGCAGATGGCAACGAACGAGGTGCCCCGGCTCCGACGGCGCCAGCTTCGGCTCCGTCTCGAGGGCCTCCGGCGGCGTGTACGGGCACCGCGGATGGAACGTGCAGCCGCGGGGGACGTTGATGAGGCTCGGCGGCGAGCCCGCAATCGGATCCAACCGATCGGTGCGCGGCACATCGAGGCGCGGGATCGACTGAAGCAGGCCCCACGTGTACGGATGCTCCGGCTCCGTGAACAGTGTCTCGCGCGACGCTTGCTCGAGCACGCGGCCCGCGTACATCACCGCAACGTCATCGCACATCTGCGCAACGACGCCCAGGTCGTGCGTGATGAGAATCACGGCGGTCCCGAAGTCGTCGCGGAGCGCCTGGATGAGCTCGAGCACCTGTGCCTGAACGGTCACGTCAAGCGCCGTTGTCGGCTCGTCCGCGATGAGGATGTCGGGACGGAGCGCGAGCGCCATCGCGATCATCACCCGCTGCCGCATGCCGCCGGACATCTCGTGCGGGAACGAGTCGAAGCGCTCCTCCGGGCTCGGGATGCCCACGGAGCGCAGCGCCTCGATCGTCCGCTTGCGCGCGACGTTGCGCGGGACGCTCTCGTGCGTGCGGATGGCCTCGACGATCTGGTCACCGACACGGAAGAAGGGATGGAGCGACGACAGCGGGTCCTGGAAGATCATCGCGATGCGGGCACCGCGGATGCCGCGCAGCTGGTCCGTCGACATGGAGACGAGGTCGCGGCCGTCGAACATGATGCGCCCGGTGATCGTCGCGTTCGGGAACCGTGTCAGCCCGATGATCGTCTGCGCCGTCACGCTCTTGCCCGAGCCCGACTCGCCGACGATGCCGAGCGTCTTCCTCGGCTCGAGCGAAAGCGAGACGCCCTCGACGGCGCGGACGACGCCGTCCACGGTCTTGAAGGAGACGTGCAGATCTTCGATCTCGAGCAGCGCCATCATCCGTACGTCACCCTCGGGTCGAGGAACGCGTAGAGGATGTCGACGACGAGGTTCGCGAAGACGATGAAGAAGGCCCCGAAGAGCACCGTCCCCTGAATCCCGGGCAGGTCGGCATTGACGATCGAGTCGTACGCGTACCGACCGATCCCCGGGATGTTGAAGACGATCTCCGTGAGGATGGCGCCGCCGAGCAGGAGGCCGACGTCCATCCCCGCCATCGTCACGATCGGCGTCAGCGCGGCGCGCAACCCGTGCTTCGAGATGACGACCCGCTCACGCAGTCCCTTGGCGCGCGCGGTGCGGATGTAGTCCTCGTTCATCACCTCGATGAGGTTCCCGCGCGTCATCCGCGCGTAGAACGCGGCGAAGGCGGCGGCGAGCGTGATCCACGGGAGGATGAGCGAGTTGAACCACTGCCCGACGTTCTGCGTGATCGGCACGTAGCTGCCGGCCGCGCCGAACCACTGCAGCTGGCCCGTGCCCTTGGCGAAGAGGAAGAGCGACACGAGGCCGAGGAAGTAGACGGGGGCCGAGATGGCGATGAGCGAGCCCGTCATGAGCGCACGGTCGAAGACGCTGCGCGGCCTGATCGCCGAGACGATCCCGACCGGAAGCCCGATGAGCATCCACATGATGAACCCGCCGACGGTCAGCGAGATCGTCGCCGGCAAGCGCGAGAAGATCTCCGACTTGACCGACTCGGTGTTGTAGTACGAGTAGCCCAGGTTGAAGTGCGTGACCAGGCCCTTCAGGTAGATCCAGTACTGCGTGTAGAACGGCTTGTCGAGCCCGAGGTTGCGCCGGATCTGCTCGATGAGCGCCGGCGTCGCGTTGCGGCCCGCCCGCAGCACCGCCGGGTCGGCCGATGGGAACACGTTGAAGATGACGAACGTCAGGAAGCTGACGACGAGCAGGAGCAGGATCGCCCAGAGCACGCGCCTCACGATGTACGCGCCCATTAGGCTCTCCGGCTCCTGCTCGCGAACGCCATCTTCCCTACTTCACCGACATGAACGACACGTCCGGCTCTCCGCCGTTCCACAGCTCGGACGCGTGCGTCACCTTGGTCGAGTAGAGCGTCGGCGAGTTCTCCCAGATCCACGGGATCGCCGCCGCCGTTTTCGTGATCATCTGGTCGATCTGGCCCCACTCCTTGTACCGGATCTCGGGATTGAGCTCGAGCTCGGCCTTGTCCATCAGCTTGTTGATGGCGGGATCGTTCAGGAGCGGCCAGTTGCTGTTGTTCGTCTGGATGATGTTCTTCCCGTTGAACGTCGGGTCGAGCAGCGTCTGCGGCTCGTGGAAGTCCGCGAGCCAACCGACGTTCGGGCAGATGTTCGGCTCGTTCTTGGGGACGTTGCAGAACCGCGTGTACATCGCCGAGTGCTGCACCGAGATCGTCTTCACGTTGAAGCCGATCTTCTGCAGGCTGTTGGCAACGACTGCGGCCGTGTTCGACCCCGGAGGCGAGTTGTCCGCGACCTGCGTGACCTGCGGCCCGGTGTACTTGCCGGACGAGTAGCCGCCCTTCTTCATCATCGCCATCGCCTTCGCAACGTCACCGGAGCCGTTGGCGCTCGGGAACGGGTTGAAGCCGAAGCCGCCGGCCTGGTTGAAGCCGACGTTGCCGAAGTCCGG
>CAZXZX010000211.1:0-5529 GCA_964645445.1 uncultured Gaiellales bacterium
ACGCCCTCCGCGAACGGCTGCAGCGTGGCTCTACCACCGCTTTTCCACAAGTGGAGCCAGCCCCGGAAGCGGCCTTCCACAGGCAATCCCCAACGCCAACGCTTCTCAGCCGCGTACGCCGACGGCGATCCCGCCCCTAGCTTCAGCGCGGCGCACGACTGCGCGTCCCCGTGAGCCGTCCGGTGTGTAGTCGCTCATCGTTTTGGGCCACAGCCAGGCCGCGGATCGCCTCGATTCGCTATGCGGATGAGAGGACTTGAACCTCCACGGGGTTACCCCCACACGGACCTGAACCGTGCGCGTCTACCAATTCCGCCACATCCGCGCGCGGTCGCAAGTGTAGCCGGGTACCGTGTTTGTCCTGTCGCGTATCGCCCTCGTCCTCAGCGTCGCCGTCTTCGCTCTCGTGCTCGTCGCAGGCGGGGCGAGCGCGCGGTCGGCGGCAAGCTCAGCGATGACCGAGGTCGTCGTGACACTGCCGCAGCCGTCGCTGTCCGAGGCGGTGCTGCGCGACCGCTTGCTCGCGTCCGCCACCCGCCACCACCGGATCGACATGCGTGCTCCCGCGGCGGTTTCGTACCTGCGCACGCTCGCGTCCGCCCAACGGACGCTGCAGAGCCGGATCGCGAACGCGATCCCGGCCGCGACGGTTCGCTGGCGGTACAGCGTCGTCCTGAACGGGCTCGCGATCGTCCTCCCGAAGGCGGACGTCGCGCGACTGGCCGCTGTTCCCGGCGCCACCGTCTGGCCGTCGGTCACGTACCACGCGCTCCTCAACACCGGCCCCCAGCTGATCGGTGCGCCCGCCGTCTGGGGATCGACGCTGGCGACCGCGGGCCAGGGGATGAAGATCGGGATCATCGACGACGGCGTCGACCAGCGGCACCTCTACTTCGACTCGAGCGGCTTCACGTATCCGGCCGGCTACCCGAAGGGGGACACGTCGTTCACGACGCCGAAGGTGATCGTGGCGCGCGCATTCACGCCCGCAGGCGAGACCTGGAAGTACGCCGACGCACCGTTCGATCCTGACAACTCCGAGCACGCGACGCACGTCGCCGGCATCGCGGCAGGCGACTACAACACCTCGGCCAACCTCCAGGGGGCAAAGCTCAGGGTGTCGGGGATCGCGCCGATGGCCTATATCGGCAACTACAAGGTTCTCACCATTCCGACCGCGAACTTCGGCCTGGACGGGAACTCGCCCGAGATCGCGGCCGGCATCGAGGCAGCGGTCCGCGACGGGATGAACGTCATCAACCTCTCGCTCGGGGAGCCGGAGATCCAGTTGCAGCGCGACCTCGTCGTGAAGGCGATCGAGGACGCGGCGGACGCCGGTGTCGTCCCGGTGATCGCCGCCGGGAACGAGTTCGACGCCGGCGGCCGCGGCACCGTCGGCTCGCCCGGCAGCGCACCGGACGCGATCACCGTCGCTGCGTCGACCGAAAGCGACACGGGACCGCCCGACGAAATCGCGAGCTTCTCGTCGAGCGGCCCGACGCCGGTGTCGCTGCAGATGAAGCCGGATGTGACCGCGCCCGGCGTCGACGTGGTCTCGTCGCTGCCCGGTTCGCAGTGGGCCTCGTGGAGCGGCACCAGCATGGCGTCGCCGCATGTCTCCGGCGCGGCGGCCGTGCTCATGCAGCGGCATCCGACGTGGACGGTGCAGGAGATCAAGTCCGCGCTCGAGTCGACCGGCGATCCCGTGCATGTCGCCGGGAGCACGGCCGAGGTCTCCGTGACGCGCGAGGGCGGCGGGCGCATCGACCTCGCGCGCGCTGACAACCCGCTCATCTTCACCAAGCCGACCGGGCTCTCGTTCGGGCTCGTCGGTCTGGGCACCGCAGCTGTTCAGACGCTGCAGGTGACCGACGCCGGCGGAGGCCCCGCTCCGTGGAGCGTGGCCGTCCAAGCGCAACAGACGCCGGCCGGCGCCGTCCTCGGGCCGTCGAGCACCACGGTCGTCCCCGGCAGCTCGGTGGACCTCGACCTCTCGGTGTCACCGACCGCGGCCGAGGGCGAGGCGACCGGATTCATCGTGCTCACGCGCGGCACCGACGTGCGTCACGTCCCTTACTGGTTCCGGGTCGAGGCGCCGAAGCTCGGCAGCGAGCCGGCGCGCACGATCGCGCGCGCCGGCGTCTACAACGGAAGCACGAGCGGCAAGCCGTCACTCGTGTCGAGCTACCGCTATCCGGACGGCTCGACCGGCCTGCCGATCCCGCTCGATCTCGGAGGCCCCGAGCAGGTGTTCCGCTTCACGCTCACGCACGCCGTTGCGAACTTCGGCGCGGTCGTGCTCTCGCACGCGAAGGGCGTACAGATCGCGCCGCGCCTCGTCGCAGGCGACGACGAGAACCGTCTCCTCGGCAATACCGGCCTCCCGATCGACACGAACCCGTATTCGAACTTCGGCCGGCCGGAGCCAGTCGTGGGCGCCATCCTCCCGAGTAACGGCGTGTACGACGTCGTCTTCGACACGCCGTCGGGCACGCGGCCCGGCGCCTTCACGTTCCGCTTCTGGATCAACGACACGACCCCGCCGAAGGCGAAGCTGCTGACGCGCGCGGTGTCGCACTCGCAGGGGCTCAGGCTGGCGGTGACCGACGACGGCGCGGGCGTCGACCCGGTCTCGATCCAGGTCTCCGTCGACGGCGTTCTCTCCGATTACCACTACAAGCGTGGGATACTCACCGTCCCGCCCATGCATCTCGCGCGCGGAACGCACCGCCTGCGGCTCTCGGTTGCGGACTACCAGGAGACGAAGAACATGGAGGATGTGCTGAACGGCGCGACCCCGAACACGCGGGTATACGCGACGACCTTCGTCGTCCGCTGAAAGCGGAACTAGCGGCGGTCGGTCTCTTCGATCGTCGGCAGGTTGGCGAGGTCGCGCTCGACGCTCGCCGCGAAGTCGTCGGCGTCGGTCTCAACGACCCGCAGGGTCGACTTGCGCTTCGCGCGCTGGCGGCGCCGCCGCGCGTCCGAACCGAACCGCGGCTGCAATCGTGGCCATTCGGCGCCCGCGAAAACCGCTACGGCCAACGCGAGCAAGGCGATGTACAGCCAGCTCACGCCGGGATGGTATCGAAGGCGGGGCACCCTCGGATCAGCCGACGGCGCTGCCGAAAAGCTCCTGCAACTCCCGCTGCAGGTAGCCGAGGTACGGCTCCGGATCCATGCCCGAGCCGACCGTCCGAAGCAGAAGCTCTCGGGGCTCGTACGTGCGACCCAAGCGGTGGACGTGCTCCCGGAGCCACTCCGCGAGAGGCGAGAACTCGCCACGCTCGAAGAGCTCGTCGAAGTCGCCGACGTCCGCCTCGGCCCGCTCCCAGAGCTGTACGGAGACGACGTTGCCGAGCGCATACGTGGGGAAGTAGCCGATGCTCATGTCCGACCAGTGCACGTCCTGAAGGACCCCGCTCCCGAGATCGGGCGGCTGGAGGCCGAGGTACTCGCGCATCTTCGCGTCGAACGCCTCGGGTAGGTCGCGAACGTCGAGTCGGCCGTCGAGTAGGTCGCGCTCGATCTCGAACCGAAGGATGACGTGCAGGCAGTACGTCACCTCGTCGGCGTCGACCCGCCGCAGCGTCGGCTCCACCTTGTTGAGCGCGCGACAGAAGGTCTCGAGCGGGACGTCGGCAAAGGCGGGCAGCTCCCGCTGTAGGAGCGGATAGAAGAAGCGCCACGTAGACATGCGCCGGCCCACGAGGTTCTCCCACATGCGGCTCTGCGACTCGTGAAACGCCGACGACACGCCGTCGGCGAGCGGCGTGCGCGCGAACGCGGGGTCGATCTGCCGCTCGTACAGGCCGTGCCCGAACTCGTGCAGGCACGAGAGGATCCCGTGGATGTTGTCCTCGTCGAACCGCGTCGTCAACCGGATGTCGCTGATGGCCATGGAGACTTCGAACGGATGCACGGTGTAGTCGAGTCGCCAGGCGTCGTCGTCCATTCCCCAAGCCTCGAGGATCCCGGCCGAGACGCGGCGCTGTGCCGGCGGCGGGAACGATCCCCGCAGGCACGAGTCGTCGATCGGCTCCAACTCGGCGACCGCGCGGATCATCGGCACGAGGCGCTCCTTGAGACGGTCGAAGATGAGTTCCACCTCGGCCGTCGTCGTCCCCGGCTCGTAGTCGTCGAGCACGATGTCGTACGGGTCGCCCTTCGGCGAGAAGCACGCGACATACTGGCGGCGCAGCTCGAGGTTGCGCTCCAAGTGCGGCAGCATGATGCCGAAGTCGTTCTCGGCACGTGCGCGCAGCCACGCCCGATATCCGAGCGAACCGGCCCGCTCGAGCTCGGCTTGCAGCTCCGGCGGTACCCGAACGGCCTTTTCGTAGTCGCGCCGGGCGACGCGGACGACGCTCGCTTCGAACGAGTCGCGATCGTGTGCCTCCTCGAACGGGCGCAGCTCCTCGAGCAGGCTGCCGAGAGCCGGATCGACGCGGTGCTCGTGCGTGACGGCCTCGACGGTGGCGCGCTGCTCGGCGCGCGCGTCGGCGCCGGCGACGGGCATCTTCGTCTCTTCGTCCCAGCCGAGCAGCGTGCCCGCCCTGACGAGATCGTCGATCGCCCCGAGCCGACGAAGAAGCTCGTCGAAACGGCTGTCCACGCTCAAAGCTCCCCGGGTTGGACTCGAACCAACAACCCTCCGGTTAACAGCCGGATGCTCTGCCAATTGAGCTACCGGGGATCGGCGGCGGCCATTGTAGCCAGGCTCTCGATCTCCTCACGCAGCTCTGCAACGCGCTTCGCGAGCGGCTGCCGCCGCTCCGCGGGCGCGTTCCTCAGCTCATCCTGCAGCCGGCGCTCGTGCAGCCGGAGCAGAAGTTGCTTCGCCGTCGGCAGCGTGATCTCGTCCTCGTCGGCTCGCGCGTACAGCTCTGCGAGAAGCGCCGTCAGCTCCACGTCGGCCGGCTCCTCGCCGAGCAGATAGGCGCGGGCGCGCCGATGCAACGGTTCGTCGAAGTGCTCGGGGCCGAGCTCGGCGAGGAAGCGCTTGAGCTCGTCGTGGGCGGCCACGCCGGCGAGCGCGCTGCGCTCGAGGCGGAGGCCGGCATCGAGCAGCCTTGGCGAAAGCGCGATCCCGGTCGAACGGCCGCGCGGCGCGAGCGCGGCCTGCGTCTCCGGCGGGAGGTCGAGCAGGTCGGTCGCGAGCCTGCGCGCGTCCAGGTGCTCCGGCGAGTCGGGCTGCGCGTGCAGGAACGACTCGATCGATCCGAACGCCGCGTTCTTGTCATGTGCGCGCTCGTGCATGAGGCGGACGCGATGGACGAGGTAGCTCACCGGCGCGGCGAGCTCTCGCTGGAACGCATCCGGGTCGTCGGCCGGATCGGTCCCCTTCGGGAGCGTGACGACATGGACGGCGAAGCCCTGCTTCACCGCGAGCTCCATTCCCCGAAGCGTCGCGTCCTGGCCGGCGGCATCGGCGTCGAAGCAGAGGTACAGACGCTTCGTCAATCGGCCGAGCTCGCGCAGCTGCGCCTCCGTCAGCGCCGTTCCCATCGACGCGACGACCGGTCGGAA
>CAZXZX010000212.1:0-13308 GCA_964645445.1 uncultured Gaiellales bacterium
GGACCGGGAAGCTCCGAGGACGACCCTCCCGGCCCTCTAACCACACCCGAGACCGTGGTGACGGACGGGGTCTGAATCCACCACCCGACGAGCGCGGGCCCGCCGTTGTCGAGTATGACGACTTATGTGACGAATGCGCTAGGCGATTTCAAAGTCGTAGGAAAACCCGTTCAACTGCGGCTTCCTCCGGAGTGGAGTGGTGGCGGGCCTCGTTAGACTCGGACCAGAAAACCAATCGGCGAAAGGCGACGGACTCATGGCGAAGATCAGGGTCGGGATCAACGGATTCGGCAGGATCGGACGCAACTTCCTGCGCGCCCAGCTCGAGCGCGGTGGGGACTTCGAGATCGTGGCCGCCAACGACATCGGCGACACGAAGACGATGGCCCACCTGCTCAAGCACGACTCGGTCCTCGGGCCGCTCGGCGTCCCGGTCGAGCCGGGCGACGGCTTCATCCGCGTCGCCGGCAACGAGATCCGCTTCACGGAGGAGAAGGATCCGGCCGAGCTTCCGTGGGACGAGCTCGGCGTCGACGTCGCGATCGAGTCCACGGGGCACTTCACGAAGCGTGACGATGCGGCGAAGCATCTCGAGGCCGGTGCGAAGAAGGTCGTCATCTCGGCTCCGGCGACGGACCCCGACCTCACCGTCGTGCTCGGCGTCAACGACCGCGAGTATGACCCCGAGAAGCACCACATCATCTCGAACGCGTCGTGCACGACGAACTGCATCGCGCCGATCGCGAAGATCCTGAACGACGCCTACGGCATCGAGCGCGGATTCATGACGACGATCCACGCATACACGAACGACCAGCGTACGCTCGACCTGCCACATAAGGACCTGCGGCGCGCACGCGCGGCGGCCATCAACCTCATCCCGACCTCGACCGGCGCCGCCCGTGCGATCGGCGTCGTCATCCCCGAGCTCAAGGGCAAGGTCGACGGCATGTCGATGCGCGCTCCGGTCCCGACCGGTTCGATCGTCGACCTCGTCGTCCAGGTTGCGCGCGAGACGAGCATCGACGACGTGAACGCGCTGTTCCGGTCGAAGGCGGACACCGGCGACCTCGAGGGCATTCTTCAGTACTCGGACGAGCCGCTCGTCTCGACGGACATCATCCACTCGCCGTACTCGTCGATCTTCGACAGCGGCCTGACGATGGTGAACGGGGATCTCGTCAAGGTGTTCGGTTGGTACGACAACGAGTGGGGCTACAGCTGCCGTCTCGTCGATCTCGTGGCGAAGATCGGCCAGACGATGCCGGCCGCAGTCGCGGCGTAATGCGCGTACCCCGCTCGGTCACGGAAGCCGACGTCGCCGGCAAGGTCGTTCTGGTCCGCGCGGACCTGAATGTTCCGCTCGAGGCCGGCGCGGTCGCCGACGACACACGCATCCGCGCGTCGTTGGCGACGCTCCGGCTCCTGCTCGACCGCGGCGTCGGGGAGATTCACGTCTGCTCCCACCTCGGACGCCCGAAGGGCGTCGACGACGCGTTCCGGATGGCTCCCGTCGAGAGGCGGCTGCGCGAGCTCCTCCCGGACGAGCGGATCAGCGTGCTCGAGAACACGCGATTCAACCCCGGGGAGACGAAGAACGACGAGGGCTTCGCCCGCGAGCTCGCGAACGGCTGCGATCTCTACGTGGACGACGCGTTCGGCTCGGCGCACCGTGCGCACTCGTCGACCGAAGCCGTCGCGCACCTGCTCCCGGCGTACGCCGGCCTGCTCCTCGAGGAGGAGCTGCGCCATCTCGGCAAGCTCCTCGGCGACGTCGAGCGGCCGTTCGTGCTGGTCTCCGGCGGTGCGAAGGTGGACGACAAGCTCGGCGTGCTGCAGCACCTCGGCGGCCGGGCGGACACCGTACTGATCGGCGGGAAGATGGCCGAGCAGTTACGCGTCGAGAACCCGCTCGACTTCGAGGTCGTGCTTCCGACGGACGTCGTCGGCGCCGCCGCGTTCGAGCGCGACGCCGAGTCCGGCGTCTTCACCGTCGACGAGCTTCCGAGCGGCTGGCTCGGGCTCGACATCGGACCGGCCACGGCCGCGGCGTTCGCACAGGAGCTCGCCGTGGCGCGGACGATTTTCTGGAACGGGCCGATGGGCGTCTTCGAGTGGCCGCGTTTCGCGGAGGGCACGAAGGCGGTCGCGGAAGCGGTGGCCGGCAACGCGGACGCGTTCTCCGTCGTCGGCGGTGCCGACTCGGTCCGCGCGCTCAACGAGCTCGGCCTCGCCGGCCGCATCTCGTGGGTCTCGACCGGCGGCGGCGCGAGCCTCGAGCTCCTCGAGGGGAAGGAGCTGCCGGGCGTGGCAGCGATCCCGTCGTGACGATGATCGTCGCCGGCAATTGGAAGATGTTCTTCGGGCCGGAGCCGTCCGCGCTCGTCGGTCTGGGCGCGATCGTATGCCCGCCGTACACGCGGCTCGCCGATTGCGTCGAAGCCGGCCTGACGACCTATGCGCAGAACGTCCACTGGGAGCCGCAAGGCGCATACACGGGGGAGATCTCGCCGACGATGCTCCTCGCGCTCGGCGTCCGCGGATCGCTCGTCGGCCACTCCGAGCGGCGGCAGTACTTCGGAGAGACGGACGAGGCCGTGGGGTTGCGCGCGCGGGGGGCGCTCGCCGCAGGCTTGCACGTGATCGCGTGCGTCGGCGAGACGCTCGAGCAGCGCGAACGTGGCGAGACCGAGGATGTCCTGCGCCGGCAGCTTTCCGTGCTCGAGCCGCATTCGCGGCTCGTGCTCGCGTACGAGCCGGTGTGGGCGATCGGCACCGGCCTCACCGCGACGCCGGAGCAAGCACAGGAGGCACACGAGTTCATCAAGTCGCTGCTCGAGGCGCCGGTGCTGTACGGCGGCTCGGTCAAGCCCGACAACGCGGCGTCCCTACTCGCTCAACCGGCCGTCGACGGCGCGCTCGTCGGCGGCGCGTCGCTCGACGTCGACTCCTTCACGGAGATATGTCAAGCAGCCGCACGTATCCCCTCGTAGTCCTCGTCATTCTCGACGGCTGGGGTTGCGCGCCTCCCGGTCCCGGGAACGCGGTCTCGCTCGCACGTACGCCGGTGTTCGACCGGCTGTGGGCGGAGTACCCGCACACGACGCTGAAGGCATCCGGTGAGGCGGTCGGCCTCCCGCTCGGCCAGATGGGGAACTCCGAGGTCGGGCATCTGACGATCGGGTCCGGCCGCATCCTGTTCCAGGACCTGATGCGCGTGAACAAGGCGATCGAGACCGGCGAGTTGTTCGAGAACGAGGTGCTGCGCTCCGCATTCGAGCGCGGAGACAACGTCCACCTGCTCGGGCTCGTGTCGCACGGCGGGGTGCACTCGCACATCGAGCACCTGAAGGCGCTGATGACCTTTGCGCCCGAGAAGACGTGGATCCATGCGTTCACCGACGGTCGCGACGTCTCGCCGCACTCGGCGGTACACGACTTCGCCGAGCTGCCGGTCGATCGCATCGCCACCGTCGCCGGCCGCTACTACGCGATGGACCGCGACAAGCGGTGGGACCGAACGCAGCGCGCGATCGACGCGATCGTCAAGGGTGAGGGCGAGCATGCGGTCGATCCGATCGCCGCCGTGCAGGCGAGCTACGACCTCGGTGTGACCGACGAGTTCATCGAGCCCGTCGTCATCGAGGGGCGCGCCCGGCTCGACCCCTCACACGACACGGCGATCTTCTTCAACTTCCGCCCCGATCGCGGACGCCAGCTCTCGGAGAAGCTCGGCGAGCTCGGCGTCGACCTCACGACGATGACGCGCTACCGAGAGGACTTCGACTTCCCGGTCGCGTTCTCGGACCAGACAGTCGAGCTCGTCCTCGGAGAGGTGCTCGCCCAGCACGGCGTCAAGCAGCTGCACGCCGCCGAGACCGAGAAGTACGCGCACGTCACGTACTTCTTCGACGGGGGCCGCGAACAGGAGTTTCCCGGTGAGACCAGGCTCCTCGTCTCGTCGCCACGCGACGTCGCGAGCTACGACCAGAAGCCGTCGATGTCTGCGGTGGAGCTCACCGACCGGTTCGTCGCCGAGATCGCCGCGGGCTACACGTTTGCGGTCATCAACTTCGCCAACCCGGACATGGTCGGGCACACGGGGGTCATACCCGCCGTCGTCGAGGCAGTGGAGACGACGGACGCCTGCCTCGGGCGCGTGGTCGAGGCGGTCGAGCGGCTCGGCGGGGTCTGCCTCATCACCGCCGATCACGGGAACGCCGAGAAGCTCCTCGAGGACGACGGGGTGAGCCCGCACACGGCTCACACGACGAATCTCGTGCCCCTGGTCGTCACCGCTCCGCGGCTGACGCTCCGGGAGGGAGAGCTCTCCGACCTGGCCCCGACTGCGCTCGCCCTGCTCGGCTTCGCCCGGCCCGGGCAGATGTCCGGCCGAAATGTGGTCGCGGATAGCAGATAAGGGGGCTATCATGAGGCCTCTTGTCGCTGCCCCAGCCTGATCCTGGCGTCCTGCGGAAGGCGCAGCGTGGTGATGAACGTGCCTTCTCGATCATCGTCCGTGCGTATCAGGTGCCGGTCTTCAACTACGTGCTCAGGCTGGTCGGCGACCGGGCCCTGGCGGAGGACCTGACGCAGGAGGTCTTTCTCCGCGTCTACCAGGGATTGCCGCGCTTCTCGTTGCGCTCGAAGTTCACCACGTGGCTCTTCCAGGTGACGAAGAACCGTGTCCTGGACGAGCTCCGCGCCGTCGAGCGTCGTCCGCGAGCGGTGGTCGACATCGACGACGTGCCGGCGCTCGAGGTGCTCGACGCGCCGTTCGAGCGGCTCGAGGCGATCGACGCGGTGTGGCGCGCCGTCGAGAACCTGAATGTCGACCTGAAGTCGGCGCTGTTGCTGCGGGACGTCGTCGGGCTCTCGTACACCGAGATCGCCGATGCGCTCGAGATCACCCTCGCCACCGTCAAGTGGCGGATCTACAAGGCGCGCGAGGACGTGCAGCTCGCGCTCGCGCGCGAGGGCATCACCTTCTATGCGGCGGAAGAGCAGGACGCCGCCGCGCAGACGGTACCGCAGCTCTAGCGCGAATACCGCAAGAGCCAGGTGGCGATGTCCTGCGCCTGTTGTCGCGCCGTCGGCGCGTTCGGGACGGCGGCAATGCGGGCAGGCGGCGGCGTGGGATGCGACGGCCCCCCGGAGGAGGCGATCGCGGCGGCGATTCCCGCGGCGATCGTGATCGTCGCAGCTCCGGCGAGGAGCACCGGCCCGCGTGTCGTCCGGCGACGGCGGAGGATCGTCGTGGGTGCCGAGGAGCGCTCACCGCCCAGCTCCCGCTCGAGCTCCCCGGCCGAGGGACGAAGACGCGGGTCGCGTGCGAGGCAGCGCGCGATCGTCGCGCCGATCGGCCCGTCGACGCGGGCCGAACGGTCCGGGCTGCCGGTGAGCAGCTCGACGAGCACGAGCCCGAGCGCGTAGACGTCGGCGGCCGATGTCACCCGGTCCGCACGCGCCTGCTCCGGTGCGAGGTAGGCGGCCGTCCCGAGGACCGTGCCGGTCATCGTCAGGCGCGTTCCCTCGAGACCGAGAGCGATCCCGAAGTCGCCGAGCTTGAGGACGCCGTCGCGCCGCAGCAAGAGGTTGTGCGGCTTCACGTCCCGGTGGACGAGCCCGGCTGCGTGGGCGGCCGCGAGCGCGCGCGCGGCCTGCGCTCCGAGCGTCGCCGCCTCCACCGGCGACAGTGTCCCGCGGCGCGCGATGAGGTCGGCGACGGTCTGGCCGTCGACGTACTCCATCGCGATGTACGGCTGCCCGTCGGCCTCGCCGACGTCGAACACGCGCACGATGTTCGGGTGGCTGAGCTGCGCCGCGAGCTTGCCCTCGCGTAGGAACCGCCCGCGAAAGTCCGCGTCGCGCGCGAGGTTCTCGGCGAGCCGCTTGAGCGCGACGTACCGGCCGAGCTCGCGGTCGCGCGCGAGGTCGACGACCGCCATCGCGCCGTGACCGAGGGGGCGCTCGATCTCGTATCTGCCGGCAAGGACGGTGCTCAATGGTGGCCGTGCCCGTGCCCGTGGTCGGGATGGTCGGGCTTCTCGTGGTCCTTGCCGTGCCCGGGCGGCGGCGGCGCGGGATTGCACCCTATGCGCGCAGGCAGCGCGTCGACCGCAGCGGTCAACGTCGCCCGGAGCCGGACGGGAATGCGCCCGGCCGAGCCTGCCACCGCGTCGCGCAGCCCGTTCGCTTGAGCGAGCGCCGTACAGCCGTCACCGCCGGCGAGCGCCTGCGCGACGGCGTCGGCCTGGGTCGCCCACGTGTGCGCGAGTGCGCGGGGAATGCGCGGCGGCTTGGCGACGGCAGGCGGCTTCGAGCCGCCGCCGCAGCCCGACAGCGCCAACAGGGCAAGCGCGAGTGCGCCGCGCCGCATCATTCGCCGTGCGCGAGCCGCGCCGCCAGCGCCTGCGGTAGGCCTGCTTCACGCATCTCGGCCTGCGTGCGCTCGACGTCGTACTCGACGCGACGGAAGGTCGCCGTCTTCCCCTGGAGATCGAGCAACAGGTAGGCGGCCCGCGGATCGCCGTCACGCGGCTGCCCCACCGAGCCGGGGTTCAACAGCACGCGGCCGCGCATCTCGACCGTTGTGCCGTCTGGCGCGGGCCCGCCCGTGAGCACGTCGTCCACCCACGCGACCTCGAGCGCTACGTGACTGTGCCCGACGAGTACCAGTGGGCGTGCGCTGAGCGCGAGCGTCGAGGCCGCCGCCTCGTCGGAGAGGACGTACTCCCAGACGGCATCTCGCGCACTGCCGTGGTAGAGCGCGACCTCGTTGCGCTCCGCCTGCGGCTCGAGCCGGTCGAGGAACGCGCGCGCATGCTCCGACAGGACGTCCCGCGTCCAGCGCGCGGCGACGGCGGCGTCGCCGCTGAACTCGGCCAGGTCGATCGTCCCCCGCACGGCGAGGTCGTGGTTCCCGCTCAGGCAGATATCTGCACGTACCCCGACGATCTCGCAGCATTCGTTCGGCCGGGGGCCGTAGCCCACGACGTCGCCGAGGCACCAGAGCTCGTCAGGCGGATCGGCGTCGATCGCCGCGAGGACCGCCTCGAGCGCGGAGAGATTCGAGTGCACGTCCGAGACGACCGCGATCCGCACCCGACAAAGCTAGTCCCGCGACGACGGGGACGGTCGCGGGCACGGTCGACGTGACCGCCAGCAGCAGCCCCCATGCGCCCGCGGCGAGACCGGTCGCGACGGCGGCGCGGACGCGCGCTCGCGCGACGACGCCGAGGAGCGCAGGCGCCAGAAGATCGAGCCAGCCCATCATCGCCGAGCCGAAGGTCGCATCCTGGAGGCGGGGAATGGAGGGGAGCGACGCGTCGTGCAGCGCGTTCGTCGCAGGCTGGACCTGCCGCGTTCCCCAGACGAGCACGACGTCGACCACGGCGATGAGGACGAGACCGGCGGCGATCGACCAGTCGGGCGCGACTCGCGCCACGAGGCGCGCGACGGTGATTGCGGCGAGCGCGATGAGCGCCACGGAGGCCGCCTGGGCGACGAGGCCGTCCGCCTTCCACGCGACGACCCACAAGGCCGCCGCAAGAGGCAGGCGGCGTGGTCCCGAGGCGGCGAGCAACGGCGTTCCGATCGCGCCCGCGTACGCGAGCGTCTGCGCGCCTCCGAGCCGGAGCAGGGCGACGCCGAGGCCGAGCGCAGCGGCCGGGACGACGACTCCCGCGAGCCCGAGGCTCCCACGCCGTGCGGGCGGTCGCGCGGCGAGCACGAGTGCCGCCTGCACGGCACAGAGAATCGCGTAGGAAGGAGCGAGGCTCAGCGGTCGGGCGCTTCGGGCAGGTTGCGGATCCCCTCGGTCGTCCGCCACTTCGACCAGGAGTCCTGCAACGCCGCCATCAGCTCCTCGACGAAACGCGGTGACGCGTTCACGCGCGCGACGACCGCGCCGGGGACGTCTCCCTCTTCGACCTCGTGCTCGATGCGGGCGAACGTGAGTGTGAACTCGTACGGGGAGAAGCTGATGTTCGCGAAGTTCGCGTAGACGCCGGCGATGTCCGCTGGATCGAGATGGATGTTCAGCCGGCGCTCGCCGGGCTCCGGACCGATCTCGTCCATCTCGCCGTCGTCCACGCCGCCACGATACTAGAGGTCTCGTGGACGCCGTTCGCCGCCTTCACCAGGTCGAAAAGCTGCTCCTCGCGGTGGCCCTGACGCTCGGCATCGGCACGGTCGGATTCCGTCTGATCCTCGACGAGCCCTGGCTCCAGGCGTTCTACCGCTCGGTCATCACCTCGACCCTGACGGGGCTCGACACGGTGCCGTCCTCCGACGGCGCCCGGTTGCTCTCGATCGTGATGGTGATCGCCGGTCTGACGATCATCGCCTACGTCGGCGCGGTTATCGTCGAGGCGATCGCCGGCGGCGTCTTCACCGGAGTGCTGGCCGAGCGCAGGAGGCAGCGGACCATCGAGAGGCTCGACAACCACTTCATCATCTGCGGCTATGGGCGCGTCGGGCGCCGCGTGGCCGACGAGTTCCGCGCCGCAGGCGTGCCGTTCGTCGTCGTCGACTTCAACGCCGAGGCGGTCGAGGCGGCGACGGAGCAGGGCGTCGTCGTGGTGGATGGGAATGCGACGGAGGACGCGGACCTCGACGAGGCGGGCATCGAGCGGGCGAAGGGCCTCGTCGCCGCCTCCGACTCCGACGCCGACAACCTGTACATCGTCCTGTCGGCCCGGTCGAGGCGGCCCGAGCTGCAGATCGTCGCGCGCGGCTCCGACGAGGCTGCCGCGAAGAAGCTGAAGCTCGCGGGCGCGGATCGCGTGGTGCTCCCGTACGCGACTGCCGGACGGACGATGGCGAACCTCGTCCTCAAGCCGCAGGTGACGGAGTTCCTCGACGCGGTGACGACGGCGACCGGCCCCGATTTGCACATGGCCGAGATCGAGGTGCACCGGACGTGCCTCCAGGCGGGGAAGACGATCCGCGACATCCGAGTGCGGCACGAGACCGGCGCGATCATCGTCGCGCTCCGTAAGCGCGACGGCACCTTCGACACGACACCGGAGCCGGACGTCGCGATCGAGCCGGGCGACGTCATCGTCGGGGTCGGAACGACCGACGAGCTGCAGCGGCTCGAGGATCTCTTCGCCGTTGGCGTCTGACCCGGTCACCGCGCTCGCGACCGCGCTCGGGCCTGACGTCGAGCTCGAGCGCCCGGGCGATTCTTCGCACGGCGATTACGCGACGAACGCTGCGCTGAAGCTCGCGGGCGTGCGGCGCAAGCCGCCGCGCGAGCTCGCGCAGGAGCTCGCGCAGATCGCGGAGTCGCTGTCGAATGTGGACCGCGCGGAGATCGCCGGGCCTGGCTTCGTCAACCTCTTCCTCACGGACGCCTGGTTCGCCGACGCGCTCGCCGAGATACTCGACGAGGGCACCCGATTCGGCGCCGGCAGCGCGTCGCCGGTTCAGCGCGTTCAGGTCGAGATGGTGTCGGCGAACCCGACGGGCCCGCTGCACGTCGCGCACGGCCGCAACGGCGCGTACGGCGATTCCGTCGCGCGGCTGCTCGACTTCGGCGGCGACGACGTGAGTCGCGAGTACTACTACAACGACTCGGGCGGCCAGATGGACCGCTTCCGCGCGTCCGTCGAGGCCGTCCGTCGCGGCGAGGACCCGCCCGAGGACGGCTACCACGGCGAGTACATCCGCGACCTGGCCGCGAAGCCGGGCGACCCGGTCCCGGAGATGCTGCACCGGATCGAAGCGACGCTCGAGCGCTTCCGCATCCACTTCGACTCGTGGGAGCGGCAAAGCGTCGTCGAACAGCGGTTGCCGGAGCTGCTGCCGAAGCTCGACACATACGAGAAGGACGGCGCGCTGTGGGCGCGCTCATCCGCGTACGGCGACGAGGAGGATCGCGTCCTCCTGCGCTCGGGCGACCGCTCGCCGACCTATCGTGCGGCGGACGTTCCGTACCTCGTCGACAAGCTCGAGCGGCGGTTCGATCGTGCGATCTACGTCCTCGGGGCCGACCACCATGGAACCCGCAACTGGTACGCGGCTATCGCGCGCATGCTCGGCTACGACCCCGGCCGCGTCGAGGTGCTGCTGTACCAGCTCGTTCACTTGACGAGGGGCGGCGAGCAGGCGCGCATGTCACGCCGGCGCGGAGACATCGTCCTCCTCGACGACTTCCTCGACGAGATCGGCGTCGACGCGGCGCGCTGGTACCTCGTCAGCCGCGGGCCCGACCAGACGATCGAGATCGACGTCGACCTCGCGGCAGAGCGCTCGCAGAAGAACCCCGTGTACTACGTCCAGTACGCGCATGCGCGCATCGCGGGCATCCTGCGCAACGCAGGCGGCGCGCGGATCGCTCCGGCGCCGTCGGGGCCGCTTGCGCCGGAAGAGCGCGAGCTGGTGAAGCGGCTCGTCGAGTTCCCGGCCGTCGTGCGCGAGGCGACCGAGCGGCGCGGGCCGCAGGGCATACCCGCGTATGCGATCCGCGTCGCCGACGACTTCCACCGCTTCTACCACGAGCACCGCGTCCTCGAGAGCGAGCAGGAGGCGTTCCGGCTCGCACTGATCACGGCGACGCAATCCGTGATCGCCTGCAGCCTCCAGCTCATCGGCGTCGAGGCACCTGAGAGGATGTAGCGCCGTGGGCGCTCGGCAGGCACCGGACCGGAACATCGCCATGGAGCTCGTGCGCGTCACCGAGGCCGGCGCGATGGCAGCGGCACGCTGGATCGGCCGCGGCGACAAGGAGGCGGCCGACAAGGCTGCGGTCGACGCGATGCGCTACGTCCTCGACAGCGTCGCCATGCGCGGCGTCGTCGTCATCGGCGAGGGGGAGAAGGACGAGGCGCCGATGCTCTACAACGGCGAGCAGGTCGGCAGCGGAGAGGGCCCCGAGGTCGACGACGCCGTCGACCCGCTCGAGGGCACGCGGCTCACGGCGCTCGGCCAGCCGAACGCGATCACGGTCATCGCGGTCGCCGAGCGCGGGACGATGCTCTTCCCCGGCGCAGCCCTCTACATGGAGAAGATCGCGGTCGGGCCGGCCGCGATCGACGCGATCGACATCGCGCGGACGCCGACGGAGAACGTCCGCGCCGTCGCGGCTGCGCTCGGGAAGACGCCGCGCGAGATCGACGTCGTCGTGCTCGAGCGCGAACGCCACGAGGCGCTCATCGCGGAGCTGCGCGAGGCCGGCGCGCGCGTGCGCCTGATTCGCGACGGCGACGTGGCGCCCTCGATCGCCGCCGCGCAGCGAGGCACCGGCGTCGACATGCTCTACGGCATCGGCGGCACGCCGGAAGGCGTCATCTCCGCTGCCGCGCTCAAGTGCGTCGGCGGCGGAATCCAGGGGAGGCTCTGGCCGCGCGACGACGGCGAGCGCCGCCAGCTCGTCGACGCCGGGCTCGATCCCGAGCGCGTGCTCTACACGGACGATCTCGTTTCCGGCGAGGACGTGTTCGTCGCCGCGACCGGCGTCACCACCGGCGCGCTCCTCACCGGCGTTCGGTACACGCCGGGCGGTGCGACGACCGACTCGATCGTCATGCGCTCTCGATCCGGGACGGTGCGGCGAGTCGTCGCGCAGCAGTCGCTGGCGAAGCTGTCCGCCCTGACGGGCTTCGAATACACGTAGGTGTCTGACACCGTCTCCGGTGTCAGACACCGAATGTGTGGCTAGACGGCGACCGCCTCGCGTTCCATCTCCGGCACCCACAGCCCGCTGCGCGCAGCGCCGTTCATCTTCGAGCGGTGGTAGAAGGCGCGCTGGCCGGCTTCGACGTTGTCCGGCTTGCCGTCCCACGCCTTGAGCGCCGGCGCTTGCAGAGCGCGGCCGTACGAGAACGACAGTTGCCACGGATGCGGGCCGCGCTTGTTCATCGCGTTCAGGTGCGCGGTCGCGTCCTCGTCCGACTGACCGCCGGAGAGGAAGACGATCCCGGGCACCGCCGCGGGCACGTGCTTGTAGTACGCGTGCAGGCTCTGCTCGGCCACCTCGTCCACACCCGCGCGGTTCGGTGCCTCGTAGCCCGAGAGCACCATGTTCGGCTTGAGCAGGATCCCGGCCACGTCGACCCGCTGGTCGAACAGCTCCGTGTACACCGCGTCGAGCACCCGGGACGTGACGACCTCGCTGCGCTCGATCGTGTGGGTGCCGTCCTGCAGCACCTCGGGCTCGACGATGGGGACGATGCCCGCCTCCTGGCACAACGCCGCGTAGCGGGCGAGCGCGTGCGCGTTCGTCCACATGCAGTACTCGCTCGGATTCGTCTCCGAGATGGAGTAGACGCCGCGCCACTTCGCGAAGCGTGCACCGAGCTCGCGATACTCGGCGAGGCGCTCGCGCAGGCCGTCGAGGCCCTCCGTCACCGTCTCGCCTTCGGCGTGCGCGAGCGGCTTCGCGCCCTCGTCGACCTTGATGCCGGGGATGATCCCCCTCGACTCGAGCAGCTCCGGGAACGGCGTCCCGTCGTGCGCGCTCTGCCGGATCGTCTCGTCGTACAGGATGACGCCGCTGATGAACTCCTCGATGCCGGGCGTCGTGAACAGCATGTCGCGATACGCCCTCCGCGTGTCTTCCGTCGACTCGAGGCCGATCGAGTCGAAGCGCTTCTTGATCGTGCCGGTGCTCTCGTCGGCGGCGAGGATCCCCTTACCTTCGGCGACCAGCGCCTTAGCGGTCTCGTGCAACTCGTTGTGGGCCATGCGTCTCTCTCCCGTTCGGATTCCGTCCCGAAACGGTATCGCTGCCGGGGCCGACCCGAATCAGGGTTCTCCGGGAATCGGGCCGGGCTAGAATTTCCGCCGCAGCGCGGACGTAGCTCAGTTGGTAGAGCACTGGCTTCCCAAGCCAGGTGTCGCGGGTTCGAATCCCGTCGTCCGCTTCACATGGCTTGACGGACGCAGCGGTTCGCAAGTTTCCGACCTCGAGAGCGTCATGTGAGTATGAAAACAAGAGTTCTGCTCCTGGTGGCGATCGCGGCGGCGGGCGTGTTCGCCTCCTTCGCGCTCGCGTCCCCGCCTACGGGCAAGGGGAATCCGCACGACCTGACCGCCACGGGGGCAACGACGACCACCGTGAACCACGGCAAGAAGAAGGGCAAGGTGCTCGTCTGTCACAAGCTGCCCAACGGCCACTACGTCCTCGTCAAGGTGAACGGCAATTCATCGCGGGCCAAGCTGAAGAAGCTCGGCGACGTTCTGGCCGGTGCAGGCGGCACCTGCCCCGGGCCGATCCAGAACCAGCACACCACCAGCACGAACACCACGACCACCAGCTAGCTCAGGCACCTGCGGTAGACGTCGAAGCGGCCCCTGGTCAAC
>CAZXZX010000213.1:0-17639 GCA_964645445.1 uncultured Gaiellales bacterium
TTTTTATGGCGTCGCGGTGGCGAACTCGATCTCGAGGTTGTACGGCTGCGGCGGGGCGATCCCCGTCCACGTCATGAACGCGGTCGTGTTCGTCGACGCGATCCCGTTGTAGTCGCCGATGAAGGGCCGGAAGCCGGAGCCGTCCGGCACGCCCCAGAGCGACGGGTCGTAGCCGGACGGCGTCACGCGCGCCGTGCGCCATGTGTGCCCGCCGTCGGAGCTCGTCGCGTACGTGAGGTCGACGAGGGCGTTCCGCGAGTAGCTGCGGTCCCAGTACGACGCGTCGAGGCGGCCGTTCGGCGCCGCTGAGAGCTCTCCCATGAACTGGTCGCCGCCGGCGGCGGGGAGCTGCGTCGTGAAGTCGAGCGTCAGGTCCGGCTTCAGCGAGTAGAGGTACATCTGCGCGTACGGACCGCGGATGTCGGCGGTCAGCACGTCGAGCCGGTTGTGGACGTTGTCGAACGCCGGCGCCGGATACGAGCCGCCGGCGCGGAACGCGCCGCCGGAGATGTTGAAACACCCCGGCGGGAAGACGCACACGGGGTTCGTCAGCGTTGCGAATTGCACCGGCGCGCTCCACGTCAGGCCGCCGTCGGTGGACTTGGACACGTAGAGCACCGTCAACCCCTTGCCGCCGTTCACGCCGTTGTCGAAGACGAGGTACGCGTTGCCGGACGCGTCGGTGACGATCCGCTGGTCCTGGTTGTTCTTGACGTTGCCGGCGGTGACCTTGGTGATCGTCCACGTGGCGCCCTGGTCGTGCGATGCTGCGACGTATACGGGGGAGTGCGTCCCCTGGAGGCCGCTGAACTCGGCCCAGGTGACGTACACGTAGCCGTTCGTCGGGTCGACGTGGAGGTTGTCGTGATCGGGGAGCTTGCCGTTCGAGCCGCTCGTCGTCCCGTTCCCCTGGAAGGTCGCGACTTGGGCGAGTCCCGTCTGCTGCCACGTGAAGCCGCCGTCGGTCGAGCGGTTCATGAGGAGCGTGATGTCGAACGGCGAGGTGAAGTCGAAGGCCTGGCAGACGTAATACGCGATTTTGCCGTCGGGGCTGAACGCGATCGACGGGTCGCCGCCCGCGTCGTATGCGCCGGTGCCGCCGACGTTCGGGTCGTTTGTGAACTTCGTGACGCCTGGAAGGAAGCCGTTCGGGAGCGTCGGCGTCCAGGTCTTGCCACCGTCCTCGGACGCGTTCACCGCGCAGCCGTCGTTGTAGTTCCAGTCGTTCGCGCCCGTGATCAGGTTGGACGAGTCAGCCGGGTTGACGGCGATCGGCGTCTCGTTCTGGGACGTCTGGTCGCGGCTGACATCGACGACGGGCGAGATCGTGATCTTGCCTCCGCCCGCCGAGGCCGGGCCGACGAGGACGAAGAGCGCGAACAGGACGACGGCGATTCCGCGCACGGTGAGCTCCCTCCTGGAGACTGGCGACGCGGGAGACCCTACAAGACGAGGTCTGCCATGACGCGGAGCGCTTCGGACTGCGGGGAGCCGACGATGAGCGTCGTCACCGGCGTCTCCCGCCAGGCGGCGAGCCGATCGGCGATCCGTTCCTTCGGGCCGACGAGCGCGACCGCGTCGACGAGCTCGTCCGGCACGGCTGCGATCGCCTCGCGCTGGTGCCCGCCTAGATAGAGCTCCTGGATGCGCTCCGCCGCGTCCTCCCAGCCGTACCGCCGCGCGAGTGCGTTGTAGAAGTTTTTGCCCTTCGCGCCCATCCCGCCGACGTACAGGGCGAGGTGCGGCTTGAGCGAGTCGCGCAACGTCTGCACGTCGTCGCCGATGAGGACGTTCGCGGTGGCTGCGATCTCGAAGCCCGCCGGCGGCGCTGGAAACGCTTGGTGAAAGCGCTCGGGGTCGACGAAGATGGGGAGCCATCCGTCGGCGATCTCGTAGGCGAGCGCGACGTTCTTCGGGCCGATCGCGGCGAGATAGATCGGGATGTCCGCGCGCAGCGGGCGCAGCATCAGCTTCAGCGGCTTGCCGAGCCCGGTCGCCCCGGGCCCGTCGTAGGGAATCCGGTAGTGCTCGCCCTCGTGCTCGACGACATCGCGCCGCAAGGCCGCTCGCACGATCTCGACGTACTCGCGCGTCTTCCCGAGCGGCTTGCCCCACGGCTCGCCGTGCCATCCCTCCACCACCTGCGGCCCGGACGTGCCGAGGCCGAGCAGGAAGCGCCCGCCGGACATGAGGTCGAGCGTCGCCGCCGTCATCGCCGTGTTGGCAGGCGTGCGGCCGGGGATCTGCATGATCGCCGAACCGAGCTTGATGCGATTGGTGCAGGCCGCCGTCCACGCGAGCACGCTGACCGCGTCGGTGCCCCACGCCTCAGCCGCCCACGCCGAGTCGTAGCCGAGCCGCTCGGCCTCCTGGACGAGCGGGACGAGCGACGCGGGATTCGTCCCGGGCGAGGCGTAGCCGAGGTTCAGTCCGAGCTTCATTAGGCTGATGACTCTATGCCGCACCCCGAGCTCGCAGCGGAACAGGCCTACGTCGACAACGCGTACGAGCAGCTCGAGAAGATGCGCGAGACGCTCGCCGGCGCGCAGGATCGAATGGCGACGGAGTTCGCCGCCGTCGCCATGGAGGCGTGGCTCAAGCGCCGTCACAAGACGTTCCAGGACGCCGAGCGCGGCCTCTGCTTCGGTCGGCTGACGCTCGACGGGGCGCTGCGCCCGCTGTACGTCGGCCGCCGCTGGGTGCACGACGACGCGCACGAGGTGCTCGTCGTCAACTGGCAGGCGCCGGCGGCGCGCCCGTTCTACACGGCGACGCCGAGCGAGCCGCAGCGAGTTACCCAACGCAGGCGTTTCCGCACCGACGGCCGTCGTCTCGTCGACCTCTCCGACGAGTCGCTCGACGGATCCGTCGTCGAGGGCACGACCGTCTCGGACTTCCTGCTCGAGGAGCTCGAGCGCCGTCGTGAGGGGCGGATGCGCGACATCGTCGCGACCATCCAATCCGACCAGTACCGCCTCATCACCGCCGAGCCGGAGGGTGCGCTCGTCGTTCAAGGGGGCCCCGGCACCGGCAAGACCGCGGTCGGGCTGCACCGCGCATCGTGGCTGCTCTTCACGCACCGCGAGCAGCTCCGCCGCGTGCTCGTCGTCGGGCCGAACCCGACGTTCATGGACTACGTGTCGCACGTGCTGCCCGCACTGGGGGAGGAGGCCGTCGAGCAGCGCGCGGTCTCGGAGCTGCTCGACGGGATCGTCGCCGATCGCGAAGAGTCGCCCGACGTCGCCGCGCTCAAGGCTGATCCACGGCTGAGCGAGGTCGTGCAACGCGCGGTGGAGCTCTCCGTTCGACCCGCCCCGGAGGAGCTCGTGCTGTACGTCGACGGCGTCTTCATCTCGGTGAAGGAGCGCGACGTACGCGCGCTCCTCGACGCTGCGCTCGAAGAAGGCGTCGCGCTCCAGCTCGCGCGCGAGCGGTTCCGCATGGCGGTGCTCCGTCGCTTCTACGAGCGCTACGCCGAGCTGCTCGGCCCGCGCGCGCTGCGGAGCTTCGACGAGCTCGAGCGTGCGCTGCGGCGGAACGGCTTCCTGGCGAAGTACCTCGACCGTGTGCTGTCACTCCCGCGCGCGGAGAAATTGGTCGCGCGACTTCTCACCTCGTCGTCGGCGCTCGCCGACGCGGCCGGCGACCTGCTCGAGCGCGACGAGCAGCGGCTGCTCCTGCGCGACCGGCCGCGGCGCGTCTCCGAGCTGCGCTGGAGCGACCACGACCTACCGCTCCTCGACGTCGCGCGCACGCTGATCGAGGGGCCGGCGCGCGCGTACGGGCACGTCATCGTCGACGAGGCGCAGGACCTCTCGCCGATGCAGCTGCTCATGGTCTCGCGGCGCGCGGCGGACGGGTCGCTGACGATGCTCGGCGACGTCGCGCAGGCCACCGGCCCGGTGACCTACGGCCGTTGGCAGGAGCTCGAGCCCTACCTGCCGGAAGAGGCGGAGGTGCACATCGAGGAGCTGCGGCACGCGTACCGCGTCCCGGCGGAGATCATGGAGCTCGCGCTGCCTCTGCTCGACCGGATCGCGCCCGACGTCGCGCCGCCGCTCGCGTACCGGCAGGGCGGCGCGCCTCCGCAGCTCGTGCGCGTGGCCGAGGACGAGCTCCTGGCCGCCGCTGCTCACGAGGCAGGAGCATTCGAGGACGGGTTGCTCGCGATCATCGGCCCGCGCTCGCTCGTGGAGGCCGGTGTCCTGGACGAGACGTACGTGCTCACCCCGCCGCAGGCGAAGGGCCTCGAGTTCGACCACGTCGTCGTGGTCGAGCCGGCGCTCATCGTCGAAGAGGGCGGCGAGCGCGGGCTGCGTGAGCTGTACATCGCGCTCACGCGTCCGACGAAGACGCTCGTCGTCGTCCATTCGCGCGCCTGGCAATGAGGTACTGGGAAGACTTCGTCGTCGGCGACGAGGCGGTGCACGGCGAGCACGAGATGACGGCCGAGGAGATCGTCCGCTTCGCGCGCGAGTTCGACCCGCAGCCGTTCCACACCGACCCCGAAGTCGAGGGGCCGTTCGACGGGCTGATCGCGAGCGGCTGGCATACGGCCGCGCTGTACATGGGCATGTTCGTGCGCAACGTCCTGCTCGACAGCGCGAGCCTGGGCTCGCCCGGCGTCGAGGAGCTCCGCTGGCTCGTTCCCGTGCGGCCGGGCGACGTGCTCACCGGCCGCAGCCGCGTCGTCGACGCATGGGTGAGCGAGCGCGATCCCGGGCGTGGCACGATCGTGGGGGAACACGAGCTCGTCAACCAACGGGGGGAGGTCGTGATGCGAATGCGCGCGAGGGGATTCATCGCGCGGAGGCCGGCGTGAGGACGCGGTCGCTCGGTGCAGAAGGGCCCGAGGTCTCGGTCGTCGGGCTCGGCACGAACAACTTCGGTGCCCGCATCGACTACGAGCAATCGAAGGCCGTGCTCGACGAGGCGATCGAGCAGGGGATCACGCTCGTCGACACTGCCGACATCTACTCGCAGGGCACGAGCGAGGAGTTCATCGGACGCGCGCTCGAGGGGCGCCGCGACGCCGTCTTCGTCGCGACGAAGTTCGGGAAGCCGATGAACGAGAACCCGTCCGAGTCGCGCGGCTCGGCCGAGTACGTGCGCTGGGCTGTGGAGGGATCGCTGCGGCGCCTGCGCACCGACGTGATCGACGTCTTCCAGATGCATGAGCCCGACCCGTCGACGCCGGTCGAGGAGACGCTCGGCGCTCTCGACGAGCTCGTCCGCGAGGGCAAGGTGCGCTGGATCGGCTCCTCGAACTACTCACCCACGCAGGTCGAGGAGGCGGACACGATCGCGCGCGAGCGTGGGTTGACGCGCTTTCTCGCCGCGCAGAACGAGTACAGCCTCGTGAAGCGGGGTGCCGAGGACGAGCTGCTGCCGGAGTGCGACCGGCTCGGCATCGGAGTGCTGCCGTACTTCCCGTTGGCGAGCGGGCTGCTCACGGGCAAGCATGCGCCGGGGAAGGTGCCGTCGGAGGGCAGGCTCGCCGGGCGGGACATCCCGGCCGAGCGCTGGGCGCAGGTCGCGGCGCTGCAGCGCTACGCGGACGAGCGGAGCGTCGCGCTCCTCGACGTCGCGGTCGGCGGGCTGCTCGCGATGCCGGCGATCGTGTCCGTCATTGCCGGTGCGACGAAGCCCGAACAGGTACGCGCCAACGTGAGGGCCGGGACTTGGGAGCCGAAGCAGAACGACATCGCGGCGCTCCGCGCGTTGCGCTAGCGGACGAAGCCGACCTCGTCCGCACGCTCTTTCGCGAGTATGTCGACTCGCTCGGCGTCGATCTGTCGTTCCAGGGCTTCGAGGAGGAGATCGCTGCGCTTCCGGACGGCTACGACGTCATCCTCCTCGCCGGTGCCGACGGCTGTGTCGGCGTGCGGCCGTTCGAGGACGGCGTTTGCGAGATGAAGCGGCTCTACGTCCGGCCTGCGGCGCGTGGAATGGGGCTCGGCCGCATGCTCGCGGTCGCCGCCGTCGAGCATGCGCGCACGCTCGGCTACCGGGCGATGCGACTCGACACCATGCCGATGATGGGATCGGCGCAAGCTCTTTACGAGTCGCTCGGCTTTGCCGAGATCACGCCCTACCGGCACAACCCTGTCGCCGGTACGCGGTTCATGGAGCTCGACCTGCGTCTTCCACCAGACGGCTCATGAGCGCCACCGCCTCGTCAGGATCGAGCTGCTGCTCCTGGACCAGGGAGCGCCACGTCGTGAACGAGACCGCGTGACCGATCGCCGCGCGCGTGCGGCGGGCGGCCCGGCCGTGCGACCGACGGCCGCGCATCAAGACGTCCACGGCCGAGTCGACGTACGCGTGGAAGGAGCTCAGCCTGCGCCTCACGATCGGGACGAGCGCCTCGTCGCGGAACAGGCTGGTGTACATCGCGTGCGTGCGGCCGTAGAACGCGTAGAGCTCTCGTAGCCCCGTCTCGGTGCGAGCGGCCGCATCGTCGATCGGCGTCCACGCCTGTACGCTCGGCGGCGGGTTGGCCGCCCGCCAGTGCGACGAGCACGCGTCGAACAGCGCCTCCTCGTCGGGGAAATGCCGGTAGACCGTCGATCGGCGGACGCCTGCGCGCTCGGCGATCGCGCTCATCGACGTTCGCGCCGGACCGAGCTGCTCGTGCAGCGCGGCCGCGCTCTCGGTGATGCGCAGGCGGGTCTGCGCCTCCAGTTCGGCGCGGCGCTTCATCCGGTACGGGCGTTTTTGATCAGACATCGCTGTCACGCGAATATTGACAGATCCGGCCGACGTGCTCTAGATTCCGCAGGACACCACTGTCCACTGAAAGGAGTGGAGATGAGCACGATTACGGGTGTGAAGATCGTCGGGTCGACCGACGCGCAGGAGGGCTTTCTCGGCAGCATCGGCGTCCGTTTCATGATCGACGGCGCCGAGGCCGGCGAGCGTTTCTCGCTCGTCGAGCATCCGATGTCGCCGCGCGCGCTCGCCGCTCCGCTGCACCTGCACACGCGGGAGGACGAGTACAGCTACGTCCTGCAGGGGCGAATGGGCGCCCTGCTCGGCGACGACGTGGTCGAGGCCGGTCCCGGCGACCTCGTCCACAAGCCCCGCGACCAGTGGCACACGTTCTGGAACGCCGGCGACGAGCCGTGCCGGATCCTCGAGATCATCTCGCCGGCGGGCTTCGAGCGGTTCTTCCGCGAGCTCTCCGACATCGGCGGTGCGATGGCGGCCGATCCCGAGGAGTTCGCCGGGCTGCGCGCGCGTTACGGGCTCGAGATGCAGCCCGACTCCGTGCCAGGCCTCGCACAGCGGTTCGGGCTGCGTGTCGGCGAGCCGCTCAGCGGAGGTTGGGTACCAGCTTGAGCAGGCGCTTCCGCTCGGCGGGAAGGTAGAAGCCGAGCACGGCGAGCGCGAGCGGATACGCGAGCACGAGTACGAACGACGGCGCTAGCGGGAGGTGGGCCGCTCGCGCCGCGACCGTGAGGGCGACGCCGGCTCCGACCGCGGTGACGATGCGCCGCCACTGGTACGGCACGGGATACACGCGCTGCGCGTACAGCGTCATGCCGGCGAAGAGGACGATGTAGGCGGCGAGCGTCGAGATCGACGCGCCGACCATCCCCCAACGCGGGATGAGCCAGAAGTTCAGGGCGACGTTCGCCGCCGCCCCGACGCCGGTCACGACCCAGTTGAGCTGCGTCTTGCGCGCGCGGCCGCTCCCGATCGCAAGCACGGTGTAACCCGCGTAGATCGCGCCCGCGAAGGCGAGAAGCGCGACGCCCTTCTCCGCGCGCTGGTACTGCGCGCTCGTCAGCAGGCGCACCCACCACGGCGCGAGCGCGCCGAGCGCGAGCGCGACCCAGGACGCGAACGTGAGAAGGTACGTGAGTACGAACGAATAGGTGCGCTTCGCATCGCCGTCGTCCTCGATCGAGTATGCGAACGCGGGCCACGCCGTCCGGAAGGCGACCATGACGAAGGTCACGACCGACGCGATCTTCACGGCGGCCGAGTAGACGCCGGCCTCGGGGAGGCCCTTGTACCAGACGACGAACTCGCGATCGACCCAGTTGATCGTCCACAGCGCGAGCGCGGAGGGGACGAGGGGCATGCCGAAGACCTGCATCTTCCGCAGCAGGACACGGTCGAACTCGAGCCCGAGCTGCTCGGTTCGGTAGATCACCAGCGCGATGTAGACGACGAGCGTTCCGGTGAAGTTGCCGACGACGAGCCCGATCGCTCCCCAATGGAAGACCGCGACGAAGAGGACCATGGCGGCCACGGTGATGAGGACGTTGCAGACGCTCGCGAACGCGTACTGCACAGAGCGCTCCTCGACGCGGAACAGCGCCGTGAGTTGCTGGTAGTTCGTCTGCGCCCACAGTCCGACGGCGCCTGCGCGCACGAGCATCGGATCGTGTCCGAGCCCCAGCCAGTGCCCGATCGGACCGGCGAAGAGGACGCCGACGACGAGACCGAGCGTCGACATCGCCATCGTGAACCAGAAGGACGTCCGGACGACGGTGCGCTTCCCGTCGTCTGTCTTCGCGTCGAAATAGAAACGGAAGAATGCGCTCGCGATTCCCATCTGCAAGGCGATCGCCGCGACAGCGGTGGTCGCGGTGACGATCTCGACGCGCCCGTACGAGCCCGGAGGCAGGTAGTGCGTGTACAGAGGCAGGAGCAGCGTCGCGAGGATGCGCGACACAAGCCCGCCGAGGCCGTAGATCGCCGAGTGGCGGCCGAGCCGCCTCAGCTCCTGACCGAGTCTCACTGTAGGCCAGCGTAGAGGTCGATCAGCCGATCGCCGACGACCGACAGGTCGTGGACGCGCTCGACGTACGCACGGCTCGCCGCCCCGATGCGGCGCAGCTCCTCGGGAGAGGCGACGAGCTCGCGCAGAACGTCGGCGAGCGTCTCCTTCGTCGCGTGCACGATCGGCACCTCGATCCCGAACGCCTCCTCGGTGCGCCGCGTCGCCTCGTCGTGCAGGAACGCGACCACCGGCTTGCCGAGCGCCATCGCCTCGATCGCGAACATCCCGTACCAGCCGGCGTTCAACTGGTCGACAACGAGGTCGGCCGCCCGATAGCGCTCGAATGCGGCGCGGTGGTCGACGCCTTCGACGAGCTCGAGATCGAGGCCGAGCTCGTCGGCTGCGGCGAGGACTTCCTCCGTCCCCTTGCGCGACCTCGACGACGGCGCGTGCAGCACGACCGGGTGCTCGTGATTCTTGGGCGGGGCCGGCTCGATCGAGGACACGTCGATGCCGGGCGGGATGACGTGGGCGTCGGGAACCCACCGGATTGCGTCGTACGAGCCGATGACGACCGCGCCTGCGCGTCTGGCCCACTTCAGCTCCTCGGGCGGACGCCCGCGGATGTCGGAGCCGAGGAAGTGCATGACCGACGGCTTGCGCATCGCCGACAGCAACGGGAACTGGAGCGACTTCGGCACGAGGGTGAGCCCGAAGTAGAAGTGGAAGATGTCCGTGTGCGGGGCGAGCCGTGCGAACGCCCTCCATTGCGTCGATTGCTGTCGCAGCAAGCCTCCGCTGCGTTGGAGGTCGACGTCGGCCTCGGGATGGAGCCGGTACCGGTTGAAGACGACGAGCTGAGCGTCGACGCCGCGCGCGCGAAGTGCCTGGACGTTCGCCCACGGGATCCCCGCGGTGTTGACGGGGCAGTGGGTGACCCTCAGTTGTTCCACTCGATCTGGTCGAAATACCGAAGCGCGGTCCGGCCGGGCCGCACGCGCGCCTGAAGCGACGCGAGCTCCTCGTCTCCGATCTCGCCGAGCGCGCGCTTCACCCCGAGCCAGGGCAGGTTCAGATCCTCCTGGTAGACGATCGTCGAGATGCGCGGGTTCACCTCGATCACATGCTGACCGACGAGCTGGATGTTGAAGAACCACTCGATTGCGAGCTCCTCGACGATGCGGTCGGAAAGCTCCATCAGCTCGTCGTCGGCGAGCGTGACGAAGTACATCGCGAGGCCGGCGCGCATCGACTCGCGCGTCTTCGGATGGCCGAGCACGATGCGCTCGCCGTCGGCGATCCCGTCGACGGTTCGCTCGCCTCCGGTCGCGAGCTCCATCACGAGCAGCTCGGTGCCGCCCTCTTCGGGCAGGAGCTCGAGCGCTTCCTCCAACCGCATTGCGACCGAGCCCGGCCGCTCGTGCAGGAGCTGGTGCGCGCGGTCTACCGTCGAGTCGAGGATGCGGAAGCCCCTCGAGCCCGACGAGAACACGGGCTTGAAGCAGACAGGCCGGTCCGGGTAGCCGAGCTCCCGCGCGGCGGCATCGACCTGGCGCGCGCCGGCGACGCGGCGAAACTCGATCGTCGGGACGCCGATGCGCTGCAGCAGCGAGTAGGTCTCCGCCTTGTCGTTCGAGCGGCGCACGGTCTCAGGGCGCGAGACGAGCACAGGCACGGGAAAGCGCTCGCGCGCGCTGGCTAGGCCGGGGAGATCGAACGACGACTGTGGCAGCACGACGTCGGCGTTCTCGCGCTCGACGAGCTCGAGCACCGCGTCGGCGTACCCCGGGTCGGAACCGGGCGGGACGAGGTGGAACGCGTCGCACAGGTGCCCGCCGACCGAGCGCTCCGACATGTCGACGCCGACGAGCCGCACGTCACGCTCGCCGTTCTCGCGCAGGCCGCGCAGCAGCGCTGCCGTGCCGGGCGCTCCGGCAGCGGTGACGAGGATGGTCGTCGTCACGACATGTCGATCCGGTCGGCGACGAGCGCGTCGATCCACTCGGCGCGCCTCGCCTCGAGCATCGACTCCATCGTCTCGCGCATCGTCGATCCCTCGTACACCCAGATCTCCGGGTGGACGAGGAGCTGGAGCCACTCGAACGAGCCGGCGGCAAGCTCCTCGTGCGGGCAGCCCTCGCGCCAGTGCCGGTTCGAGTCGGAGCGGTAGTGCCCTCGGGAGAAGTACGGCTCCTCCATGACGTTCACGGCGCCGCCGATCGGCTCCGACATGTACTGCGGATCGGGGTTGTGCCAGGCGACCACCTTGTCGAAGCGCCGGTCGAGCTCGGCGCGCGGGTAGACGGCGTGCAGCCCGACCGCGTGTCCCCACTGCCGCAGCTGGCGCTGCGCATACCGGCCGACGTGCGCGTCGAGATTGTAGAAGCCGCTCTCCGTCATCAGGAAGTAGGTCGCGCGCACGCCGAGCTCGTGCTCCAGGCGCGCCATCTCGAGCGCCGCCTCCAGCGAAAGGTCGACGTCGTGGCGGAGGAAGATGTCGCCCGCGCGCGGATGCCGGTCGAAGCTCGCCCAGTCGTAGCCGCCCGCCTGCGCCGCCTCGAGCAGCTCGCGGTAATGGGCGAGCGTGAAGTCACACGTCATGCGGGCTCCACTTGTACCTGGAGCAGGCGCGCGGCCGCTTCGGCGCGCCGAAGCGCCTCGACGTTCGTGTCGGCGACGGCGATGACGTAGCCGCGCCGGTCCCCGTCCAACCGCACGGGACGGATCGTCTCGCCCTCCTGCAGGTACGTCTCCGCCTGGACGACGCCCGTCGCGGCGAGCACCCGGTCGAGCGCGCCGATCGAGACGACGCGCCCCGTCGGCAGCGGGCCGGGCGATGCGGTGAGGAACCGGATGGCGAGCGGCTGCTGGAGGCGCGGCCGTGCGAGCTCGTCCGGCACCGGTTCGCCGAGCGCCTGCCGGAGGGCGATCTCGATCAGGTCGACGCCGACCGCATGCCGCGCGAGGTCTGCCATCTGGCCGCCGGGAATCCGCGCTGCGACCTCGATCACGAGCACGCCCTCGTCCGTGACCAGCAGTTGGGGGAAGGCGATCCCGTCGCGCATGCCGAGCGCGCGCGTCGCGTGCGCGGCCACCCGCTCCGCCTCGGCGAGGACGTCGCCGAAGATCGTCGTCGGATACACGTGGATCCAGCCGACGCCGAAGCCGATGCCGGGCGGGCGCAGGCGATCGGAGAGCGTCAACACCTCCGGCTCCCCTCTGCGCGCAATCACGAGACCGTTCAGCTCGAGCCCGTCGTGGAAGCGCTCGAGCACGATCTCGCCGCCGGCCGACTCCGCGAGCGCTGCGTGGAGATGCGCATCGAGGTCGTCGATCGACTCGAGCCGGAAGAGGCCGCGCTGCCCGCCAGAGTCGGCCGGCTTCAACACCGCGGGGAATCCGACCGTCTCCGCAGCTGCGCGGGCCGAGGCGAGGTCGCGCGCAGCGGCGAACCGCGGCTGCGGCACGCCGACCTCTGCGAGCCGGCGGCGCATCGCGATCTTCTGCGTCATCACATGTGCGGCGTCCGTCCCGATGCCGGGCAGCCCGAGCTCCTCAGCGACGGCGGCGACGATCGGGACGGCGCGGTCCGCCGAGACCGTCAGCACGCCGTCGACGGCATGGCGGCGCGCGGCGTCGATGACGCCCTCGAGGTCGACGAAGTCGACCACTTCGCCGACGTCGGCAAGAGCGAGCCCGAGCGCGTTGGGATTGCGGTCGACGGCGACGACGCGCAGGCCGAGCTCCTGCGCACGCGCGATCGCGCGCCGCTGGTGGCGGCCGGCGCCGACGAGGAGGACGGTCTTGCCCCGCATGCCCGCGGGCGAGCTTACTTGTGGGGGGCCGTGCTCCTGCGGGGCTCGTCCGGCAGTCGCACGTCGCGGACGGCGAGGCGGACCTTCTCCCTCAGGCGCGTCGGCCGCAGCTCCGCGAGGAGCACCGCCCCGGCGCCCGGCCCCGGGCTGCCGTAGCACGCGCTCTCGGCTTCGGGCGGCGTCGCGGTGCGCCAGCCGGCATCCGTATGGACATAGAGCTCGTCCTCGAAGACGACGAAGCCGGCGTCCTCGAAGAGATCGATCCACTCGAGCGGCCCGCGCTGTAGCTGCCAGCCCTGGTCGTCGCGCATGCCGGTAGGGACGCTGAGAAGCAACCGCCCGTCGTGCACAAGAACGCGGTGCAGCTCGAGCAGAGCCGCCCGATGGCCGTCTTCGTCGCGTCCCGCGTCGACTCCGTAGACGGTGTTGTCGAGACCGACGTGCTCGAGCGTGGAGACGAGCAGCGCGACGTCGAAGCTGCCATCCTCGAACGGGAGGGCGCGGACGTCCGCGATCACGTCGGCCGGCTGGACGAGGTCGACCGTCACGAGCTCCGGTGCGCGAAGGTCGCGCAGCCCTTCCAGGTAGGCCGGGATCGCGTTCGCCGATCCGACGTCGAGAACGCGCCGCTCGCCGTCGTAGCGCGCGAGGCACCAGGGGATCTCGATCGCCCGCTCGTCGCTCCACGGAGGCGCGACCAGCTCGCGCGGCCTGCCGCTCCGCTCACGCTCCGACCGCGCGCGCGCGAGGCCGTCGTCGAGCAGCTCGACGAGCTCGAACTCGCGGCTCTCGACCATCTCCCGGATGAGCCGCGCACGTGATACGTCGCCACGTTCCACCCGCCCGACGGCCTCTGGATCGGGGTCGCGGCGCAGCACGAGCCGCCACGCCCGCTCGACGAAATCGTCCACGGAGTGGAGGCTAGAGTGAGCTCGATGTCCCTGCAGGGCAAGCGCATCGTCATCACCGGAGGGGCCGGCTTCATCGCGACCACGCTCGCCCGCCTGCTCGTGGACCGGAACGAGGTGATCGCGTACGACAACCTCCACCGGGACGCGCTCGGCTCCACCGACCTGCGCGAGCATCCGAACTTCAGCTTCGTGCAGGGGGACGTGCTCGACGCCGACCAGGTGGCGGAGGTCGCGAAGGGCGCGACGCACATCGTCCATTGTGCGGCGATCGCCGGCGTCGACACCGTGCGCGAGAGCCCGGTGCGGACGATGCGCGTGAACATGATCGGCACGTACAACGTGCTCGAGGCGGCGCTCGGCACGATCGACACGCTCGAGCGCATCGTCGACTTCTCGACGAGCGAGGTCTTCGGCACGCACGCCGACAACGTGCACGAGGGCCACGTCTCCACGATCGGCTCCGTGGGCGAGGCGCGCTGGACCTACGCCGTGTCGAAGCTCGCCGGCGAGCACCTGGCGCACGCCTACCACGACGAGCTGAGCCTCCCGACCGTGACGGTGCGCCCGTTCAACGTGTACGGCCCGGGCCAGATCGGCGGCGGCGCGATCCGCGCGTTCATCGAGTCGGCGCTCGCGGGGCGCGATCTGACCATTCACGGCGACGGGTCGCAGATCCGCGCATGGTGCTACGTCGACGACATGGTCGAAGCGGTGCTGCTCTGCCTCGAACGCCGCGAGGCCGTCGGCCAGAGCTTCAACATCGGCAACGACCGCTCGACGGTGACGATCCTCGACCTCGCGCAGCGGATCAAGCGGCTCACCGGCTGCCCGGGCGAGATCGTCTTCCAGCCGCTCCACTACGCCGACGTCGAGATCCGCAGCCCGAACGTCCGCCAGGCGCGCGAGCTGCTCGGCTTCGAAGCGAAGGTCGACCTGGACGACGGGCTCGAGAGGACGATCGCGTGGTACCGGAGCAGGCAGCTCACATCCGCTTAGGCGCTCGCCTGGCGACGCCGACCAGAAGAGGAGGGGGCGATTGACTCGCCCACTCCGCTTAGCCCGTCCGGATCTGGGCGAGGAGGAGCTCGCCGAGGTCGCCGCCGTGCTCGAGACGGGCCAGCTCACCATGGGCCCGAAGGTGGACGAGTTCGAGGCGCTGCTCGCCTCCGCCGCCGGTACGACGCACGCGGTGGCCGTGTCGTCCGGCACGGCTGCGCTGCACGTTGCGGTGCTCGCGCTCGGCATCGGTGAGGGAGACGAGGTGCTCGTCCCCGCGTACACGTTTCCCGCCACCGCGAACGTCGTCGCGCTCGCCGGCGCGAAGCCCGTCCTCGTCGACGTCGACCCGCTGACGATGAACATCGACCCGGAGGATGCGGCGCGCCGTATGACGCCGCGGACGAAGGCTGTGCTGGCGGTGCATCTCTTCGGGCGGCCCGCTCGGCTCGAGGAGCTTCCCGACCTGCCGGTGCTCGAGGACGCGGCCGGCGCCCTCGGTGCCGCGCATCGCGGGCGATCGTGCGGAAGCCTCGGCCTGCTCGCGTGCTTCTCGTTCCATCCGCGCAAGATCGTGACGACGGGAGAGGGCGGCGCCGTCACGACGGACGACGCGGTGCTCGCGGAGCGGGTGCGCTCGCTGCGCCACCACGGCTGGTCGCCGTCCGGCGCGTACGACGACATGCCGGCCCCCGCGTTCAACTACCGCATCAGCGATGTGCTCTGTGCGCTCGGGATCCCCCAGCTGCGCCGGCTCGGCGAGCTCCTCGCCGCACGCGGGGCGATCGCGGCCGGCTACGCCGAACGGCTCGCAGACCTCGACGTCGTCCTTCCTCGGGCCGACGACGGAGACCGCCACGGGTGGCAGGCGTACGTCGTTCAGGTCGACCGCCGGGACGAGGTGATGGCCGGGCTGCGTGCCCAAGGGATCGGCTGCCAGATCGGGACGTACGCGCTCCACCGGCTCGGGGCGTATCGCGGCCAGGGCCCGTTCCCGGGGGCGGACGCGGCCTTCGAGCGGGCGCTCGCGCTGCCGTTGCACGGGCGGCTGACGGGGGCCGATCTCGACCGGGTGGCGGGCGCTCTTGACAAACTTGTGAGTCATCACTAACCTACGGGCATGGCAGTCAGGCTCTCAGCGGCGGAACGGAAGGACGACGTCATCGACGCGGCCATGATCGAGTTCGCAGAGCGCGGGCTCGAAGGGACGTCCACCGAGGACATCGCCCGGCGAGCCGGGATCTCCCAGCCGTACCTCTTCCGGCTCTTCGGGACGAAGAAGGAGCTGTTCATCGCCACCGTCAGCCGGTGCTTCCGCGAGACGCTCGAGCTGTTCCAGCGGGCGGCTGAGGGCAAGCGGGGCGAAGAGGCCCTCCACGCCATCGGCGAGGCCTATATGGAGCAATTGGCGACCGATCGGACCTGGCTGCGGGCGCAGATGCAGGCGTATGCGGCGTCCGACGATCCCGCGATCCGCGCGGTCGTGCGGGCCGGCTACGGCGACCTCGTCGCCTACGTCCGGCGCGTGTCCGACGCGGACGGCCCGACGATCTGGAGCTTCTTCTCGACCGGGATGATGCTCAACGTCCTCGCATCGATGCAGGTCAACGACGACCCGGAGCCGTGGATGCAGCAACTGCTCGACGACTGCGGCAAGGACCACTAGGCCTCTCTTTTTTCCCATTGGAGGAAGTGATGACTCACACACAAAAGCGCTCGATGATCTGGACGCTGGCCATCACCTCGGTGGCGCTCTTCATGGTCAGCCTCGACAACCTCGTCGTGACGACGGCGATCCCGGTGATCCGCCGCGACCTGCACGCGTCCATCTCACAGCTCGAGTGGACGGTCAACGCGTACACGCTGACCTTCGCCGTGCTCCTGCTCACCGGGGCCGCGCTCGGCGACCGGTTCGGCCGCCGCCGGCTGTTCGCAGGCGGCCTGCTCCTGTTCACCGTGGCCTCGGCCGCGGCGGCGCTGTCGACGACACCGAACCAGCTCGACGTCGCGCGGGCCCTGCAGGGCGTCGGCGGTGCCGTCGTGACCCCGCTGACGCTCACCATCCTCTCCGCGGCAGTGCCGCGGAACCGGCGCGGGCTCGCGCTCGGCATCTGGGGCGGCGTCGGCGGGCTCGCCATCGCCATCGGCCCGCTCGTCGGCGGCGCGATCGTGAATGGCGTCTCGTGGCACTGGATCTTCTGGCTGAACGTGCCGATCGGCCTCGTCCTCGCGCCGCTCGCGCTTGCCCGGCTCGACGAGACCCGCGGCTCCGACTCCAGCCTCGATCTACCCGGCCTCGGCCTCGTCAGCGCCGGCCTCCTCGGAATCGTCTGGGGTCTCGTCCGCGGCAACGCCCATGGGTGGACGAGCGCCGGCATCGTCGTCCCGATCGCCGCCGGCGTCGCGCTCGTCGCCGCCTTCGTCGCATGGGAGCTGCGTGCGACCTCGCCGATGCTGCCGATGCACTTCTTCCGCAGCCGGACGTTCACGCTCACGAACGTCGCTTCGCTGCTCATGTTCTTCGGGATGTTCGGATCGATCTTCCTCCTGGCGCAGTTCTTCCAGACCGTGCAGCACTACTCGCCGCTGCAGTCCGGCCTGCGCATCCTCCCGTGGACGGCGATGCCGATCTTCATCGCGCCGATCGCGGGCGCGCTCTCCGACCGCGTCGGCGGCCAGCGCTTGATGGCGCTGGGACTGACGCTGCAGGCGGCGGGGCTCGCGTGGATCGCGGCGGTGCAGACGCCCACGGTCGCGTACTCGTCGCTCGTGATCCCCTTCGTCCTCTCCGGCGCGGGCATGGCGCTGTTCTTCGCTCCGGTGGCGAACGTCGTCCTCGGCTCGGTGCGCCCGGAGCAGGAAGGGAAGGCGTCGGGCGCCAACAACGCCATCCGCGAGCTCGGCGGCGTGTTCGGCGTCGCAGTCCTCGCCTCGGTGTTCTCGCACGAGGGCGGCTACCGCACCGCGCAGACGTTCACACACGGCACCACGACCGCGGTCTGGGTGGGGGCGGGCGTCGTCGCGCTCGGCGCCGTCGCCGCGGCGCTCATCCGGCACCGCCCCGTTGGGATACGCGCGGTCGAGGAGATCGAGGCTCTTCCGGAGGCGGCATAGCCGGGTCCGTCGCGACAATGGGCCGGTGCGTTTGCTCGTCCTCGGCGCCGGCCCGCCGCAGCTCGGAGT
>CAZXZX010000214.1:0-18153 GCA_964645445.1 uncultured Gaiellales bacterium
GCGCTTGCTCGCGGGGAGCCGGTTGAGATCGAGTATCGGCTGATCGGTTGCGACGGCCGAGAGCGCTGGGTGCTCGACAGGATGCGGCCTGAGGGTTCGGCAGAAGACGACTGTGTTCTTGTCAACGGCGTCGTCGCCGACATCACCGCCCGCAAGCGCGTCGAGGCGGAAGCGATCGAGAAGCTCGCCCATGCCGCGCTCCACGATTCGTTGACCGGCTTGGCAAACCGAGCAGCGTTCCTGCAGCATCTTGATCTGGCCGTGACTCGAGCCGCCCGGAGCCGCCGCGGCACGGCGGTTCTCTTCATCGATCTGGACAACTTCAAGCTCGTCAACGACAGCTTCGGACACGGAGCGGGAGACGAGTTGCTGAAGTCGGTCGGCTCACGGTTGCAAGGCGCGATCAGGACCATGGACGTGGTCGCGCGCCAGGGCGGCGACGAGTTTCTCGTGCTCCTTTCCGACCTCGAACGCCACTCGGGTGAAGAGATCCCTTTCCTGCATGCCGCCGAGGTGGTCGCGAGCAAGCTGCGCAGGATCCTACGTACGCCGTTTCTGGTCGAGGGGGTCGAGATCTACATCAGTGCAAGTGTCGGCATAAGCCTCTTCCCGGGCGACGCCGACGGGGCAGAGACGTTACTCAAGCACGCCGATTTCGCCATGTACTCGGTCAAAGAAGCAGGTCGTGACGGCTACGCGCTCTACAGTCACCGCGCGGACACAGCGCTGGAGCAGATCTCGATGGCGGGCCGCCTTCGCAAGACGGTCGAGCGGGGACAAGGCCTCGTCTTGCACTATCAGCCGCTCGTCAACCTCGAGACCGCAACGCTCGTCGGCGTAGAGGCTCTCGTCCGCTGGCAGGACGGGGAGCGCGGACTCGTGCCACCGGCCGATTTCCTCCCTCTCGCCGAGCAGATCGGACTGATCGGCTCGCTCAGCGACTGGGTGATCGACGAGGCTTGCCGACAAGCCCTGGCCTGGCAGGAACAAGGTCTGGATCTGTACGTCTCGATCAACCTGCCACCGTCCTATTGCCAGTCGACAGGGATGGCCCACCTGACCGCTGCCGCTGCCGCCGCAGGCGTCGGTCTCGAACGCCTGATGATCGAAGTGACCGAGTCGGCGCTCATCCCCGACGCGCGGGGGCAGATGGAGGACATCCTCACCGACATGCACAAGCGGGGCCTGAAGCTCGCGATCGATGACTTCGGCACCGGGTACTCCTCGCTCGGGCGGCTCAACAAGAGCTGGGTCAGCATGCTCAAGATCGACCGCTCCTTCATCCGGGACCTCCCGGAGAACGAGCACGCACGCACACTCGTCGCCTCCATCATCCAACTCGCGGACACCCTCGGCCTCGAGCCGCTCGCCGAAGGAGTCGAGACCGACGAGCAGCGCCGCTACCTCCTCGAGCACAACTGCCGTTACGGTCAAGGCTTCCTCTTCAGCCGCCCCGTCCCCGTCCACGAAATCGAAACGCTCTACGGCAGCGACGAACGAAGCGACCGCGACGTCGCGTAAGCACCCGATGCGCTCTTCGGCGGGATGCGGAGGAACGAACAGCAACGTCGAGAACACACGTAGTTGTCGTGTCCTCGCACGTAGGCGAAGTCTCTGAGGCGCATCACCATGCCGAGCTGCGCGGTGCGTTCGGGAACGACACGTTCGGACGAATGGCAGAAAAGGCGGCGAGGTTCTTTGGCACGCCCCAGTACATTCTCGGGCAGACGGTCGCCGTTCTCGCGTGGGTGATCCTGAATTCCACTCAGGTGCATCTCGGGTTTGCCTGGGACGTATATCCGTTCATCGCGTTGAACCTCCTCTTCTCCCTTCAGGCTGCGTACGCGGCGCCGCTGATCCTGCTCGCGCAGACGCGCCAGGCCGACCGCGACAAGATCCACGCCGATCGAATCGACAAGAACCATGCGCGGATCGAACGAGCCGCCAAAGTCGAAACCGACAAGCTCGTCGAGCTGGTGCAATCGAACACGAGCCTCACGCAGCAGGACAAAGAGCTGACCGAGGAGATCGCGTCCTTGACGAAGGAGATCCACGCGCTTCTCACGAAGCAGCACGACGGTTAGACAGCGGCGCTCTGTCGATCCGCGGAAGCGCACGCCGGGAGTGGGTGGCGCAGGGGACTGAGCCGGCCCTGGCTCGAGGCTGCTTCGCGACGATCGTGATCTCGACGTGCATGCCGGCGACGAGGTCGGCACGCACGGTCGTGCGCACCGGCTTCTCGCGGGGGAAGTGGTTCGCGTACTCCTCGTTGAAGGCGGCGTAGTCGTCGAGGTCGGCCGGGTGCTGCGCGAAAGGGGTGTATTTCCCGACCATGCCGCGCTGAAGGAACAGCCTGGTGCTCGAGGCGGCGTCTCCGCGTCGCGTGCATGGAACTATGGGTCAGGATGAGAGCGGTCGAGCTCGTCTTCGCCGGCGGTTGGGCGGCCTTCTGGCTGTATTGGCTCGTGGCAGCCTTTTCGATGAAGAGGGGCCGCGTCCCGTGGTCGCGCGAGTTCCGTATCAGGGCGGTGATCGCCGTCGCCGTGGTCCTCCTGATTCGCGTGGGAGCGTTTCGAGGCCACGGCCTCGACACCGATCCGTGGCGCGCTGTCCTCGGGCTGGTCCTCTTCGGCGCAGGGTTGGGATTCGCGATCTCGGCTCGCCTGCACATCGGGCGCAACTGGGGAACCCCGATGACGCAAAAGGACGAGCCCGAGCTGGTGACCAGTGGCCCCTACCACTTGGTTCGCCACCCGATCTATTCGGGCATCCTGCTCGCGGGCGTGGGGACCGCGACTGCGCTGAGCTTGATGTGGCTGACCGCCGTCGTCCTTGCCGGCATCTACTTCCTGTACAGCGCAATCGTCGAGGAGCGCTACATGACCGAGCAGTTCCCGGACGCCTACCCGGTGTACAAGCGCTCGACCAAGATGCTCGTTCCGTTCATCTTCTGACCCTGGAGCCGGTCGCGGTGGGAACGACCTCGTCACGGAACGTGCGCGAACGTCGCCCCACGGGCTGGAGTCTGTGCGCGGCTACGTTGCGGGGCATGGATGAGGACGAGCCGCCGATCTGCCCGGCCTGCGGTGTGACGATGGTCCCCGCGGCGCTCAGCGCGCGCGACGACGTCGCGGCCGACTGGGTCTGCCTCGAATGCGAGGAAACGGATCGTGACGGGTAGCTCGCGTGCCCCGTCGTCGCGGCCCTCGACGGCGCCTCACCTCCGCTCATGCCTCGTGAATCTCACCGACCGTCCGTCGGCGTAGATACAGTCTCGACGGCACGAACCCTTTAACCCGGTCCAGCGAGGCCGGAAAGGAGTCGAATGACGACGCACGCCCCCGCAACGGGGAAGGTCCTGCTCGACGCGGAAGCGCTGTCGCGGACGCTTTCCCGGATCGCCCACGAGATCATCGAAGGCAACCCCGAGCTCGACGAGGTCGCGCTCGTCGGGATCCAGACGCGCGGGGTGCCGCTCGCGCAGCGGCTCGCGCGGCTGATCGAGGAGCGCGCCGGCGAGGCGCCACAGCTCGGCGCGGTCGACATCACCTTCTACCGCGACGACGTGCACGTGCGTGGCGGCGAAGCGCCGCTGCATGCACAGCCGATCGTGCGCGAGACACTGCTCGACTTCCCGCTCGAGGGACGTACCGTCGTGCTCGTCGACGACGTGCTCTACACGGGACGGACGATCCGCGCCGCGATCGAGGCGCTCTTCGACTACGGGCGGCCGGCACGGGTGCAGCTGGCGGTGCTCGTCGACCGCGGGCACCGCGAGCTTCCGATCCGCCCCGATTACGTCGGCAAGAACCTGCCCACGGCGCGCACCGAGCGCATCCAGGTGCAGCTCGTCGAGATCGACGAGGTCGACGCCGTCCTGCTCGTCTCCGTGCCTGAGGAGGAATCCCGATGACGTCCATCCGCCTCGTGCGCGACGACCTCCGCCCTCCGGGGCCGCCGCCGCGCCGCCACCTTCTCTCCGTCGCCGACCTCACGCGCGACGACGTGCAGCGCTTGCTCGGCACCGCCCGCACGTTCGGCGTCGCCCTCGACCGAGAGGTGAAGAAGCTGCCGACGCTCAAGGGACGGCTGGTCGTCAATCTCTTCTACGAGAGCTCGACGCGGACGTCGTCGAGCTTCGAGCTCGCCGCGAAGCGCCTCTCGGCGGACACGCTCACGGTGAAGTCGACGGGCTCGTCGGTCGACAAGGGCGAGTCGCTCAAGGACACCGCGCAGACACTCGGTGCATACGACCCCGACGTCATCGTCATCCGCCATCCGCAGATCGGTGCGCCGCAGCTAGTCGCGCGCGTGACCGATGCGCACGTGGTCAACGCGGGGGACGGCAAGCACCAGCATCCGACGCAGGCGCTGCTCGACCTGTACACGATGCAGCAGGAATTCGATCGTCTCGAGGGACTGCACGTCGCCGTGGTCGGCGACGTGCTCCACTCGCGCGTGGCGCGCTCGCTGCTACAGGCGTTCGAGCTCGTCGGTGTGCGCTGCACGCTCGTCGGGCCGCCTGCACTCCTGCCGCGCGGACTCGACGCGGAGATGACGACCGACATCGGCGTCATTCGCGATGCGGACGTCGTCTACGTCCTGCGCATGCAGCAGGAGCGGATGGAGGCGGGCGCAAACTACGTCCCGAGCCTGCGAGAGTACGCCGCACGTTGGGGCGTCACGCCGGAGCGGCTGCGGCCGGGGCAGAAGGTCATGCACCCTGGGCCTATGAACCGGGGCGTCGAGATCGATCCGCGCGTCGCCGACTCGGTCGACGCGCTCGTCGAGACGCAGGTGCGCTCCGGCCTCGTCATCCGGATGGCAGTCCTCTACGACGTGCTCACCGGGGGGCCCGTCGGGGTCCGCGCGCTCGCAGCGGCGGAGGTGGCGTGATGCTGTACGCAAAGCAGCGTGGAGGAGAGAACGTCGTCGTGCGCGGCGCACGCGTGCTCGACCCGGTCGAGGGAATCGACGGCGTGCTCGACGTGCGCATCGACAACGGCACGATCGCTGCAATGGGTGAGCGCCTCGACACGAACGAACACCGCGTCGTCGATGCGACCGGGCTCGTGCTCGCCCCGGCGTTCGTCGACCCGCACGTCCACCTGCGCACACCGGGGCGTGAGGACGAGGAGACGATCGCGAGCGGGACGCAGGCGGCCGCCGCCGGCGGCTTCTGCGTGATCCTCGCGATGCCGAACACGGATCCCGTCGTCGACTCGGCCGCGACGCTCGGCGCGCTCGTCGAGGCCGCGGGCCGCGAGGCGGAAGTATCGGTCGGTTTCCTCGCCGCCATCACGCGCGGACAGCACGGCGACGAGCTGACCGAGATGGCCGAGCTCGCCGACGCCGGCGCGATCGCGTTCTCCGACGACGGCGTCCCCGTCGCGTCGGCCGGGATGATGCGCCGCGCGCTCCAGTACTCGTCTTTCACCGGGCGGAAGCTCGCGCTGCACTGCGAGGAGCGCTCGCTCTCACACGACGGACACGTGCACGAGGGCGCCGTCGCCGCCGAGCTCGGCTTCACGGGCTACCCGTCCGTCGCCGAGTCGGTCATGGTCGAGCGCGACCTTGCGCTCGCCGGCTACGAGCGGCAGCCCATCCATCTGCTCCATCTCTCGTCGGTCGAGTCCGTCGCCGCGCTCAGCCGCGCGCGCGCGGCCGGCATCGCCGCCACGGCCGAGGTGACGCCGCACCATCTCGTCCTCACCGACGATGCCGTCCGCTCGCTCGACCCGAACGTGAAGATGAACCCGCCGCTTCGCGGCGAGCTCGACCGTGCAGCGCTGCTCGGCGCGTTGCGGGACGGGACGATCGAGTGCATCGCCACCGATCACGCGCCGCACGCGCTGCACGAGAAGGACGTCCCGTTCGAGGCGGCGCCGTTCGGCGTCACCGGCCTCGAAACCGCATTCGCCGTGCTCTACTCGCGACTCGTGCAGGCAGGGCTGCTTCCCCTCGAGACGCTGCTCGAGCGCATGTCGGCCGGGCCTGCCCGTATCTTCGGCATCGACCGGCCACGCGTCGCCGTCGGCGCGACCGCGAACCTCACGCTGCTCGATCTCGAACGCGAGTGGGACGTCGACCCGAACGGGTTCCGGTCGCGCTCACGCAACTCGTGGCTTCTCGGCGCACGGCTCACCGGCGCGGTGGCGATGACGATCGTGAACGGCGCGGTGGCATTCGAGGCATGACGGGGTTCCTTGCACTCGAGGACGGGACGGTCTTCCGCGGCCAATCGGTCGGCGCCGAGGGCTTCGCCGCCGGCGAGGCCGTCTTCACCACCGGCATGAGCGGCTACCAGGAGGCGGTCACCGATCCCAGCTTCGCCGAGCAGATCGTCTGCTTCACGGCACCGATGATCGGCAACTACGGCATCGCCGACGCGCGCTCCGAGTCGCGCAGGGTCCACGCGAAGGCAGTCCTCATGCGCGAGGCGCGCGGGCCTGCGTGGACGGACTGGCTGCACGAACGCGGCGTCGTCGCGCTCAGCGGAATCGACACGCGCTCGCTTGTGCTGAAGATCCGGGACGTCGGGTCGATGCGCGCCGTCGCCGTCGCCGGGGGCGGTTCGGTCGAGGAGGCGGTTGACGCTGCCCGCGCCCTGCCGTCGATGGAGGGGCGCGCTCTGGCAGCGAGCGTTTCGACCGGCGAGGTGTACGTCTACAGCGACTCGGGCCGTGCGCGAGTCGCCGTCGTCGACTACGGCGTGAAGACCTCGGTGCTGCGGCGACTCGCCGCGGCGGGTGCAGCGGTGATGGTGCATCCGTACGACGCGCTCGCGGACGAGCTCGCCGGTTACGACGGCGTGCTCTTCTCGCCGGGTCCGGGCGACCCGGGTCCTTTGCAGGACGAGGTTCAGACGATGCGGGACCTGCTCGGCCGGACGAACGTCCTCGGCATCTGCCTCGGTCATCAGGTGCTCGCGATGGCGACCGGGCACGAAACCTTCAAGCTTCCATTCGGTCACCGAGGCGCGAACCATCCCGTGCTGCAGTGCGCCGATCAGCGGGTGCTCGTCACGAGCCAGAACCACGGCTTCGCGGTTCGGACGGCCGGCGCAGAAGAGGCGACGCACGTCTCGCTGTACGACGGCACCGTCGAGGGTCTCGCGTTCCCCGAGCTGCGTGCGCGCTCGCTCCAGTTCCATCCGGAAGCCGGCCCGGGCCCGCACGACGCCTGGCCGCTGCTCGAGAAGTGGGTGGACGAGCTTGCCGCGTAGAGACGACATCCAGACGATCTGCCTCGTCGGGTCGGGGCCGATCGTCATCGGACAGGCGGCCGAGTTCGACTACGCCGGTTGCCAGGCGCTGAAGGTGCTGCGCGAGGACGGCTTCCGCACCGTCGTCGTCAACTCCAACCCGGCGACGATCATGACCGACCCCGGCTTCGCCGATCGCACGTACCTCGAGCCGCTCGACCTCGAGGGCGTCGCCGAGGTCCTTCGCCGCGAGCGTCCGGACGCGCTGCTCCCGACGATGGGCGGGCAGACCGCTCTCAACCTCGCGCGCGAGCTCGCACAGTCCGGCGTGCTCGAAGCGCTCGGGATCGAGCTGATCGGCGCGCCGCTCGATGTCATCCAGCGCGCCGAGGACAGGCAGCTCTTCAAGGACGCCGTCGAGAGCTGCGGCCTCAAGGTGCCGAGCTCGCGCATCGTCACCGACGTCGACCAGGTCGAGGAGCTTGCGCTTCCCGCCGTCGTCAGGCCCGCGTTCACGCTCGGCGGTCACGGCGGCGGCTTTGCCTCGACGCGCGAGGAGCTGCGCAAGCAGGTGGATATCGGCCTGCGCGAGAGCCCGATCGCACAGGTGCTCGTCGAGGAGTCCGTCCGCGGTTGGGACGAGTTCGAGCTCGAGGTCGTGCGCGACCGCCTCGACAACGTCGTCATCGTCTGCTCGATCGAGAACCTCGACCCGATGGGAACGCACACGGGTGACTCGGTGACGGTCGCGCCGCAGATGACGCTCGCCGACGAGGCGTACCAGGAGCTGCGCGACGCCGCAATCGCGGTGATTCGCGCGGTCGGCGTCGACACCGGTGGATCGAACATCCAGTTTGCGCGGTCGCGGGAGACCGGCGAGGTGCGCGTGATCGAGATGAACCCGCGCGTCTCGCGCTCGTCCGCGCTCGCGTCGAAGGCGACGGGCTACCCGATCGCGAAGGTCGCGGCGAAGCTCGCGGTGGGCTATACGCTCGGCGAGATCCCCAACGATCTGACGGGGACGACGCCGGCGAGCTTCGAGCCGACGCTCGACTACGTCGTCGTGAAGTTCCCGCGCTTCGCGTTCGAGAAGTTCCCCGGCGCCGACCGCACGCTCGGCACGCAGATGAAATCGGTCGGTGAGACGATGGGCATCGGCCGCACGTTCGCAGAGGCATTCCAGAAGGCGATGCGGTCACGCGAGCTCGATGCGGGGGCGGCGACACCGTGGCAGACGCTCGCCGACGTCCCCGACGACGTGCATCCGTTCTTCGTCGAGGAGATCTGGCGAATCCAGGAGGCGCTGCTCGAGATCGCGGGCAGCGACGTCGAGCAGTTCGTCGCCGACGACTGGCTGCGGCTGAAGCGGCTCGGCATCTCCGACGCCGACATTGCCGCAGCCGGGGACGTGACGGAGTCCGTCGTTCGCTCCCGCCGCCGCGACTGCGGCGTTCGCCCTGCGTACCGCCGTGTCGATTCGTGCGCGGGCGAGGTTGCGGCCGACTCGAACTACTACTACTCCACGTGGGGTGAGGCGGAGGAGCGGCCGGCCGCCTTCGGCAACGCGCGGCCGCGCGTCGTGATCCTCGGCTCCGGCCCGAATCGCATCGGGCAAGGCATCGAGTTCGACTACTGCTGCGTCCACGCGGTATGGACGTTCCGAGAGCTCGGCTACGAGGCAGTGATGGTGAATTGCAACCCGGAGACGGTCTCTACCGACTACGACACGTCCGACCGCCTCTACTTCGAGCCCCTCGACACGGAGTCCGTGCTGGCCATCTGCGACCGCGAGCGGCCGGAGGGCGTGGTCATCCAGTTCGGCGGCCAGACGCCGCTGAAGCTCGCCCGCGCGATCGAGGAGGCGGGGTATCGCATCCTCGGTACGCCCTACGACGCGGTCGACCTCGCCGAGGATCGTGAGCGCTTCGCCGGCCTCTTGCGCGCCCACGACATCCGCTCGCCGGGATGGGGGATGGCATCGTCCGGCGACGAAGCGGTCGAGGTCGCGAACGAGATCGGCTATCCCGTGCTCATTCGCCCGTCGTACGTTCTCGGGGGGCGCGCGATGCGCGTGTGCTTCGACGACGACGAGGTGCGCGAGGTCCCCGTGCTCGGGCGTGTGCTCGTCGACCGCTTCCTCGAGGATTCGGTCGAGATCGACGTCGACGCTCTCTGCGACGGCGTCGACACGTACGTCGCTGCGGTCATGCAGCACGTGGAAGAGGCAGGCATCCATTCCGGCGACTCGTCGTGCGTGCTTCCCGCGCCAGGTTTGTCCCCCGCGCAGCAGGACGAGATCCAGGGCATCGTTCGCACGCTCGGTCGCGCGCTCGGTGTCGTCGGTCTGCTGAACGTGCAGCTCGCGTTGACGCCGGACGGCGACGTGTACGTGCTCGAGGCGAATCCGCGTGCGTCGCGGACCGTTCCGTTCGTCAGCAAGGCGACCGGCGTGCACCTCGTTCCCGCGGCGTGCCGTCTCGCAGCGGGCGCGCGGATCGTTGAACTCGGCCTTCCGCGCGAGAGGCCCCCGAAGCAATGGAGCGTGAAGGCCGCGGTGCTCCCCTTTGCGCGATTCGCCGGCAGCGATCCCGTGCTCGGTCCCGAGATGCGCTCGACGGGCGAGGTGATGGCGAGCGCAGGCGACCTTCCGACCGCCCTCGCGAAGGCGGAGCGCGCCGCGGGCCGCACGCTTCCGCACGAGGGTGCCGTCTTCCTCTCCATCCGTCCGGCGGAGCAGAAGTCGGCTGTCCCGATCGCTGCGACGCTCGCCGGGCTCGGCTTCCGTCTGTATGCGACCGAGGGGACGGCGGCCACGCTCTCGGGCGCGGGCCTCGACGTGGAGGCGGTTCGCAAGCTGAGCGAGTCCAACGGCGACGAGCTCACGGTCATCGACCTCATCCGGCGCGGGCGCTGCGATCTCGTCATCAACACGCCCGAGGGCCGAAACGCCCGCTCGGACGGTTACGCGATTCGCGAAGCGGCCCTGTCGCGGCGCGTTCCGTGCATCACGACCATCTCCGGCGCCGCCGCTGCGGTGCACGCGATCGCGAACGCGCGCGCCGAGCAGGCGCTCTCGCTGCAGGAGCGGATCGATGCCGAGACGCGAACCGCGTAAGCAGGCGCCACCGACCGGTGGAGCTGGTCGGTCGCTGTTGGTCGGCGCCGCGAGAAGGCGCCTCCGAGTCACCGGCGTCGAGCCGGTCGGCGCGTACACGCTTCTCCGGCTCGACCGCGGTGGGCTCGACCCGGGCGTTCCCGGACAGTTCTTCATGCTCGAGGCACCCGGCAGGCTTCTTCCGCGCGCGCTCTCGCTGTCCCTCGCGCCGCCCGGCGAGCTCGCGTTCCTCATCGACGCCGTCGGCCCAGGGACGGAGGCGCTGTGCGCGCTCCGGCCCGGCGACCGCATCCACGTCTTCGGCCCACTCGGCAACGGCTTCCGGCTCGACGTCGCGCGGCCGCTGCTCGTCGGCGGCGGCATCGGGATGGCGCCGCTCCCCTATCTCGCGGAGCGCATCGGCCGGCCGCCGGTCGTCCTCGGCTTTCGCTCCGACCGGCACGCAGAGGCGGCGTCGCTGCTGCCGGGCGCGGAGGTCGTCGTCGAGCCGGCGTTCGTCACCGATCTGATCGAGCCCGGATACGACGTGCTCGCGTGCGGTCCGGAGCCGATGCTGCGCGCGGTCGGCGAGCTCTGTCCGACGGCGCAGCTCGCGTGGGAGGCACCGATGGCGTGTGGGTACGGCGCGTGTTACGGGTGCGCGGTCGAGATCGACGGCGAGCTCAAGCGTCTGTGCGTGGAGGGACCCGTCCTTGCGGCTGCTTAATGCATCGGGATGCCTCGACGCGCTGGCGGCGCCGGAGGTGGCCCGCGAGCTCGACGGGTTCGTCACGAAGACGATCACGCCGCTTCCTCGCGAGGGCAACGGGCCGCCCCGCATCGCCGAGACCTCAAACGGGATGCTTAACGCGATCGGACTGGCCAATCCGGGCCGCGAGCGCTTCCTCGCCGAGACGCTGGCGCGTCTCCGTGAGCTCGGCGGGCCTGTCTGGGTCTCGGTTGGAGGGTTCTGCGCTGCCGACTACGCCGAGACGTGCGCGGTGCTCGGCGATGTCGAGGCGATCGAGCTCAACCTGTCGTGCCCGAACGTCGACGAGGCGGCGGACTCGGCCGCCGAGATCGTTGCCGCCTGCCGGCTCACGACGGCGCTGCCGTTGTACGCGAAGCTGTCGGCGGCGCATCCCGACCTGGGAGAGGTCGCCCGTGCGGTCGCGGCGGCAGGCGCCGATGGGCTCTCGCTCGTCAACACGCTGCGCGGCATGGCCTTGCACCCGCGAACCCACGAGCCGGTTCTCGCCCGCGCACAGGGTGGCCTGTCCGGCCCCTCGCTCAAGCCGGTCGCACTCGCAGCCGTGTACACGTGTTACGCGGCAACGAAGCTCCCGATCGTCGGCATGGGCGGCGTGACCTCTGGACAGGACGTGGTCGACTTCGTCGCGTGCGGTGCGCGCGACGTCGCGCTCGGCACGGTCCTCTTTGCCGACCCCGACGCTCCCGCGCGTGTGCGCGCGGAGATCGCGGCAGTGGATCTCGACGAGGCCTTCGCGAGCGCTCACAAATTGAGCCACGTGCTCGCTTGATCCGCGCCAAACCGTTGGTAGTATCGGGCGCTCATGCCGACGGCCGCGAAGACGCAAGCGCACGCACCTCTCCGGTCGCTCGATCAAAGGATGGACGCACTCAGGCGCGCGAACGACGTGCGCGTGCGTCGCGCCCGGTTGAAGAAGGACCTCAAGGACGGCCGCGTTCGCATCGAGCAGATCCTCGGCAACCCGCCCGAGTACGTGTCGACGGCGAAGGTCATCGACATCCTCATGGCGGTGCCGAAATTCGGGCGTGTCAAGGCAGCGCGCTTCTTGAACACGTGCCGCATCAGTCAGTCGAAGACTGTCGGCGGCCTGTCGGACCGTCAGCGCGCGGAGCTGATTGACCTCTTCCACAAGTAGAGCGCCGTCGGTCATCGTCGTCACCGGCCCGTCCGGAGCCGGCAAGGGGACGTTGATCAGGGAGGTGCTCTCGCGCGTTCCCGGCGTCGGTGCGACCGTCTCGGCGACCACGCGCGCCCGCCGTCCGGGCGAGCTGGACGGCCGCGAGTACCACTTCCTGAGCCTGGAGGACTTCCTCGAGGGCATCGAGCGGGGCGAGTTCCTCGAGCACGTCACCTACGTCTCCGGCCACCGGTACGGGACGCTGCGTTCCGAGCTCGACCGCCTGCGCGCCGAGGGCAAGGTGCCCCTCCTCGAGTTGGAGACCGAGGGCGCCCTTCGGGTCAAGGGCGAGGTACCCGGCGCAGTGACCATCTTCATCTCGGCCCGCGTCGACGAGCTCGAGCGGCGCCTGCGCGAGCGCGCGACCGAGAGCACCGGTGAGATCGGCGAGCGGATCGCACTGGCTCGTCACCAGCTCGAACAGGCGGACGAGTTCGACTACGTCGTCGAGAACGACGAGCTCGACCGGGCCGTCGAGGAGCTCACGGAGCTGGTCCGCGGGCTCCTCGCCGGTGTCGGTACCATGGCGCGGCCGTGATCCATCCCCGCGTCGACGACCTGCTGCAGAACGTTGATTCCCGCTACGCCCTCGTGATCGTGGCGGCGAAGCGCGCGCGCCAGATCAACAACTACCACCACCAGCTCGGCGAGGGTACCTTCGACGACAACCCGCCGCCGCTCGTCGAGTCCCGCTCGAAGAACTACCTCACGATGGCGATGGAAGAAGTCGCCGAGGGTCTCTTGAGCTACGACTACAAGCCGTAGTCAGGATCTCTTCCCTCAGCACGCGCGTCTGATCGACCGCGCGGTCGAGCGCTTCTCACTGGAACCGGGCTTGGTCGCCGTCGTCGTCGGCGGCTCGGTTGCTCACGGGCTCGCCCGGCCCGAGTCCGATGTCGACTTCTTCCTCGTCCTCGACGATGCCGCGGTCGAGCAGCGCTCGCCGCTGACCTTCGCCGACGCATCGGTTGCCGACTACGACGGTGGCTACGCGGACGTCAAGATCCTCGCGAACTGCTTTCTCGCCGAGGTGGCGGAGCGCGGGAGCGAGCCGGCCCGTTGGGCATTCCAGGATGCGTTCGCCGTCTGGTCGCGCGACGACGGGATCGAGGCGGCCATCTGCGCCGCGGCAGCCTACCCCGAGAGGGAGCGCGAGCAGAAGCTTCGAGACTTCGTCGCACACGCGGCCATCGCGGCCTGGTACCTCGGCGAGGCAGAGCGGCGCAACGACGCCTACCTGACCCAGTACGCGAGCTCGCGCCTCGTTCTCTACGCCGGCCGCGCGATCCTCGCGTACAACAGGATCCTGTTCCCGTTCCACAAGTGGTTCCTGCACGAGCTCGAGCGTGCACCGGAGCGTCCGGATCGGCTGCTCGAGCTCGTTCACGAGCTGCTGCGCGCGCCGACGACCACGGCCGCCTCCGAGCTCGTCACGGCCGTGCGGGACTTCACGGACATCCATCCGACGATGGCCGAGAACGCGGCGTCGTTCATGCGTCGCACGGAATGGAGCTGGCGCGCAGGCGGAGCTCCCTTCGACGAGTCATGAAGGCCCGCGAAGAGTGCTTCGCACTTCTCTCGGTTCGGCTAGCTTCGTAGAGATGGCCGAGGCGATTCTCACCGTGGTCGGCAATGAACTGGAAGCCGAGACGCTCTGCGGCCTTCTGCGCACGAACGGGATCGAGTGCTTCTTCCGGCGGACTGACGTCTCCGCCGGGGCGTACGGAGCGACCGCGTCGATGGGCGGCCCGACCGAGATTGTCGTGAGCCAAGGCGATCTCGAGGCCGCGCGTCAACTCTTGCCGCGATCGTAGGCACACTTTCCGCATGGCACGGATCCTGCTCGGGGTCAGTGGAGGCATCGCGGCCTACAAGGCCTGCGAGGTGTGCCGTCTCCTGGTGAAGGGCGGGCACGAGGTCGTGCCTCTCGTCACTCCGGCGGCGGAACGCTTCGTCACCGCCGAGACGTTCCGCGCGCTCGCACGGCGCCCTCCGGGCGACGACGTCTACCTCCATCTGACGCGGGCGGACATCCTCGTCGTCGCGCCGTGCACGGCGAACACGCTCGCGAAGCTCGCCCACGGGATTGCCGACAACGTCCTCACCGAGGCTGCACTCGCGCACCGCGGGCCTGTGCTCGTCGCCCCGGCAATGAACCCGCGCATGTGGTCTCACCCCGCGACGCGGGCGAACGCCGAGACGCTCCGTGCCCGCGGCGTCGTGCTCGTCGGTCCCGACGAGGGCGAGACGGCGGAGGGCGAGCTGGGAGTGGGTCGGATGGTCGAGCCGGAGGACGTCGTCCGCGCAGCAGAGGCGCTGCTCGCCGGCACGAGCAAGCTGAAGGGCAAGCGCGTCCTCGTTTCCGCCGGCGGGACGCGCGAGCCGATCGACTCCGTCCGTTTCGTCGGCAACCGCTCGTCCGGGCGGATGGGCGCTGCGCTCGCAGCCGAAGCGAAGCGCCGCGGAGCACGCGTGACGCTGCTCGGCGCGAACCTCTCGGTCCCGGCGCCCCCCGGCGTCGAGGTGGTCGAGACACCGACCGCCGCCGACCTCGAGCGCGAGGCGCTCGCGCGGGGCGCCGATTCCGACATCGTCGTCATGGCGGCGGCGGTGGCGGACTATCGACCGTCGGACGCGCTCGCGCACAAGCGGCCGAAAGACCGCGCGGCGTGGACGGTCGAGCTCGAGCCGACGACGGACGTCCTCGCGGCGCTCGGCGCGTCGAGGCATGCGGGCCAGGTGCTCGTCGGCTTCGCCGCCGACGAAGGCGATGGCGGCCTCGCCCGCGCGCGAGAGAAGCTCGTCCGGAAGAACGCGGACGTCTTCGTCTTCAACGACGTCGCGCGCTCCGGCATCGGCTTCGATGCCCTCGAGAACGAGGTCACCATCGTTACTGCCGCCGGCGAGCAAGCGATTGCGCAGGCCCCGAAGGACGAGATCGCGGCTGCGATCCTCGACCAGGTCGAGTCGCTGCTCTAGACGTGGACGCCGTCGTGATGGCGGCCGGCGAGGGGACGCGCCTGCGACCATTCACCGAGCGCTGGCCGAAGCCGGTCCTGCCGATCGACGGGAGGCCGGTGATCGCGACGCTTCTCCGCGAGCTCGCCGCCGCCGGCGTCGATCGTGCGGTCGTCGTCACCGGGTACCTGGCCGACCAGGTCGAGCAGCTCGTCGGCGATGGGAGTGCGTTCGGGCTGAGCTTGCGGATCGTGCGACAGCCCGGCGTGCTCGGCTCCGCCGATGCGGTTGCGCGGGGGCTCGCGGCCGGCGCGGATCCACCGTGCCTCGTGCTCGCCGCCGACACCGTCTTCACCCCCGGCGACATCCACCGCTTCGCGCAGACGTTCGCGCGGTCGGGGGCGGCCGGCGCGATGAGCGGCCGTCGCGACCCGCCGGCCGAGGCACCCCATCGCCCCGCGATCAACATCGTCGGCGGCCGCGTGGTGAAGCCGATCGACGACGATCCGGGCAACCCGGTCGGGAGCGCCCCCCTGTGGGGGCTCGGGCCCCAGCTCGTCCCCTTCCTCGCCGACCTTCCCGGGCCGCCGTTCCAGCTCGGCGTGGCGTTCGAGCGGGCAATCGCGGCAGGTCTGGCGGTTGCAGGTCTCGAGATCGGGCAGACCCGCGACTTGACGTATCCGATTGACTTGGTGAAGGAGAACTTCACCTACCTGGGGTCATGAGCGAGAGCACGTACAGCCTCTTTCAAAAGGGCAAGGCACACCTGAAGAAGGGCATGGCGGCGCAGGCGACCGTCGCACTCGAGAAGGCGAAGAAGCGCGAGCCGGAGAAGGCATCGATCCGCGAGGCGCTCGGGATCGCGTACTTCCGCATCCGGCGCTGGAAGGAGGCCGAGGCGGAGTTCCGCAAGGTGCTCGAGCTCTCGCCCGTGAACGACTACGCGCACTACGCACTCGGCCGCTGCCTCGAGAAGCAGGGCCGCTCGCACGAGGCGAACGGGCACTACAAGCTCGCGAGCTCGCTGCAACCAGACTCGGAGCAGTACCGCGCCCGGATCAAAGAGCTCGACTAGGGCGGAGCAACGGCATGAGGGTCGTCTGCCAGCGGGTGACCGAGGCCCGGGTTCGCGTCGGAGCAGAGATCGCGGGCGAGATCGGCGTCGGGATGTGCGTCCTCCTCGGCGTCTCCCGCGGGGACGGGGCCGAGCAAGCCGGACGTCTGGCAGGGAAGGTTGCGCGGCTGCGCCTCTTCCCGGACGGTGATGGGCGGTTCGATCGGAGCCTCTTGGACGTGAACGGAGCCGCTCTCGTCGTCTCGCAGTTCACGCTCTACGCCGACACGGCGAAGGGCAATCGCCCGAGCTTCACGCAGGCGGCGCCCCCGGAGGAGGCGAAGCCGGTGTACGAGCGGTTCTGCGCAGAGCTCGAGGCGCTCGGCGTATCGGTCGGGCGCGGTCTCTTCGGCGCGACGATGGCGGTCGAGCTCGTGAATGACGGGCCGGTCACCGTGATAATCGACGCGTGACGAAGTTCGTCGTCGATGCTGGGGTCGTCCTTCAACTGGCCAAGGAGGAGCGTGAGATCCCGGCGAAGCACAGGCTGCTCGCGCCCACGCTCCTCCGGTCGCAAGCACTGTCGCTGCTCCACGAGGCCGTGCACGACGGCAAGCTCTCGGCCGACGTCGCGCGCGAACGCATCCGGTACGTCAACGGGATGCAAATGCGGCTCCTCGGTGATGCGAGCTTGCGGCAACGCGCATGGCAGATCGCGGACAAGCTCGGCTGGGCGACGACTTACGACGCCGAGTACGTCGCGCTCACGCAACTGCAGGCGGACGCGTTCATCACGCTCGACAAGAAGCTCGCGCGGGCCGTGAAAGGGCTCGTCGAGGTCGCATCGATCGACGCGCTGCGCTAATTGAGGCTGCTCGTCACCGGCGGTGCCGGCTACCACGGCTCCGAGGTATGCCGGCAGGCTGTCGAGGCCGGCCACGCTGTCGTCGCGACGCAATTTCATGCCGTGGCGCCGTTCGGGCGCGCGCTCACGGTCGACCTGCGCGAGCCGTTCGACCTGCCCGATGTCGACGCCGTGATCCACACGGCGTACGTCCAGGCCGACTCCGAGATGATCGTCTGCAGCACGCGCAACGTCGCTCGCGCTGCCCGCGGAGCGAGGCTCGTCCACCTGTCGACGGATCTCGTCTTCGACGGGGAGCACGCGCCGTACTCCGAGAAGGACGAGGCGCGCCCGGTGTCCGGCTACGGCAAGGCAAAGCTCGATGCCGAAAGCTTCGTCATGGACGGCCTCGTCGTCCGCACCTCCCTCCTGTACGGGAAGCCCGGCCCGCAGGAGGCACTCGCCGCGCGCTCCGACGTCGTCTTCCACACCGACGAGATCCGCTGTCCGACGCACGTGGCCGATCTCGCGGCCGCGCTGCTCGAACTGGCCGTTCTCGACGTGACCGGCGTCCTCCATGTGGCCGCCTCCGACGCGGTTTCCCGTCTCGAGCTCGCGCAGCTCCTCGGTGCCCGCGATCCGCGCGGGGCGCCGGCGCCGCCCGGCCGCGCCCGGAACGTCGCGCTCGACTCATCCCGGGCGGCCCACCTCCTGCGGACCCACCTGCGCGGAATCCGCCAATTCCAGGGCTGATTGCTACAATCCCCAGACCATTTTCACCGGTTCGGCGAAATGGGCCTGCGGGCCCATTTTTTGTGACAGGGGAGTTCCATGGTGGACGTACGGCAGAAGGAGAAGCAGCTGCAGAGCGAGATCGGTGCGCGCGTCGAGGGGAGCCTCGACGGCGTCGAGGTGCTCGCGGTCGAGCTCCAGAGCCCTGATCGCTTCACGGTCTACGTCGACCATCCCGCCGGCGTCGACCACGCGCTCTGCGCGCGCGTCACCGACCTCCTGCGCGACTACCTGCGGGAGTACGCGGTCGACGTTTCG
>CAZXZX010000215.1:0-13175 GCA_964645445.1 uncultured Gaiellales bacterium
GTTCACTTCGAGGAGCTGTTCGGCGAGCGCAACTCGGTGCTGCGTACGAACGGGGTCGCAATCGTCGCCGTCGACTCGACGGAGCCGGATCTCGATAACGGGCAGATCGGCCGCGGGCGCTACCGCTGGATCGAGGAGCAATTCTCCGAGCCGGCCGACCTGCGCGTGTTCGTCCTCCACCACCATCTCTTGCCGGTACCCGGCACCGGCCGCGAGCGCACCATCGTCAACGACGCCGGCGACGCGCTCGAGGCGCTGCAGCACGCGGGTGTCGACCTCGTGTTGTGCGGGCACAAGCACGTTCCGTATGCGTGGCAGCTCGAAGGGCTCTTCATCGTCAACGCCGGGACGGTGTCGTCGTCGCGCCTGCGCGGAAACGGGCGGCCCTGTTACAACCTCGTCGAGGTCGACGGGACGCACGTCGACGTCTGGCGGAAGTACCCGTTCCACGGTCAGGAGAAGATCATCCAGTTCTCGACCGACACGAAGACGTACGAGAAATACACGGCGCGCATCGAGGGTGAGGTGACGACGTCGCGATGAGAGCGTTGGCAATCGTCGACGGCGAGCATTACCCGGAGGTCGTGCGCGCGGCGCTCGATGAGCTCCCGTACGAGTTCGTCGCGGTCCGGCTCGTCGGCGGGACGGAGAAGCTGCGCGGTACGCCCGACTACGGGCTTCCCGTCGTGACCGAGGGGACGGGCGGGGCAGAGGTGGCCGTCGATCTCTCCGACGAGCCGGTGCTCGACCCGCGGCGCCGTCTCGCGCTCGCGTCGGAGATCCTCGCCGCGGGCATCTCGTACATCGGTGCCGATTTCCGGTTCGACCCGCCGCCATACCATCCGGTGGACGTCCAGTCGATCGCGGTGATCGGCACGGGCAAGCGCGTCGGCAAGACGGCCGTCACGGCGCATCTCGCACGGCTGCTCGCCCGCGACCGGGACGTCGTCGTGGTCGCGATGGGCCGCGGCGGCCCGCCGGAGCCGGAGCTGGTGTCGACCCCGCCCGACATCGAGGAGCTCGTCGCGCGCTCGCGCGCGGGACGCCACGCGGCGTCCGACCACCTGGAGACGGCTGTGCTCGCCGGCGTGCCGACGATCGGCTGCCGCCGCGCGGGCGGCGGTCTCGCCGGTGCGCCCTTCACGTCCAACGTGCTCGAAGGCGCGCGGCTCGCGGAGAGCCTCGATCCCGACGTCGTCGTCTTCGACGGCAGCGGCGCGACCATCCCGCCGGTCGAGACCGATGCACGCATCCTCGTCGCGCACGACACCGAGTCCGGCCTGAACCCGTATCGCGTGCTGATCAGCGATCTCGTTCTCCGCGTCGGCGAGGACTTCTCACTGCGGCTCCGGCCGACGGAGCCGTTGCGCGGCCGGGTCGCCGTCTTCACCGCCGGGCCCGCGAACACCGATCATCTCGACGCAGACGTGGTGCACGTCTCGCACAACCTCGCCCATCGCGATCTCCTGCGCGAGGAGCTCGAGCGCGTCGCTGCAGACACGTATCTCGTCGAGCTGAAGGCCGCCGCGATCGACGTGGTCGCCGAGTACGCGTTCGCGCATGACGTCCACGTCGTGCTCGCCGCGAATGACGTCGTGTCCGACGGTCTCGACGATGCCGTCCTCGACCTCCTGCCGCAGGCGGCACGCACGTGACCGCCGACCGGCCCCTCGTGATCCTGATCGGCGGCGCCACCGGCACGGGCAAGTCGACGGTCGCGACCGCGATCGCCTACAAGCTCGGGATCACGCGGTTGACGTCGACGGACTCGATCCGGCAGACGCTGCGGGCGTTCTTCTCGCACCAGTTCATGCCGACCATCCACTACTCGAGCTTCGCTGCAGGCGCTGCGATCCCCGATGCCGACGACCCGCTCGTCGCGGGCTTCCTCGAGCAGTCGCGCAACGTCCTGGTCGGCGTGAACGCGTCGATCGAGCGCGCCCTGCAGGAGGGCTGGTCGATCATCTTCGAGGGGGTGCATCTCGTCCCCGGGCTGTTGTCGGCGCGGCTGGAAGGCGCGCTCGTCTGTCCGTTCGTGCTCTCGATCGAGGACGAGGACGAGCACGCGCGGCATTTCTTCTCGCGCAACGCCGGCAGCGAGCGCCCCCTGACGAGCTACCTGGACCACCTCGACGAGATCCGGCGCCTCCAGACCTTCATCGTCGGCCGTGCGGAGCGTGAGGGGATCCCGGTGATCGAGAACGTCAGCGCTGAGCAGGCGTCCGCGCAGGTGATCGAGCTCGTGCAGTCGGCAGCCGCGAATGTGGAGGCGTTGTGAGCGACACGCTGGAGGAACCGGGCGTGACCGAGGGCGAGGTCGGCGACGCGGTTCCGTGCCTCTGCCAGTCGTATCTGCGCGCGACCGAGCGCGCGGCGCTGATGTCGGCGCGCTGGCTCGGCCGCGCCGATCAGGAAGGGGCGGAGGAGGCTGCCGCGTCCGCGATGCGAGCAGCGCTCGAGCTCCTGCCGATCCGCGGTCGCGTCGTGCTCGGGTCACCCGACGACGCGAGCCTCGCGCCCGGCGCGACGCTCGGGGCCGGCGGCGGCGAGGTCGATCTCGCGCTCGATCCGCTCGAGGGGCGGGGCGTCGTCGCGCGCGGCGGCAACGGCGCGATGTCGATGATCGCCGTCACAGATCCCGGCCAACTCATGTCTCTCCCCGACATGTACATGCGGAAGATGGCCGTCGGGCCGCGCGCGCGCGGCGCGATCGACCTCCTCCGACCGGTCGGCGAGAACATCGAGGCGATCGCAGAGGCGTTCGGCAGGAGGGTGAACGACGTGACGACCATCGTGCTCGACCGGCCTCGCCATCACGACCTGATCGAGGAGATCCGCGCCGCGGGCGCGCGGATCAAGCTGATCCAGGACGGCGACGTCACCGCGGCGATCTCCGCGTCGATCCGCGGGACGAACGACCATCTCGCCGTCGGCATCGGCGGCACGCGGCAGGCCGTGCTGTCCGCCGCGGCGCTCCGCTGCCTCGGCGGCGAGCTGCAGGCGCAGTTCTGGCCGACGACCCGCGGCGAGATCGACGAGCTGCGCGATCGTGGGATCGAGGACTACGCGCGCGTCTTCCACACGGAGGAGCTCGCGCCCGGCGAGGTGATCGTCGCCGCCACCGGCGTCTCGAACGGCGACCTCTTACGCGGCGTGCGCTTCCTCGCCGACAGCGCGCGAACACACTCGGTGCTCATGTGCACTCGGTGCAACTGGGTTCGCTTCGTCGACGGCATCCACTTCTTCGCGCGCGAGCGCCGCGAAGAGGTGCGGCTCATGGGGCACTAGGGCTCCCGTACACTGAGCGAATGCCGACGAAGGAAGAAGTGCTCGAGGTGCTCCGCCAGGTCGAGGATCCCGAGCTGGGGATGGACATCGTCGATCTCGGCCTCCTGTACGACGTCGAGGTCGAGGGGCCGAGGGTGAAGATCCTCTACAGCCTCACCTCGATGGGTTGTCCGGCCGGCCCGCTGATCGCCGGCGACATCGACCGCACCGCGCGCGAGGTCGAAGGAGTGGAGGAGGTCGAGCTCGAGCTGACCTTCGACCCGCCGTGGACGCCGGACAAGATGTCGGAGGATGCGAAATTCATTCTGGGGTTTGGTTGAGCCAAAGCTAGGCCCTCGTGGAAAGCCGCTCGGTGGACTCCCGGATCAGGCTGCGAGGTGTGACGGGAGGGTGAGTGTTGTTGCCGAGGTGGGCTTGCCGATGTGGTAGCCCTGGGCGAGGTCGCAGCCGAGGCGCGTGAGGATGTCCAGGGTTGATTGTTCTTCGACGCCTTCGGCGACGACGTGGAGTCCGAGGGCGTGGGCGAGCTCGATTGTCGCCCCTACGAGGGTGACGTTTTGTTCGTCGGTTATGAGCGCGGAGAGGAACGTTCGGTCGAGTTTGAGTTCGCCGACAGCCAGCCTGCTGAGGTAGGGCAGTGAGGTGAATCCTGCTCCGAAGTCGTCGATCGAGACAACACAGCCGATGGCGCAGAGATCATCGATCACACGCTTGCATCGGTCGAAGTCCGAGATGACGGTCGTTTCGGTGATCTCCAAGACGAGTGCGTCGGCGGGGAGGTGGTGACGCGTGAGCTGGTGCCGGACGAGGCTGGTGAAGCCGACATCCAGGATATTGGTTGCCGAGACGTTGACGGAAACAGATAGTTGCTCGCCGTCGGCGCGCCACTTGGCGCACTGGGCGAGCGCCTGGTCGAGGACGATGGTCGTCAGCTGGCGCATGAGGCCGGCCTCCTCGGCCAGGGGTAGGAACTCGAGCGGCGGCAAGTAGCCGAGCCTCGGGTGTGGCCAACGGAGAAGGGCCTCGACCGCTGAGATCGTGCCGGTGCGCAGATCGATCTGAGGCTGGTAATGCAGTTCGAATTGCTGCTGATCGATCGCTGTGCGCAGGTCCTCCAGCAAACGCAGCCGGTCGATCTCGGAATCGAGACTGGTGTCGTAGATGGCAAAGCCGGAGCCTGCCTGTTTGGCGCGATACATCGCCTGGTCAGCGCAACGCATGAGCGTTTCGGCGGCCGTGGCGTGGTCAGGGGCCAGCGCGATGCCGATGCTGGCACCGATCTGCACGCTGACCATCTCGAGCACGAAGGGGTCGCAGATCTTGGTCGAGACTCGCTCGGCAACACGTATCGCGCGTTCGGTGCCGGCGTCGAACAGGATGATGGCAAGCTCGTCACCGCCGATCCGCACCAAGAGATCGGAGCTCTCCAGGCAGGATTTGATCCGCGGCCCGATCTGGGTGAGGAGCTGGTCGCCGGCCGGGTGGCCGAACGCGTCGTTGACTTCCTTGAATTGATCCAGATCCACAAACAGGAAGGCAAGTGTGCGAGGACTGCTCGCGGGGTCGGCGTGATCGGCGAAGAAGCGATCGAGGGCCTGGGCAAGGCGGCGACGGTTGCCCAGACCGGTCAACTGATCGGTGACCGCTTGGAGGTGACGCTCATCGGTCAGCCTACGCAGGCTCGCGACCGAGAACCGCAGCCGGATACCCGCCACTAGCAGCGTCGCCGCTGCCAGCGCGACCGCGACGGCGCTGGTGCCGTCGATGCCGCCGAGCAGGAGGACAGCCAGTGCGCAAGCCGCACCGAGGCCGGGAAGGAGAAAGCCGGGCACTGCCTGGTGGCCGAGCACATTCGCTCGGCCCGGCCGCAGCCACACCGCCATCGACATCAGCAACAGGGCGCTCGGCCAGGCGATGCCGTCCACGACAGAGCCGACATGGGATGCTCCCGAGGAGCTGAACAAGTTGAACGTGTCGCCGGCGGCGTTCAACGCGCAACCGGCGGCAACCAAGCTCCAGGTGCCCAGCCGCGTGCCGGTCAGAACGGCGCTTCCCCCCGCCACCAACGCGAGCAGCAGCACGTCCCCGACCGGATAAGCCAAGTTGGTTGCGACCGACGCGCTGCCGCCCCCCGTCGCACGCACGATGCCGTGGAATGCGAAGGCTGCACAGAGCGCGGCCGCGCCCAGACCGGCGACGGCCCCGTCAAGCCAGATCGCCGGGACCAACCTGGCCGACTCCCTGCGCACCATTAGCCCCAACGCCAGATAGGCAAGCGGGAAGAACGCAAGGTAGAAACCGTCAGCCACCGACGGCGACGAGGGCACCCTCCCGCCACGGGACTCGAAGGTCAACGCGATGTCCCCGATCGACCACATCAGCATCGCCCCGCCCAACACCAGCGGCACCGCCCGACGCCTCCGAGGCGCGATCGCCCGAGCAATCGCCATCGCGCATACGGCAACCTCGAACGCATCGACCGACCAGCCATCGAGCAGCACCGAACGCTGGCCCGAGGAACGGACGATCAGCAGGACGAAGTAGCCGAACAGCAAAACCGCAAGCGCGCCATACACCGACCAAACCGTCGGCAAAGCACGCCCGACCCGACCGTCCGGGGCCTCATCCGCCGCAGAAGCCAGCGAGGACACGGCCCTCAAGATCGGCACCAGCGCTGAAATCTTGAGCGCGACTCCCCAACCGGCGCGCCGACAGCTAGACCCGAACAGCCTTGAACGACGGCTCGCGCCCGAAGTTCATGAGCTCGAGATCGAGGCGGTCGTCGAGGGGGCGCGTCGCTAGCCCATGACCGGCCCGCGGCGCGCAGACGGGGACTGTGGAGCACAGACGAGTCGCTCGATCCGGCGTTGCTCGAATGGCGGCTCCTTCGCAATGACGATCCAGCGGTTGCCGTCTATCGTCAGTACGTCTCCGATTTCCGTCGGCACGCGCTCGCCGTGGCGGACACGGTGTCTGCCGTTCGGACGCTGCAGGACGACTTCGTATACAGGCATCGCATGTGGGGCGGGGGCCGGGCCCGACAGGACCCGGCTCCCGCCACGATTCAACTCTTAGGCGTGAACGCCAACGCCGGGCGCCACGTACGCAACGTCCTGCGCCTTGGTCAGCGCCTCGAGCAGCTCGTCCTGGGTCATCAGGACGGTCGTCTCGAACTTGCGGAACGCTCCGCTCGCGTTGATCGCGATCGAGATGCCGGCGCCTGTGACGTTGTCCGGCGCCTCGATCAGGGCGAAGCCGTCGCTGCCGCCGAAGGCATACCAAAGGCCCTTCAACTTGCAGCCTGCGTCATCGAGGATCCGGCTAACGGTCTCAGTGCGGTTTTCCGGGCTGCGGACGAGCTCGGCCCACACCTCAGGCTTGTACTCGAAGGTCGACATATAAAGGGACATACAAGACACTCCGTCTCCGACCGAACCCGGCTCCGTCCCTACGCGGGGTGCACTCTGCTAGGAACAAGACCGAGAGAGCGGCCTAATGAGCGTGCAGCAGACAAAGTGCCCAACTCGCACGCTTCCTACCGAAGAGTCTCGCACGCCGCAAGCCCATCTGGCATCGGGGGAAGCGCTGCTCTTCTTCGACTGGCCCTGCAACTCGAATTCTGTTTGCCTAGGCTCATGTCGTCTCCCGCGCCCGGAGGCTCGATCGACGGACTTCGGGCTTCAGCCGGAATCCTGGTCGCAGGGCCAGGCCAGGAATCCTACTCCGAACACGAATCGGCAAGCGCCGGGGCGGTCAGCCAATGCCGTCGACGGTGATCACGACGTTGCCGATCTTCTGACCCGCTTCGGCATACCGATAGGCGTCGACGACCTCGTCCAGCGAAAAGCGTCGGTCGATCACCGGCATGAAGGCTCCCGACTCGATCGACCCCTTGATGTACCTCACCATCTCCTGATCGTGCTTCGGAATCGGGAACCGGACTTTCTTGCCCTGGAACAACGGCGTGATGAGCGCCAGGATCGGGTTTTGGGGAAACGGCCCGAGCTCCGTCGAGAGATAGATCCCCGTCGGCTTCAGTAATCGCTTGCAGCGACCGAACGAGCTCTTGCCGACCGCATCGAAGACGACGTCGTAGATCTGGTCGTCCGTCGTGAAGTCCGTGGCCGTGTAGTCGATGACCCTGTCCGCGCCCAGGCGTTCGACCAGCGCCACATGCTCGGTGCTGCAGACCACCGTCACGTTGGCCCCCAGGTTCTTGAGGAGCTGGACGGCAGCCGAGCCGATCGCCCCGGTGCCGCCGTTCACGAGGACGTCCTGGCCGCTGACGATCTTCGCGGCCCGGATGTTCGCGAGCGCGTAATGCGAGCCTTCGGTACTGGCGGCGGCCTCTTCGAGGGTCGCGTTCGGCGGGATCGTCGCGACGGATGCGTCCTCGCGGATCGTCACGTATTCGGCATGCGCGCCAAAGGTGCCCTCGAGATAGCCGAACACCCTGTCGCCGACCGCGAAGGAGGTGACGCTGCTGCCGATCGCCTCGACTGCTCCCGCGAACTCGGTCCCGAGGACCCTTCGGCTCGGCTTCGGCTTCCGGAGCCCGGTGAAGAACCTCAAGATGAATGGCTTGGCCGCTCGGTAACCGCAGTCGGTTCGGTTCACGGTCGTCGCCGCGACCTTGACGAGCAACTCGCGCTCGCGTGCTTCCGGCTTGTCCACGTCGTTGATTCGGACGACGTCCGGCGGGCCGTACCTGGTGCATATCGCTGCCTTCACGAGGCGAGGCGCCGGCGGAGCTTTTCCCGGTCGAACTCCACGTGAAGGTGGTCAGCCCGGCTCGTCCACGGGCGACGACTCCTGCGTGATGTCGACGACGGCCCGCCGTTCGTGCACCGGTTGCACGATCGTCCACGCGAGCTCGAGCGGACAGCCGGCCTCGAGCAGGCGCTCGATGTCGTGCACGTCTGCGTCGCTGTTTGCGATGCTTGCGGCGAGCTCGGCATCCGCGCCGAGGCTCATCATGCGTTGCATACGCCACTTGATCTCGGTACCTCCGGGCGCCCGGATGATCACGGTGTCGGACATCAATGCGTTCGTCTCTTTCATCGGCTCGATCAGGGACTACGTCTACGCCTCGATGAGAACGGGTTCGACCGGGGCGGCGGACGGTCGTCCTTGCACGATCAGCGGGCCGGCCGTGATCTTCGGCGTGTTCGGGAGCGCCGCGGCGAGTCCATTCTCGCGGATCCACGTCGCGGCGAGACGTGTCGACGCGTGCGCCTGGTCCGAGGTCTCGAACAGGCCGACCGAGGTCAGCACGCCTTCGCCGGCGTCGATCAGGAAGTAACCCGAGAAGCCGGGCAGTTTGCTGATGCTGGGGAGAAGGCTGTCCGTGACTTTGCGGGTGATCTCTTCCGAGCGCACCTTGTCGATGCCCTCGTAGCGACGGACGGTCGCGTACATGTGAACTCCTTCTGTTCTAGGTGCGGGGCGACGCCGCCTCACGCGAGCACGGCGTCGAGAAGAGATTCGAGGGTGGCGGTAGCGAGGCAGATCGAGTTGTCGGCTGCGCCGTAGTACATGCGCACCTCGCCGCTCGTGGCGTCGTGAAGGAGGCCGCAGGGGAAGACGACGTTGGGAACGTCTCCGGTGCGCTCGTACGGCGCGAGGGGCGCGAGAATCCAGTTGGGAAGGCGTCGGAGGACGCGCGTCGGCTCGTCCAGATCGAGGAGAGCGAGGCCGATCCGGTACACCTGGCCGGAGACCGTGTCCTTCACGCCGTGGTAGACGAGCAGCCAACCCTGCGCGGTCCAGAGCGGGGGCGGCCCGATCCCGATTCGAAGCGAGTCCCACCAGGCGCCGTCCCGAGGTTGGAGCACCTGCTCCGGCGCGCTCCAGCTGACGAGATCCGGCGAACGGGAGAGAACGATCTCGCCGTGCGCGCCGCCGAACTCGGTCTTCGGACGGTGGAGCATGACCCAACGACCATCGATTCGATGGGGGAGAAGAGCCGCGTTCTTGTCTTCGGGGTGCCTGACGATGCCGCAGCGCTCGATTGTCGTGAAGTCCTCTGTCGTGGCGAGATAGACCGCCGGCCCCGCGGGGCCGTAGGCGGTACAGGTGATGACCCAGCGCGCGAGCTCGGAAACCCACACGACACGTGGGTCTTCGAATCCCCACTGCTCGCTTGCGACGTCGTCGGCGGGAGCGAGCAACGGCTGCGTGTCGACGGACCAGCGGTCGGCGCCGTTGGCGGAGCGTGCGACAGTGAGGTGCGAGATCCCGCGGAGGTCTTCGACCCGTGCAAGGAGGACGGTTTCGCCGTCGAGCGCAGCGGCCGCGGGGTTGAAGACGGCATTGACGGGATACGGCCAATCCTCCGCGGTCAGAATCGGGTTGTCGGGGTGACGCTGGAAAAGCTCCCGCTCGGTCATGCCGCCAGGACCGGTTCGCGGACCGAGGTCGACACGCCGGCTGCGTCGAGCAGGAGTGCGGCCCGGTGGAACGCGAGGGTCGATTCGGCGCCTTCGTTCGCGTTCAGCTCGTCCGTGCCGAGCCCGTCGCTGCATCCGCCTGTGGCGAAGTCGTAGAGCGGACGGTCGAGACGATTGCGTCCGAGGAACCACTCGAATGAATGCCTGGCCCGGACGCCGTGGTCGGGGTCGCGCGTGATCGCGAACGCGGCCAGCTCGGCCTCGACGAGGGCGGCCGCGTCGAGAGGCTGCTCATCGCCCAGGCCCGGAGCCGCTTCGCCTCGCTTTCGGCCATGATGTCCGGGGAGGCGCAGCTTCCCCTGCGCGAGACCGCACTCGTCGCCGAGCCAGCGCAGCGACTCGAGTCCCGCCTCGATCAAGTCTTCGCGCCCGAGTGCGCTTCCTCCGCTGATGAGCGCCTGTGAGAGCCGCGCGTTGTCGTACCTGAGTTCGGCCTCGAACCACTTCCAGTCGTCAGACGAGCTGCGCTCGTACGCGTTCGCAAGTTGTTCGACCAATCGCTCGAGCAGGCGCCGTGCCGGTCGGTTCAGCCGGTCCGCATCGAGGCGCGAGAGGCCGAGTACGGAGTACGCGGCCGTTCGCAGTGAGACCTCGCCGGCGAGTCTTCCGACGAGGCGGTCGAGGAGGTTTCGGCTCGGTTCGACTACGGCGGGAATCCATGCCGTCGCGAGGATGTCGCCGAGTGCCCATACCGAGCGGCCGACGTGGTCGCCCATGTGCGGTTCGTCGAGCCAGCGGCGGTCATAGCTCATGAAGTTGCGCATCCCGCCGTCTCCCTCGGCGGCGTGCAGGAACGCGAGCGCCCGGTAGAGCGTCGACGTCCAGGCCTGTTCGTCGCCGCGGTGCGCGAGTGTCAGGGAGACGACCGCCAATCGGGCGACGTCGTCGACGCAATAGCCGCTGTCGCGGTTGGGGATGATCCCGTGCGCGTGCTGCACGATGCCGACGTCGTCCGTGAGTGTGTGGAGATGGTCGGTGCGCAAGCTCGTGAGCTGGAGGTCGGCGACGCCGGCGGGCCTGCGCCGTGGCGCGAGCACGTGAGCCTCGCTCAGCACCGCTGCCGTCGCTTCCGCGACCGCAGGCCACGCGAGGGACGATCCGATTCGCCGCGCCTCGGCGCGCGCCTCCGCCAGGGCTTCCGGGTCTTCGAGGTAGTGGCACACCGCTTCGGCGAGCGCGGCGGCGTCGTCGAACGGCACGAGCCGGCCGGCACCCGAGGCAAGCATGTCCCGGGCGTACCAGTAGGGGGTCGAGACGACCGCGCAGCCGGCCGCAATCGCGAACGTGAGCGCGCCGGAGGCGATCTGCTCGCGATTCCGGTACGGGGTGACGAACACGTGGGTCGACGCGAGGAGGTCCGAGAGCTCATCGATCGAGAGGAAGCGGTCGTCGAACTCGACGTGCTCGTCGAGGCCGAGCTCGAGCACGCGCCGTTCGAGCATGAGGCGGTATCGCTCGCCCTCCCGATGCGCGACGTCGGGATGCGTTCGCCCCGCGATCACGTAGACCGTCTCGGGGTGGCGCTCGACGATTGAGGGCAAGGCCTCGATAGCCGTCTCCAGGCCTTTGCCGGGCGAGATCAACCCGAACGTCGACAGGGTGACGCGTTCGTGCGTACGGTGAGCGCGCGCGTTCAGGGACGCGCGCGCCGTGAGCCGCGCCGGTGCACCATGCGGCACGACGCGGATTTTTTCCTCGGCGCAAGCGCCGCAATCCACCAGAAGCCGCTCCGCCGTGTCGGTCATCACGATCACGAGCTCAGCCCGCTCGCACAGCTCCGAAAGCACTGTCAGCTGATGTGCCGTCGGTTCTGAGAGCACCGTGTGCAAGGTCACGACGAGCGGCTGCGCGAGCTCCTTCACAAACGAGAGCACGTACTCGCCGTCGAGCCCTCCGAAGATCCCGTACTCGTGCTGCAGGAGAACGACGTCGACATCGAGTCGGCCGAGCATCCGAGCCGTGCGCACGTAGTCGCCTCGCACGGCCTGCCCGATCGTCGAGAGGAGCCCGCGTCGCTGCGGACGGGACGGCTCGTTCACGACCGCGACGAAATCGACGCGCTCGACTCCGTCGACGCCGAGCAGCGTCGCGCGCACGTCGGCGGCAAATGTGCCGATGCCGCAAGCGCGCGGCGGGTACGTGGAAACGATAGCCGTACGCACGCCGGCTACCTACTGCGCGCGGGCACCGGCAGCATCCGTTGCGACTTACTCGGTCCGCGCTCATGCAGCCGTTTTCCGAACGTTCCATTCGTCGCCACGCGCAGCCGTTCGAGGACTCGCCTCAGGCTCTTCTTCATGATGTCGCTTCCTGTTCGTGACTCCCCGAAGCAGCAAGCGGCGGGCTCGTGCGGGAGTCGGAACACGTGGACGCTTCCCACACCGTAGCGCAAAGGGCCCGGTTGCGCGATTGCGGAGCTATGATGCGGACGAGCGCGTTGGTGCGCAAAGCCGCCGGGGCTCGAGGTCCTCTCCGACTTTCTCTTCTCCTCGAGATCTGGAGCTCGACATTGCGATCGTCCTTCCTCAGCCGCCGTGTACTGGCTGGAGTCGCCTTCTCGGCATTGACCGTGATCGCCTGCGTCCTCGTCGCACGGCGACTCACGCATTCGAGCTGGCCACTCGCTCACGCGAGGGCACTGCTCGTCGCGATCGCCGTCACCTGCTATTTCGTGAGCTTCGTCGTCCGTGCGCGCGGCTGGCATCGACTGTTTCCGCGAGATCATCGGCCCGGCCAAACCCGCTGCCTGGCCTCGGTCGGTGCTGCCGCCGCGAGCGGTGCAGTGCTGCCGTTCCGCCTCGACTATCTCGTCAAGATCGGCACGCTTCGCAAGCTCGCAGGCGTCCGGATCGGGCTCGAGGCGATTGCGCTGTCGATCATCTCGCTCGGAATGATCGATGCGGTCGCCATGCTGCCTTTGTCGATCTCGGCGACCGCGACCAGTACGGCGAGCTTCCGCGGACCACTCCTGATCGTCGTGACCTTCGGTCTCGGCTGCTGCGTGCTGTTCGCGGCGAGCGGGCGAATCGTGAGCCTGCCGTTACTCCGACGCAGCCGCCGCCTTCGAACGGTGTCCGATCACGTTGCTACGCACCGGGCTCCAGGCGGATGGCGCAACGCGAGCATCGCCGGCGCCTACCTCTTCACCTGCTGGACGACGCGCGCAATCGGCAGCGCCCTTCTTCTGAGCGCGCTCGGCTTCCGGTTCTCACCTTCGACGACGCTGTGTGTGCTCTGCCTGAGCGCCGCAGCCGGCGTCATCCCGATCACGGCCGGCGGCGCAGCCGCGAACCTCACTGCCACAGCCGGCATCCTGTTGGCGCTCGGCGTGGGAAAGAACGTCGCCATCAACTTCTCGCTCGCCTCAGGCCTGCTCCTCATCACCAGCGCAAGCGCAGCCGCGCTCGCCGGTCTGGCCCTTTCCCTCACGATGCGCGC
>CAZXZX010000216.1:0-2631 GCA_964645445.1 uncultured Gaiellales bacterium
TTCGCGACGCCGGCGGCGACGGTACCGACGCCGACCTCGGCGACGAGCTTCACCGAGACGCGCGCCCTGGGGTTCGCGCAGCGGAGGTCGTAGATGAGCTGCTTCAGGTCCTCGATCGAGTAGATGTCGTGGTGCGGCGGCGGCGAGATGAGACCGACCCCGGGCGTCGTCATGCGTACCGACGCGATGTAACCGTCGACCTTGTGGCCGGGGAGCTGTCCGCCCTCGCCGGGCTTGGCCCCCTGCGCCATCTTGATCTGGAGCTCGTCGGCGTTCGCCAGGTAGCCCGCGTTCACGCCGAAGCGTCCGGAGGCGACTTGCTTGATCTTGGAGCGTCGCTCGTCACCGAAGCGCACGGGATCCTCGCCGCCCTCGCCGGTGTTCGAGCGTCCGCCGATCCGGTTCATCGCCACCGCGAGGGTCTCGTGCGCCTCGCGCGAGATCGAGCCGAGCGACATCGCGCCGGTCGAGAAGCGCTTCACGATCTCCGCGGCGGGCTCCACCTCGTCGAGGGGAATCCCGTGCTCCGGGAAGCGAAAGCGCATCAGCCCGCGCAGCGTCGAGCGCCGGGCCGACTCCGCGTTCGCCGCCTCCGAGTACTGCTCGTACGTGTCCGCCTTGCCCGAGCGCACCGCGTGCTGGAGCAGCGAGATCGTGTCCGGGTTCCATTGGTGGTGCTCGCCGTCGCGCCGCCACGCGAGCAGGCCGACGACCGGCAGGAGCTCGTCGCCGGCGCCGGGGTACGCGCGCGCATGCCGCGCGAGGGCGCCCTCGGCCAGCTCGCGGATCCCGATGCCGCCGATGCGCGACGGCGTCGAGGTGAAGTAGCGCTCGACGAGATCCGGCGCGAGCCCGACGGCCTCGAAGATCTGCGCTCCGCAGTACGACGGGATCGTCGAGATCCCCATCTTCGACATCACCTTGAGCAGGCCCTTGCCGATGCCCTTGACCGCCCGCGCCTGCGCCTGCTCGGCGGTCATGCCCTCGGGCAGCCAACCGAGGTCGACGAGCTCGCCGATCGTCTCGAGCATCAGATACGGGTTGACGGCGGCGGCGCCGTAGCCGACGAGCACCGCGATCGAGTGCACGCTGCGCGGCTCGCCCGACTCGACGACGATGCCCGCCTGGAGCCGCGTTCCCTCCCGCACGAGGTGGTGATGCACGGCGCCGGTCGCGAGCAGCGACGGGATCGGCACGCGATCCGGTCCGGCCGCGCGGTCGGAGAGGACGAGGATGTTCGCGCCTCCGGCGAGCGCGTGATCTGCCGCGGCACACACGCGGTCGAGCGCCCGCTCGAGCCCGGCCTCGCCGTCGGCGACGGGCCACGTCGTGTCGACCGTGTGCGAACGGAACACATCCGACTCGACCTGGCGCAGCCGCTCGAGCTCGTCGTCGTGGAGGATCGGGTTCTCGATGACGAGCTGGCGCGCGTGCTCTGGCGTCTCGTCGAGCAGGTTGTGCTCCGACCCGACGCTCGCGGCGACGCTCATCACCACCGCTTCGCGGATGGAGTCGATCGGCGGGTTCGTCACCTGCGCGAACAGCTGCTTGAAATATGAGTAGAGCAGGGGCTTTCGCTGCGAGAGGACGGCGAGCGGCGTGTCGTTGCCCATCGAGCCCACCGCCTCCTCGGCGTTGCGCGCGAGCGGCGCGAGCATCGCCTTCATGTCGTCCTGTGCGTAGCCGAAGAGCAACTGCCGCTGCCGCAGCGGTTCCGCCGGCCGCTCTGGCTGGATGCGGGCGGGCGGGAGATCGGAGAGGTGCCGGACGTGAGTCGCATGCCACTCTGCGTACGGCTTCCGCGTCGCGACCTCGCGCTTGATCTCGTCGTCGGGAACGATGCGTCCCCGCTCGAGGTCGACGAGGAAGATCTTGCCCGGCTGCAGGCGGCCCTTGCGCACGATCCGCTCCGGCGCGTCGTCGAGGACGCCGCTCTCGGATGCGAGCACGACCCAGCCGTCGTCCGTCTCGTACCAGCGCCCGGGGCGGAGGCCGTTGCGGTCGAGCGTCGCGCCGATGACGCGACCGTCCGTGAATGCGATCGCCGCCGGGCCGTCCCACGCCTCCATGAGGCACTGGTGGTACGCGTAGAAGCCGCGCAGCTCCTCGGCCGGCTGCGACTCGGGGATCATCATCATCAGCGCGTGCGGGAGCGACCGGCCGGCGAGGACGAGTAGCTCGAGCACGTTGTCGAACGTCCCGGTGTCGGAGCCGCCGGGACGGATGACCGGCAGCACCTTCTGCAGGTCGTCGCCGAAGAGCTCGGACGCGAGCTGCGACTCGCGGGCTCGCATCCAGTTGACGTTTCCGCGCAGCGTGTTGATCTCGCCGTTGTGCGCGATCATCCGGTACGGATGCGCGAGCTCCCAGCTCGGGAACGTGTTCGTCGAGAAGCGGGAGTGGACGAGCGCGAGAGCGCTCGCGAAGGCCGGGTCGCGCAGGTCCGGATAGAAGCGGGCGAGCTGCGGCGCGGTCAACATTCCCTTGTACACGAGTGTCCGAGAGGACAGGCTCGGAATGACGAGCCCGGGCCCCGCGGCGAGCTCGGCCACGCGCCGGATGACGTACAGCTTCCGCTCGAACGCATCGCCGTCGATCCCCTCCGCGGCGACGACGAACTGCCGGATGCGC
>CAZXZX010000217.1:0-4114 GCA_964645445.1 uncultured Gaiellales bacterium
GCCGGCGGCGACCAGCCGATCTTCAACGAGGACGGGAGCTGCGTCGTCGTCCAGAACGGCGAGATCTACAACCACCCGGAGCTCATGCACGAGCTGCGGCGGGGCGGTCACGAGTACCGCACGCACTCCGACACGGAGACGATCGTGCACCTGTACGAGCAGCACGGGCTCGACTTCGCGCCTCGGCTGCGCGGCATGTTCGCGGTTGCGATCTGGGACGACCGGCGCCGCCGCCTGGTGCTCGCGCGCGATCGCTACGGGATCAAGCCGCTGTACTACCGCGCCGACGGCGACACGCTCGAGTTCGCCTCCGAGGTGCGAGCCCTGCCACGCGGCGAGATCGACCTCGACGCCTTGGAGGCGTTCCTCGCCTTCAACTCGATCCCGGCGCCGTACTCGATCTTCAAGGACGTCCGCAAGCTCCCTGCCGGTCACCTGCTCGTCTGGGAGGAGATCGGCGACTTCCGCATCGAGCGGTACGCGCATCCGGCGCCGGTGCAGGCGGGCGACGTGCGCGACGACGACGAGGCGGAGCTCGTCGAGGAGCTGCGCGCGCGCATGCGGGACTCCGTGCGCGCGCATCTGCTCGCCGACGTGCCCGTCGGGGTGCTTCTCTCCGGCGGCGTCGACTCGTCGCTCCTCACCGCCCTGGCGGCGCAGGAGGCGTCCGAGGCCGTGCACACGTTCACGATCGGATTCGCCGAGCGGAGCTTCGACGAGCGCGACGATGCGCGCCGCGTCGCCGAGCGGTACGAGACGAACCACCATGAGGTGCTCCTCCATCCCGATCCGCAGCTGCTCCTGCCCACCCTCGCCGCGGCTTTCGACGAGCCGTTCGCCGACTCGTCGGCGCTTCCGACATACCTCGTCTCGCAGCTTGCCGCCAAGCACGTGAAGGTCGCGCTCTCGGGCGAGGGCGGCGACGAACTCTTCGGCGGCTACTACACCTATCCGGCCGATGTGCTCGCCGACCGGGTCGGTCCGCTCGTGCGCCTGGCGTCCCCGCTCGTCGAGCGGTTGCCCGCCTCGGGCGGCCGCGTCAGCCTCGAGTACCGGGCCAAGCGGTTCGTCCGCGCAGCGCACCTGCCGCCGCTCGAACGCCACCACGGCTGGAAGGAGATCTTCTCCGCCGACGCGCGCGCCGAGCTCACCGGCCGACGCAGCGCATTCGACCCGGTCGACGTGTACCGGGCGCGGTACGGGGAAACGGCGGGCGCGGAAGAGCTCGCACGCCTGCAGGACGTGGACTTTGCCGTCTACCTCGTCGACGACCTGCTCGTGAAGACCGACCGCGCATCGATGGCGCACTCGCTCGAGGCGCGCGTTCCGTTCCTCGACGCGGTCGTGACGAACTTCGCCTCCGCGCTTCCGCGCAGGCACCGCGTCCGCGGCCTCTCGAAGAAGGTGCTGCTGCGCAAGGCGGCGGAGCCGCTGCTGCCGCGCGAGGTCGTGCACGGGCGCAAGCGCGGCTTCTCCATACCGGCCGCCGCGTGGCTCCGCGGCGAGCTGGAGCCGTTCGCGCGTCGGACGCTCTCCGCCGAGACGCTCGGGCGCCAGGGCTTCTTCCGCCCGCAGCCCGTGACGCGGCTGCTCGACGACCACGTCGCACGTCGCGTCGACAACAGCCGTCTGCTGTGGGGACTGCTCGCGTTCACGCTCTGGTACGAGCACCACGTCGAACAGCCGCCGCCGTTGATCCGCTCCGCGCGCATGGAGTCGCTGCTCCTATGAGGGTCTGGATCGACATGACGGCAAGCGCGCACGTGCTCGTCTTCAGGCCGCTGATCGAGATCATGCGCGGGCGTGGCGACGAGGTGGAGATCACCGCCCGTGACTATGCCCAGACCTTGCAGCTCCTCGAGCTGCACGGGCTCGGCGCCGAGGTGATCGGAAAGCACGGCGGACGCTCGCGGTTCCAGAAGGCGCGGCGGATGGCCGGCCGCCTCGAATCGCTCCACCGCTGGGCGAGGCACCGCGGCTTCGACGTCGCGCTGGCGCACGGATCGCACGAGCTGTGCCTCACCGCGCGGCGGCTCGGCATCCCGAGCTCGGACACGTTCGACTACGAGTTCGCCACCCTCCAGCACCAGCTCGGCTGCCGCGCGGCGACGAAGGTCGTCGTCCCCGAGACGATCCCGCCCGACCGCCTGACGAAGTACGGGGTCCGGCCGCCGAAGCTCGTCCAATATCCGGGCCTGAAGGAGGAGTACTATCTCGCCGACTTCGAGCCGGACACGTCGCTGCTCGACCGCTTCGGCGTAGATCCCACACGGGTGCTCGTCGTGCTCCGCCCACCGCCCGACGTCTCGCTTTACCACCGGCACTCCAACCCCCTCTTCCCCATGACGCTCGAGCATCTCGGGCGGCTCGAGGACGTGCACGCGTTCGTCCTCCCGCGCACGGGGGAGCAGCGGGAATACGTGCGCAGCCTCGCACTGCCGTCGGTGATCCTCCCCCAGGAGGCGGTGGACGCGCAAAGCCTCATCGCGCTCGCCGACGTCGTCGTTTCCGCCGGCGGGACGATGAACCGCGAGGCGGCGGCGCTCGGCATCCCCGTCTACACGACGTACGGCGGCCGGCTCGGCGGCGTCGACGAGGCGCTCATCCGCGAGGGTCGCCTCAAGCCGCTCACCGACCCGCGTGCGCTGGACCTCGCCAAGCGCGATCGCGGCACCGGCTCCGATCGCGTGCGCCGGGATCCGTCGCTCATGCTCGAGCTGCTGCTCTCCGCGTTGCGCTGACACAATCCGAGTCGTGGCGCGCCACCCATTTCGCACCGCGGGCATGGTCACCGCGAGCGCACTCTTCGTCATCGCGGTCGCAGCGGCGGGGCTGTGGCTCTGGCTCGGCTCGTACGCCCCTCTACGCGCGGTCGACAGCGACTACGCGCCCGGGCCGGGCCTCGGCACCGACGTGCAGCCCGTGCCGGGATCCGGGGGCAAACCGGTGTTCTTTCCGACGTTGCGACGTCGCCGCACGTTCGACACCGCGTTCACGCTGCACAACAGCGGCCGCTTCGCGGTCACCGTGATCGGGCTCGAGCGCACGGCTCCACGGACGCCGCCGTGGCTCGGCGCCACCGAGCTCCTGGCGACGACGTCGGCGACCGCGAGCGCCGACCCGGGGGAGCTCGTCCCCTTCCAGCAGCTGCGCATCGACCCGCACGACGGCGCCATCGTCGTCGTCCGCTTCAGCCTCCGCTGCGCGGGGGCGACCGCCGCATCGCCCGACGTCTACGTCGACGGCCTGCGACTGCGCTACCGCTACCTGTCGATCTTCACGCGGACGGCGACGATTCGGCTGCCGTTTGCGGTGACGCTCCGGTGCGTGGGAGGTCCGCCGCTGGTCCCGTAGCGGACAGAGACTCACGCTTCGGCTCGCGCACGATCGCGGTGAGCTTGCCCACCACCTCGAGCGTGTCGCCCTGGTCGGCGAGCTCCTCGAGCTCGCTCAGCTGCCCGTTCAGCCACGCTTCGTCGATGGGCGGGCGCGACAGCCGTTTGATCTTCGGGTGCTCGGTCTCGCCGACAGACTCGTCGCCGCTCCACAGCTCCTCGTGGATCTTCTCGCCGGGACGCGACCCCGTGAACACGATGCGCACGTCGCGCGGGCCGGCCTGCGCATCGCCCGGCATCCGCGGCTCGTGCCCGGAGAGGCGAACCATGTTCGTCGCGAGATCGACGATCTTCACCGGCTCGCCCATGTCCAGCACGAAGATCTGGCCGCGGCCCCCGATCGCGCCGGCCTGCACGACGAGGGACACCGCCTCGGGTATGGTCATGAAGAAGCGCGTCATCTCCGGATGCGTCACCGTCACCGGGCCGCCGCGCTCGATCTGGCGACGGAACGTCGGGATGACGGAGCCGGACGAGTTGAGCACGTTGCCGAAGCGAACCGCGACGAAGCGCGTCGGCACGTCTCGGCGATGGCCCAACGACTCGACGATCCACTCGCACAGCGCCTTCGACTGGCCCATGACGGTCTTCGGGTTGACCGCCTTGTCGGTGGAGATGAGGACGAAGCGATCGACGCCGAACTCGACTGAGAGCTCTGCGACGATGCGCGTGCCGACGACGTTGTTGCGGACCGATTCGAGGGGGTGCGTCTCCATGAG
>CAZXZX010000218.1:0-4134 GCA_964645445.1 uncultured Gaiellales bacterium
ATGACGGCCGCCAGCTCGGCTTCGTAGTCGACCTGCTCGACGCCCGGCGGGATGACGATCGGCTCTCCCGACGCGATCACCGCGCTCTGCCACTTCGCAAAGAGGAGCGGCTTCTCCGGGAGCGCGTGGTCGACCTCGCGCGCAGGGTCGGCGTTGTTTATCCCGACGCAGACGATCTTCATGCGCGCTCCAGCACGACGTGCACCTCGGCGGGGCCGTGGACGCCGACGACGAGGCGCTGCTCGATGTCCGCGCTGCGGCTCGGCCCCGTGACGATCGCAAGCGCGCTCGGCAGCCGCCCGCCGAGGGCGGCGAAGAGGGCGGCGAGGTCGGGCACGATCGCATCCTCGCGCAACAGCGACACGTGCACGTCGGGAAGGAGATGACGGGAGCGCGGCTCGTCCGCCGAAGCGGCGAGGACGACGCTGCCGGTCGAGGCGATGCCGTACGCGGCGCGCGAGACTCCTGCACCCGGGAATGCGGGCGCGTCCTCGCGGTGCACGAGGAATCCGGCGGCGGAAGCGTTCTGCACGAAGGTCTGGACGAGCTCGCTCACCGCGTGTCCCGAAAGCGCCGACGAGCAAGCGCAGGGAGCACCCGCCCTTGCGACCACACTCGGCCCGGCCCCGCGAACGTCCCGAGCGGTCGTCCGACGCGCGCGAGCGCCGTCGAGAGGCGGTAGAGCCACGGCCGCGACCACAGCAGCGACCACACGGTGAACCCGATCCGTTCGCCGCGCGACGCGATACCCTCGCCGACGAGGTCGCGGCGAAGGTCGAGGAGCAGCTCGTGGAGCGGGATCTTGACCGGGCACGCGGCCGTGCACGCGCCGCACAGCGACGACGCGTGCGGTAGCCCCGGCTCGCGGTCGAGGCCGCGCAGGAGGGGGACGAGCACCGCACCCATCGGGCCGGAGTAGACCGGGCTGTACGCGCCGCCGCCGGATTTGCGGTACACGGGGCACACGTTCAGGCACGCGCCGCAGCGGATGCAGGCGAGCATCTCCTTGTAGCGGCCGCGGCCGATTGCGGTGCGGCCGTTGTCGACGATCACGACGTGCATGCTCTCCGGCCCGTCCTCCTCGTCCGCACGGCGCGGCCCCGTGAGGAGGCGTGTGTACGTCGTCAGGGTCTGCCCCGTCCCGCTTCGCGCAAGCAGTTGGATGAGGACGGAGAGATCGTCGAGTGTCGGAACGAGCCGCTCGATCCCGAGCAGGGCGACATGGACGCGCGGGAGCGCGGTGACGAGCCCGCCGTTGCCCTCGTTCGTCACGAGGCAGATCGAGCCTGTCTCGCACACGGCGAAGTTGGCACCGGTGATGCCGACGTCGGCGCTCTCGAATACGCGGCGGAGCTGCCGTCGCGCCGCGCGCGCGAGCGCGTCGAGCTCTGGCTCGACCGGTGCACCGTCGACCGCTGAGAGAAGCTCGGCAACGTCTGCCGCCGTCTTCTCGATCGCGGGCGCGATGATGTGGACGGGGTGCTCGCCGGCGAGCTGGAGGATGTACTCTCCGAGATCGGTCTCGACCACCTCGACGCCGACAGCCTCGAGCGCGGCGTTCAGCTCGATCTCCTCGCTCAACATCGACTTCGACTTTGCGGCGAGCTTCGCGTTCGCAGCCACGCAGATGTGCGCGACGGTCGCGCGTGCCTGCTCGGCGGTCGCACAGACGTGCGCAACCCCGCCCGCGTCCTCGAGCGCTGCGACGAACTGTTCGAGGTACGCCTCGAGGTCGTCGATCGCCTCCATGCGGATGTCGTGCGCGCGATCGCGGAGCGCTTCGACGTCGTCGAGCTGCGCCCACGCGTTCACGCGGCCCGTCATGAGCCGCAGCGTGGCCGCGTCGGTGGCCGCGAGGCGATGCTCGTCGAGGACGTCGAAGCTCATGCCGCTCCCCGTGCAAGTGCGGTCGCGAGGTGGACGACACGCACGGAGGCGGTCTTCGCCCCGCGCGCCTGCAGGTGCATGAGGCACCCCGGGTCAGCGGTGACGAGCGCATCCGCCCGCGCGCCGTCGGCCAGCTTGTCGTCCGCCATCGCGAGCGAGACCTCCGGATGGCGGACCGAGAACGTCCCGCCGAAGCCGCAGCACAGGTCGGGCCGCGCGAGTGGCACGAGCTCCGCGCCGGTCGCCTCGAGCAGGCGGCGCGGGGCCTCGTCCACGCCGAGCTCGCGCAGGAGATGGCACGACGAGTGGTACGCGAGTCGAAGCCCGTCGTTGCGCGCGGGTGGCGCCGCGCCGAGATGGTCGAGGAGCGACGAGAGCTCCCACACGTCGTAGCCGACGGGCATCCGGTGCGCGACCATCGATGCGCACGACCCCGACGGGCACACGATCGGCAGGGCGGGGTCGAAGGCGCGAGCGAAGCTGCGCGCGAGCCGATCGGCGGCGCGGCGGTGACCGGCATTGAACGCAGGCTGCCCGCAACAGGTCTGTCCGCGCGGGAAGTCGACCTCGCAGCCCGCGGCTCGGAGCAGCGTCTCTGCATCGGCGACGGCGGTTGGAAACAGGAGATCGCCGAGGCATGTGGCGAAGAGCTGCACGCGCATCACCCCACCTCGAGCCCGTACGTTCGGATCGCCGTTCTCGCGAGGACGTCCTCGTCGTCGCCGACGAGCGCGACCGCCCCTCCGTAGCCCGGCCAGACCGGCCAGTCCGAGCCGAACATGCAGCGCTCCGAGCCGAACCACGCAAGCGCGCGCTCGACGGTTCCCTCGGGATCGAACTCGGTGAAGAGGCCGGAGAGCTTGCACGCCACGTTCGGCAGCTCGGCGAGCGCAGCCACGCCCTCCGCCCAGGCGCCGTCGTCTCGCGGCCGCTTGGCGACGTGGTCGAGCACGAACTTCGTGCCGGGATTCCGCCGCGCTGCCTCGACGGCGGTCGGCAGCTCGCGCGGCCGCACGAGGAGGTCGTACGCGAGTCCCGCCGCGCCGACCTCGGCGAGTCCACGCTGCACGTCGTCGCGAAGGAGCCACGCCGCGTCGGGCTCGTCGTGGACCTGGTGTCTGACACCGACGAGCGTGCCTTCGAGCTCGCCCAGCTGCGACGCGATGCTGCCGGTGAGGTCGACCCAGCCGACGACGCCGAGGACGAACGGCTTCGAGGCGGCGATCTCCAGCAGCTCGCGCGTCTCGTCCAGCGAGTGGCGCGCCTGCACGACGACCGTTCCCGTCACCCCGTGCTCGGCGAGCAGCGGCTCGAGGTCCTCGGGGGCGTACCGGCGCCGCAGCTCGTCGGTCATCCAGGGGTAGTCCGCTCGCGACGGATCCCAAAAGTGCTGGTGCGCGTCGACGATCACGCGAGCTCGTCCCACAGCGCCTGCGGGATCTCGCGCTCGAACAGGTGGACGTCCTCGGCGACCTCCTGCGGCGTTCGGCACCCGACGAGCACGGAAGTGACGGCTGGGTGGCGCGCCGGGAACTGAACAGCCGCCGCCTGCAGCGGCACGCCGTGGCGGGCGCAGGTATCGCGCAGCTCGTGGACGTGCGCCAAGACCTCCGGTGCAGCGGTCTCGTAGTCAAAGGTGTCGCCGCCGGCGAGCACGCCGCTGTTGAGCACGCCGCCCGCGATCACGTCGATCCCGCGTTCCTCACAAAGCGGCAGGAGCTCGCTCTCCGCGCTGCGGTCGAGCACCGTGTAACGGCCGGCCACCAGGAAGCAGTCGGGATCGGCCTCGCGCGCGAAGCGGCAGAGCATCCCGGTCTGGTTCATGCCCACGCCGATCGAGCGAACGACGCCCTCGTTGCGTAGCCGCGCCAGCGCGCGGAAGGCACCCGTGATCGCTTCGTCGTAGTGGTCGTCCGGGTCGTGGATGAGCGCGACGTCCACGCGGTCGAGGCCGAGGCGCGCGAGGCTCTCGTCGAGTGAGCGGAGCGCAGCGTCGTACGAGAAGTCGAAGTACGCGCCGTCCCACCCCGTTGCGTCCGGCCGCAGGAGGCGGCCGACCTTGGTCGAGAGGGTGAACTCGTCGCGCGGCTTGTTTCGAAGTGCGGTCCCGAGCCTCCGCTCGGCGAGCCCGGATCCGTAGTAGGGCGCGGTGTCGAACGTCCGCACTCCGAGCTCCCACGCGCGTTCGACGGTCGCATGCGCCGTCTCCTCGGTGACGACGTCGTACAGGCCGGCGAGTGGGGCGGT